>NZ_JAELTV010000024.1 GCF_016429005.1 Pedobacter sp. ASV19
AGATCAACTGGTAAAATATGCAATTCTTAAAACCTTCGCCGGTTTAACGGAGATCAATAAAATAGAAAGAAGTCCTGCTCCACTAAGTCAGCTTTGTGTTGGTGTTAAGTGTGGTGGCAGCGATGGCTTTAGTGGTATCTCTGCTAACCCATCAGTTGGTTATACTTCTGATTTGTTAGTTGCCCTTGGTGCTAAGGTTCTGTTGGCAGAATTCCCGGAATTATGTGGAGCTGAGCAAAACATTATTGATAGATGTGTAGATAAACCTACGGCTGATAAGTTTATCAGACTTATGCAGGAATATGATGCGCAAGCCCATGCCGTGGGTTCGGGATTTCACATGAACCCATCACCTGGAAATATAAAAGATGGCTTAATTACGGACGCGATCAAAAGTACAGGAGCAGCTAAAAAGGCAGGTACTTCTCCGGTTGTAGATGTTTTGGATTATACAGAACCTGCAACTAAACCAGGCTTAAGCTTGGTATGCACTCCTGGAAATGATGTGGAAGCAACCACTGGAAAAGCCGCTAGTGGCGCTACGTTAATCCTCTTTACTACTGGTTTAGGTACGCCAACAGGAAACCCTGTTTGTCCTGTTATTAAAATAGCGACGAATACAGCGCTTACCAATAGAATGGGCGATATTATTGATATTGATACCGGAGCAATTATTCGCGGTGAAAAAACCATTGAGCAGATGGGCGAGGAGATTTTAGAATATTGTATCAAAGCAGCCAGTGGCGAAATAACTCCTAAAGCAGTATTGTTAAATCAGGATGATTTCATCCCTTGGAAAAGAGGAGTTTCATTATAAATTATATAGATCATGTTTAGTTTAAAAGGAAAATCGGCGGTGATTACCGGCGGTGGAAGCGGAATAGGAAAAGCGATTTCCCTCTGTTTTGCCAAACAGGGAGCAGCCGTACATATTATTGAATTGAATGCCGATGGTGCATCAGAGACCGTTCAGGAAATTAAGGCTGCAGGTGGTAATGCCTTGGCTTATGGTTGTGACGTAAGCCGCCAGGAACAGGTACTGGATACTTTTAATCAAATTGGCAGTGTAGATATCCTGGTGAACAATGCCGGGATTGCCCATATTGGTAAGGCAGATACCACGAGTGAAGAGGATTTTGTTAAGGTATTTAATGTAAATGTTAAAGGTGCCTATAACTGTTTATATGCAGCGATTCCCTTGTTGAAAAAGGCAGGCGGTGGTGTGATCTTGAATATGGCTTCTATTGCTGCTGTAGTTGGGATTACAGATCGTTTTGCTTATTCTATGAGCAAAGGAGCAATTTATGCCATGACCTTATCTGTTGCCCGGGATTATATGGCCGACCATATCCGCTGCAATAGTATTTCTCCGGCCAGGGTGCACACCCCTTTTGTAGATGGCTTTATTGCCAAAAACTATGCCGGACAGGAAGAAGAGATCTTTGAGAAATTATCGAAAAGCCAGCCGATGGGCAGGATGGGTAAACCAGAAGAAGTGGCTAACTTAGCCTTATATCTATGCTCGGATGAATCTGGATTTATTACAGGAAATGATTATCCTCTCGACGGAGGTTTTATAAAATTGAACAATTAAAGAATTAGATTATGAAGTTAATTAGATGGGGCCTTGCGGGTAAAGAAAAAACAGGTGTAATTATTGACGATGTAAAGTACGATACTTCTGCTTTTGGTGAAGATTATAATGAGGCCTTTTTTGAAAATAATGGATTAGTGCGTTTGGAGCAGTTCCTTCAGGAGCATAAAGGAAAATTGAATGCTATTGCAGAAGGAGAAAGATTGGGCTCGCCAATTGCACGTCCTTCTAAAATTGTATGTATAGGATTGAATTATGCAGACCATGCTAAGGAAACCAATGCACCCCTTCCTCCGGAGCCAGTGATTTTTATGAAATCGACAACGGCATTAACTGGTCCGTTTGACCAGATCACCATTCCCAAAAATTCGGTGAAAACAGATTGGGAAGTGGAGCTTGCAGTTGTGATTGGTAAAAAAGCTTCTTATGTTGAAAAGGAAGAGGCGCTGGATTACGTTGCAGGATATGCTTTACATAATGATGTTTCGGAAAGAGAATTCCAGATTGAACGGAATGGTACCTGGGACAAAGGAAAGGGTTGTGATACTTTTGCACCTATAGGTCCCTTTTTGGCGACACAGGATGAGATTAAAGACGTGAATAATCTTCGCCTTTGGTTAAGTGTGAACGGTAAAATGATGCAGGATGGCAATACTTCAAACTTCATTTTTGATGTGCCTTTTGTGATTTCTTATGTGAGCCAGTTCATGACCTTGCTTCCTGGGGATGTGATCTCTACCGGTACACCAGCAGGTGTAGGTTTGGGTTTTAATCCGCCGGTGTACCTTAAAGATGGCGATGTGGTAGAATTGGGGATAGATGGGTTGGGTACTTCTAAGCAAGTGGCTAAAAATTATGTCAAGAATTGATTCACATCAACATTTCTGGATTTACCAGGCTGAACGAGATACCTGGATAAGTGACCAGGAGAGCATTCTGAAGGATGACTTTATGCCGGAGCACCTGCTGCCCATTTTGACACATTATGGTTTTGAAGGATGTGTGGTGGTGCAGGCCGACCAGTCGGACGAAGAGACCTTGTTCCAGCTTAAAAATGCAGAAGAGCATTCCTTCATTAAAGGAGTTGTGGGTTGGGTGGATCTTCAGGCAAGGGATCTGGAAGATAAACTTTCTGGTTACCATGGGTATGATAAATTAAAAGGCTTCAGGCATATTTTGCAGGGAGAGCAAGACCGGGCACTGATGTTGCGCCCGGCCTTTAAAAAAGGTATTGAATTACTTGGGAAACACGGTTATACTTATGATATTTTGGTTTTTCCGGATCAGCTGGAGTATGCAGAAACCCTGGTTGCTGAGTTCCCGGATCAGCCTTTTGTTCTTGACCATCTGGGAAAGCCTGATATTAAAAATGGAAAAATAAGCGACTGGAGCCGTGCAATCAAGGCATTGGCCAGGCATGAAAATTTGTATTGCAAAGCATCAGGTATGGTTACAGAAGCAGATCTGACGAACTGGAACGCAGCGGATTTTAAACCTTATCTGGACGTCTTGTTTGAAGCGTTTGGAACCGGAAGGGTAATGTTTGGCTCCGACTGGCCCGTATGCAGGCTGGCAGCAACATACGGCCAGGTAACCAGGTTGATGGAGGATTATACTTTGTCATTCTCAAAACAGGAACAAGATGAGTTCTGGAGGGATAATGCAGTGCGTTTCTATAAATTATAAGCAGATAAAATGGATTTACAATTAAAGAATAAAATAATTGTTGTGACCGGTGGTGCGAAGGGCATTGGAGAAGGGATTGTAAAATTGCTGGCACAGGAAGGAGCAATACCGGTAATTATTGGCCGGAAAGAGGCTGATAATTTAAAAGTGGTTAGAGAAATAGAGCTGGCTGGAGGAAAGGCTGCCCAGATAAAAGCAGAATTAAAAGAGCCGGAGGCGTGTGAACGAGCTGTAAATGAGGTGATCCGTCAGTTTGGCCGTATAGATGGCCTGGTGAATAATGCTGGTGTAAATGATAGTATTGGCCTTGAAAATGGCAGTTATGCTGATTTTGTAGATAGCTTGCACAAAAATGTGGTCCATTATTTTTTAATGGCCAAGTATGCCCTGCCATCATTAAAGGCATCGGGCGGATCTATTGTGAATATTGGCTCTAAGACAGCGGAGACCGGACAAGGCGGGACTTCAGGCTATGCCGCTTCTAATGGGGCGAGAAATGCGCTGACCCGTGAATGGGCGGTAGAATTATTACCTTATGGCATCAGGGTGAATGCAGTCATCGTATCTGAGTGTTTTACGCCATTGTACCAGACCTGGATCAATACTTTAGAAAACCCTACAGAAAAATTGAAATCTATTGTAGATAAGATTCCATTGGGGAAAAGGATGACCACGGCAGAAGAGATTGCCAATATGACCTTGTTTTTGCTATCAGAAAGATCCAGTCATACCACCGGGCAATTGCTGCATGTAGATGGGGGTTATGTACATCTGGACCGTGCTTTAAATAACGGATAATATGAAGGTTGCTTTATTTATTCCTTGTTATGTGGATCAGTTTTATCCTAAAGCGGCCATTGCTACACTGGAGCTTTTGGAGAAATTTGGACTGGACGTCAGTTATCCTAAAAATCAAACTTGCTGCGGGCAACCGATGGCCAATTCTGGCTTTGAGCACCTGACCAAGGGCTGTAATAGCTTGTTTGTAGAGAATTTTTCGGGCTATGATTATGTTGTTTGCCCCTCGGGTAGTTGTGTAATGCACATCAAGGATCATTTGCATATAGAAGAAAATGAAGAAGCTGCGCAGGATATCCGGAATAAGGTTTATGAACTGACAGAATTCCTGGTAGATGTTTTAAAAATTGAAAAACTGGAGGCTTCGTTTCCTTATAAAGTCGGGCTTCATCAAAGTTGTCACGGACAGCGTGGATTGAAGCTTTCCCAGATGACAGAACTCGTGGCTGAGCCTTTTTCTAAACCTGGACATTTGTTGTCTATGGTAAAAGGGCTGGAATTGGTGGAACTGGACAGAAAGGATGAATGCTGCGGATTTGGTGGCACCTTTTGCGTAACAGAGGAAGCTGTTTCTGTTAAAATGGGAAAAGACCGGGTGCTGGATCATGAAAGGAATGGGGCAGAATATATTACAGCAGGCGATCTTTCCTGTTTGATGCATATGGAGGGTATTTTAAAGCGCAGGGGAAGTAAGGTCAAAATTATTCATATCGCAGAAATCTTAAACCATCATTTGTCATGAAAGTACAGGATCATGCCCAGGCTGCGGCGCAATTTATTAAAGATGAGGAGCGGACCGACTGGCACGATGAAACTTTGTGGTTTGTCAGAAAGAAAAGAGATCTGGCTGCTCATGGAATACCGGAATGGGAACAGTTGAGGGAATGGGCATCACAGATTAAAGATCATACGCTTTCTAATCTGAGCCATTACCTGGAAAGTTTTGAGCAAAAGGCTATAGCGAATGGGATACGGGTGCATTGGGCAGCAGATGGAGAAGAACATAACCGGATTGTTCATCAGATTATTGCAGATCATGACCTGAAAAGGATTGTGAAAAGTAAAAGTATGCTGACCGAAGAGTGTCACCTTAACGAATACCTGATCCAGAAGGGGATTAGTGTAGTGGATACGGATTTGGGTGAACGCATTGTTCAGCTCAGAAAGGAAGCACCAAGCCATATTGTATTGCCTGCTATACATTTGAAGAAGCAGGATGTAAGTGATACATTTCACGATTTCCTGGATACAGAGAAGGGAAATAATGATCCCCAATATTTAACAGAGGCTGCAAGGCAGCACCTCCGGGATTATTTTATCGCTTCAGAACTGGCCATTACCGGGGTTAATTTTGCGATTGCAGAAACAGGCGGATTTGTGGTTTGTACTAATGAAGGGAATGCAGATATGGGGGCACATAAGGCCGATGTCCATATTGCTTGTATGGGCATTGAAAAAATAATTCCTAAAGCAGAGCACCTTGGTGTTTTTCTGCGCCTGTTGGCCAGGAGTGCCACCGGACAGCCAGTTACAACGTATTCAAGCCATTTTCATCGTCCGAGAGAAGGACAGGAAATGCACCTGGTGATTGTAGATAACGGAAGGACAAGACAGCTCGGCCGCGCCGATTTCAGGAATTCCCTGAAATGTATCCGCTGTGCCGCTTGTTTTAATACTTGTCCTGTTTATCGCAGAAGCGGTGGTCATAGTTACCATACTGCGGTTGCCGGGCCTATTGGTTCTATATTAAATCCAAATCTGGATATGAAAGCCAATGCGGATTTACCATTTGCATCTACACTTTGTGGTTCCTGTAGTAACGTGTGTCCGGTGAAGATTGATATTCACGAACAACTGTACAAGTGGAGACAGGTGATTGTGCAGGCGGGATATGCACCTGTTTCCAAAAAACTGGGTATGGAGGGCATGGCTGCGGTATTATCGAGCCCGGCTTTATACCATTTTTCAGGAAAAATGGGCAGAACGACACTAAAATATGCACCTTTTTTGGTGAATAATGGATTTAACCCCTGGTATAAACAAAGGGATATGCCTGCACCTCCAGCGGAAAGCTTTGGAGAATGGTATCAAAAAAACAGAAGCTAATGAATTCCAGAGATCGTATTTTACAGGCAGCGGCGGAGAACCAGCCTGCCCAGAGGGATTTGCCGGTGATTGATTTTGAACGGTTAATCCGTTATGATGAACCTGCAGTTGTATTTGAACAGGTGTTGACAAAGATTGGCGGCCAGCTGATCCGGGTAAAGAGCCTGGAAGAAGTAAAGAGGCGGTTTGCTGGAGAAGATCAGGAGAAGTTCTGCATCGATGCCATTGATTGTACAGAAGAGGACCGGCTGAAAATGAAAGCCTGGAAAGCTACTGATCTTGCTTTACTACATACCTTATATATAAGAGGTTCTTTTGGTGTAGCTGAAAACAGTGCAGTTTGG
This sequence comes from Pedobacter sp. ASV19, assembly GCF_016429005.1. Classification (GTDB taxonomy): domain Bacteria; phylum Bacteroidota; class Bacteroidia; order Sphingobacteriales; family Sphingobacteriaceae; genus Pedobacter. Next base: position 6,529 of record NZ_JAELTV010000024.1, read on the forward strand.
GTAGACGAGCTTGCTATGGTGAACCGTCTGTTACCTTTTATTTGTGAACACTTGTTTGTTGTATTAGAAGAGAAAGAAATTGTACCAACGATGCATCATGCTTATCAAAAAACAGATGTGAGCCGTACTGGCTTCGGATCTTTTATCGCCGGACCTTCGAAAACGGCTGATATTGAACAGAGTCTGGTGATTGGTGCCCATGGACCAAGGAGTTTAACCATTTACCTGATAGAAAACGATTCGATATGAAGAAGAAAACGATTTTAGTTGCGGTTCTTTTTTGGACTTCCTATGCTATGGGGCAGCAGAAAGATTCTGGCCTTAGGATGTGGTATGCCAAACCTGCCGGGGTATGGGAGGAAGCTTTACCTCTTGGAAATGGTCGTTTGGGTGCTATGGTTTTTGGAAGGGTGAGTAAAGAGCGCTTGCAGCTTAACGACAATACACTCTGGTCTGGCAGTCCAAATGATGGGAATAATCCCAATGGGCCAACTGTACTTCCGGAGGTTAGAAAGGCAGTTTTTGAAGGGAAATATGATGAAGCGGCCAAGCTTTGGAAAAAAATGCAGGGACCTTATTCTGCGAAGTATTTGCCATTGGGTGATTTGATCCTGGATTTTAAATTAAAGGATTCTACGGCTGCGGCTTACATGCGGGATTTGGATTTGAATACCGCAATTGCTAAGGTGAGTTATAAGATTGCGGGTGTTACGTACACAAGGGAGGCTTTTATCAGTTATCCAGACCGGGTACTTGTGGTCAGGATCAGCGCGGACCGTAAAGGAGCAATTCAGTTTAATGCGGGGCTTTCCAGCAAATTGAAATATCAGGTAAATGCTCCGGACGACCAGGATCTGGTTTTAAAAGGTAAAGCACCAAAATTTGTAGCCAATCGTGATTATGAACCCAAGCAGGTTGAATATGACGACTGGAAAGGGGAAGGTATGAACTTCGAGATTCACCTGCGCGTCAAACCTGAAGGTGGATCGGTGAAAAGGTCTGGAAATGCATTGACTGTATCTGGTGCAGATGCGGTTACCTTATATCTCAGTTCAGGAACTAGTTTTAATGGTATTGATAAGTCGCCAGGGCTGGAAGGAAAAGATCCTGCTGTTGAGGCCAGACAACACATCCTGCTGGCCTACGGAAAAACTTATGAGACGATGAAAAAAGCACATCTTGCCGACTATCAGCGTTTGTTCAAAAGAGTGAGTTTTAATCTTCCTGTTAATGCGGAGGCTTTGAAGTTGCCGGTCAATGAAAGGATGCTTCGTTTAAATAAGGGTGGGGCAGATCCGCATTTACAAATGCTTTATTATCAGTTTGGACGTTATCTGATGATCTCCAGCTCAAGAAAAGATTCTCGGGCGACTAATCTTCAGGGTATCTGGAATGACCTGGTTCAACCGCCCTGGAGCAGCAATTATACCACCAATATCAATACAGAAATGAACTATTGGCTGGCAGAGAATACCAATTTGTCTGAATGTCATGAGCCGCTCTTCAATTTTATGGAGCAACTGGCTATAAACGGTGCCAAAACGGCTAAAGTGAATTATAATATACAAGAGGGATGGCTTGCCCATCACAACTCTGATATCTGGGCCAAGACTTCTCCGGCGGGAGGCTACGACTGGGATCCTAAGGGGATGCCCAGATGGTCGGCCTGGCCAATGGCTGGAGCCTGGTTCTGCCAGCATGTTTGGCAACACTATGAATTTACAGGAGACCAGAAATTCTTAAAGGAAAAGGCCTACCCATTAATGAAAGGGGCAGCGCAGTTTATGTTGAGCTGGCTGGTTAAAGACAATCAGACACCTTATTATGTGACTAATCCCTCTACTTCACCAGAAAATACGGTTAAGATTGAAGGAAAAGAATACCAGCTGTCCAAAGCCAGTACGATGGATATGGCGATCATCAGAGAACTTTTTTCCAATACGGTTAAAACTGCAGAAATCTTAAATACGGATCAGGAATTTAAATCTAAACTGGAGAAGATGATTCCACTGCTGTATCCTTATCATATTGGACGTTATGGACAATTACAGGAATGGTTTAACGATTGGGATGATCCCAATGATAAACACCGTCATATTTCTCATTTGTTTGGTTTGTATCCCGGAGACCAGATTTCTCCGCTCAGAACGCCTGAACTTGCGGCGGCAGCCAAACAGTCTCTGTTGCAAAGGGGAGACGAAAGCACAGGCTGGTCAATGGCCTGGAAAATCAACTGGTGGGCCAGATTACTTGATGGTAACCACGCTTATAAGATGATTCTCTCCGGTCTGAATTATATTGATCCGGGCAAGGCGAAGGAGCAGATGAGTGGAGGAGGTGCCTATCCGAATTTATTTGATGCACATCCGCCTTTTCAGATTGATGGTAATTTTGGGGCTACTGCAGGTATTACAGAAATGTTGCTGCAAAGCCATAGCGGTGAACTGAATTTATTGCCAGCTTTGCCTGATGCCTGGCCGGAAGGAGAAATTAAAGGGATTAAAGGCCGTGGTAATTTTGAAGTGAACATTAAATGGGCCGGCGGTAAACTGAGTCAGGCAAAGATCACTTCGCTGGCAGGTGGGAATTGTGTATTGAGAACTACTGTTCCTGTAAAGGTACTTGAGGTTAAGGTTATTGAAAAGGACGGTGTAAATCCGCTGATGTCATTTACCGAGACTGGAAAATATGAAAATGCAGCCGGTGTAAAGCTGCAGGAGATTAATAGCTTGGGTAAATACAGGATTAGTTTTAAAACGGAGAAAAATAAAGTATATACGATAGTTCCGGCAGGTTAGACCATTTTTAATTGCTTTTTGTAATCTGAAGGAGTTACTTTAAGGATCTTTTTAAAGATTTTGGAGAAATGATGGCGGTCTGAAAAGCCGCATTCATACGAGATTTCGTCGAGGGACTTGTTGGTGTGGTGCATGAGGTTACAGGAAGCCTGTATCCGGAGTTTTAAGATGTATTGCTGCGTGGCTGTACCTGTACTGGTTTTGAAAAGCCTGGCAAAGGAATTCGTAGCCATGTTTGCGGCATCAGCCAGCTGATCATTGGTGATCTTTCTTTTGAAATTGGCCTCCATGAATTTGATGGATTTCAGGATCCGGTGATCTATATTTCCTGAGTCCCAGATCTCTGCTGGCAGCTGGAGTAAGCAGTCTGCCACCAGTTGTTTGGTCCGCAGGCCTTCCTGGAAACTGGTGATGGTTTCTGAGATGCAGGCTTTTTTGATTTGTTCAAGAGCGCTTTTATTTCTTTCATCAAATTGGATTTCATGTATGCCGCTGCGCACAAAGTCCAGAGGATAGCCAAGGGAGAAATGAATGAACAGGTGGTCTACTTTTCCTTTTGCAGCCAGCTGTTCAAGATGATCTTGCTCTGTAAACTTTCTGCCTTTTATGGATTCATCTTCTTTGTTGAAGGGATGTTTAAACTGAGAGGAAAAGGAGGTGTTTGGCGGAATGACCAGGATGGTTTGCTGGTTCATTGGAATGGTTTTGCCTTTGTGGCAAATGGAAGAGCCATCAACAGAATTGTGGTAGATTCTCCAGAAGGGTGATCTGAGGTCGTTACATTCCCATTCTTCCAGGATCCAGTACCTGCAGCAGAATAATTTTATACTGACGTCTTTAAAGTTTTGATGTACATCTGAAGGATCAATTTTGATTTCTTCACTTATCTTTCTGTTCATACCATGTTTGTTTTGTACACACCTTTGAGGAGAATGTACAACTTAATTCTGAAATAAGTTCCTCAACTTTAGAAAACAAATATAAACCAAAATAAATTTTAACTCCCTTTGCTGAATTGTATTCTACAATTTTCAAGGTTTAAATTTAGAATGTATGAAACCTCAACTGCTAAAAATTTCAAAAAGTCCTACACAATCCTTCAGCGTACGTCATGATTTGAAACCGAGTATGAACAATAAGTTTCATTATCATCCTGAAGTGGAGCTGATCCATTTTGTGAAAGGTAAAGGAACTCAGTTTGTTGGTGATAGCATCACTGAGTTTCAATCTGGAGACCTGGCGCTGATTGGTGCTAATCTTGCCCATTACTGGAGATTTGATGAAGGGTATAAGGAAGAAGGATCTGAAAATTATGCAGATGTAAAGGTTGCTCATTTTTCGGAAAGCTTTTTGGGAGAGTATTTTCTTAACCTGCCGGAAAATAAGCCTTTGAAAGACGTTCTTGAAAAGGCGAAAAGAGGTATTAAAGTAGAAGGCAGAAATAAAAAGAAGGTGGAGGAAATTCTTGCATATATGTTGCATGCAGAGGGAACGGAGCGGATTATTTGCCTGATCCAGGCACTGGTAGAGATTTCTAAATGTGATCAGCTGGAATTGTTGTCTTCAATTGGTTATGTTCAGCATAAAGAAGAGATCAGCAACGACAGGATCAAGGATATTTATGAATATACTTTTGCGAATTTCCGGAACAAGATCAATTTAGAGGAGATTGCAGAGATTGCACGGATTAGTCCAAATTCTTTTTGCCGTTATTTTAAGTCCTTTACTCAAAAGACTTATTCCCAGTTTTTAACAGAAATTAAAGTTGGTCAGGCATGTAAGCTTCTGATTGATAATAAATTGAATATTAAGCAGGTTTGTTATGAGAGTGGTTTTAACAACTTTGCAAGTTTTCATAAATGCTTTAAAAGTATAACTGGTAAAAGCCCGTTGATTTATCAGAAGGAGTTTATGTCGGCCTAATTTGGCCGTACCGGTACCGTTCAATCTTTCGTAACAACTATCTTTTTTGCCAAAATAGCTGAACTTTAAGCCAAGCTGGGAAAATGGATAGTTGTTTTTTATTGCTTACTTGCCTCTATAACCAAATATAGATCATGAAGAAGTATTGTATATCGATATGTCTGCTGCTGGGGCTGTCCGGACAGGTGCTGTCGCAGGTGAAAGGGGACGAGGATAAAGATATGTTTAATAAGGCGCAAGCCCGGGACCAGTCTGAGATAGACCGCGCAGTGAATGGTTGGTGGAAAACTTCTATGGAAACTCATGATCAGCGGATCAAATGGTGGAGGGAGGCTAAATTTGGCATGTTTATCCACTGGGGCGTCTATTCAGAAGCGGGTGGCGTATGGAAAGGGAAAACAGTGAACGGATATTCTGAGCATCTGATGCGTAAAGAAAAAGTGTCGAGGGCAGCTTACCTGGATCTGGCGCATACCTTTAATCCGGTTCAGTTCAATGCTGAAAAATGGGTTCTGGCTGCCAAGAATGCCGGAATGAACTACATGATCATCACAGCAAAACACCATGATGGGTTTGCAATGTATCCTTCGGCAGTTTCGGAGTTTGATCTGGCCCATCAGACCCCATTTAAAAGAGATCCAATGGCCGAACTGGCGGCAGCAGCAAAAAAGCATGGAATGAAATTCGGCTTTTATTATTCACATGCCTTTGACTGGGAAGATCCTAATGCACCTGGAAATGATTGGGAATACCACAATCCAGGGGGAGATCAGTTGATTGGTGGTGCAAATTGGTTCGACCAACATCCGGAATGGTTGCCTAAGGCGGTTAAATATGTTAATGAAAAGGCGATTCCTCAGATTCAGGAACTGATCCGTAAATATCATCCGGATATCTTGTGGTTTGATACACCACATAAACTTCCTTTTTCAGAAAATCTCCGCATTTTGGAGGCCATTAGAAAAGCGGATCCAAATGTTGTCGTGAACGGAAGGCTGGCCAGGAATGGGAATACGAATTTTGGAGATTATAAAAATACGGGCGACAGGCCGGCGGAATTTGCACCTGTAACCGGAGACTGGGAGGCGATTCCAACCACTAATGAGTCTTATGGCTATTCGCGGAATGACCATAGTCATAAGCCTGTAGGTTTTTTTGTGCGGTTATTGGCCAATGCCGTTTCCAGAGGAGGGAATTTATTGCTGAATATTGGCCCTATGGGTAATGGTAAATTTGATCAGAAAGATTCGGAAATACTGGCTGGTATTGCACGCTGGAACAAACAAAATGGAGAAAGTATCTATAAGGCTGGTCAAACTTCTTTACCACTGCAAAGCTGGGGGGTAACCACGCTGGCAAAAGACAAAGTATATCTTCATGTGTTCAACTGGCCATTGAATGGGAAAATTGTTTTGGGTGGGCTGGAAAGTGCAGTTGGAGAACCCTATTTTCTCGCTGATGCTTCCAGAAAGACATTGAAAATGGTACATAAAGGTGGCACAGTAGAATTGGAAGTGCCGAAGGTAATGCCGGATACGCTAAATACAGTGATTGTGCTGCCCCTGAAAGGAGCCTTAAAAACAGATCCGGTTAGGCTTGTCGCTTCTGAAGGTATGGAAACCAGGCTCCTGGCTTTTGATGCTGAACTGATTGGAAAAGGCTTTGGTTTTGGAGATGGTAAAACCAATAGGTATTATATCACTGGTTGGAAAAAACCAGAACAACAAGTGCGCTGGACATTTAAAACCAATGCGGAAGCCAGTTATAAAGTCAGGATCAAATACATTCCAGAAAATGATCATCCGGTGAGGTATGCTTTACTTGTGGATGATACCAACCTAGTTAAGACTACCGCTGCACCCGGAAAAAGTATGGAGCCGGCTACAGAATCAATTGGCACAATAAAACTGGCAGCAGGGCTTCATCATCTGAGTCTGAAGGCATTGGATAGTTCTGCAACAGAGGTGATGAAACTGTTGGAAATAGACCTGATCCCTGTACCTTAATGCCGGGATAGTTGAATGATTGGCTAATGATTGGTCGCTTAGACCCGACTTTAGTAATAATTTTATAGAGAATATAGCTTCATTACCATTAAAAAACAAAATAATATTTCAATGATGAAAAGAATAAGTTCCTTGTTACTGTTGTTTCTGATGTTTAATCAGGCGTCTTTTGCGCAGACAAAACTCTCTAAAGATGAAAGAATGAAGTGGTGGCGGGAGGCCCGTTTTGGAATGTTTATCCATTGGGGTGTTTACGCACAATGGGCAGGTGTATACCATGGTCATGAGCAGACTCGTGGCGGGGCAGAGTGGATTATGAACCGCTCGAAGATTCCGGTAGCGGAGTATCAGGCGAAAGCCAAAGAATTTAATCCAACTCGGTATGATGCAGATCTTTGGGTTAAAATGGCTAAGGATGCTGGCATGAAATATATTGTGATTACGGCCAAACATCACGATGGCTTTGCTTTATTCAAGTCAAACGCCAGTAAATGGAATATTGCTGATGCTACACCTTACGGTAAAGATGTACTGAAGCCTTTAGCCGCAGCATGTAAAAAGTATGGTGTTAAATTGGGGTTTTACTATTCTCATGCGCAGGACTGGAATAATCCTGGTGGATCTGCTGCAAGAAAAGAAATGCGTGAAGGTTGGGCGAACCCGGATTCTACAAAGATTGATGCCTATACCTTAGCACATAAAGGACACTGGGATCCTGCACAGGAAACGGCAACTTTTGATCAGTATATTGATCGTGTTGCTGTGCCACAGGTAAAAGAGATTTTAAGTAATTATGGGGATATTGCTGTTTTATGGTGGGATACGCCTACAAATATGACGGATGAGGCAGCGCAGAAGTTAAATGATGTACTGAAACTGCAACCGAATATCATTACCAATGACCGTTTGAAAAGGCCGAATTTTCCTGGAGATACCAAGACGCCGGAACAAAAAATTCCAACAAGAAAAGAACTGGACGGGAAAGACTGGGAAACTTGTATGACGATGAACGGCACCTGGGGCTACAGGACGAAGGATACGAATTGGAAAAGTTCAGAAACATTGATCAGAAACCTTGTAGATATTGCCTCTAAAGGTGGTAACTACCTGCTCAATGTTGGGCCTAAGCCAGATGGAACTTTTCCGCAGGAAAGTGTAGACAGGCTTCGCGATATTGGAAAATGGATGAAAGTAAACGGAGAGGCTATTTATGCCACTAAAGCAGATCCTTTGGAGGAGGTAAGCTGGGGTAGGATCACCAGTAAAGAGACGGATAAGGGTACAACGTTATATCTTACTGTATTCAACTGGCCAAAAGATGGTAAACTTGAAATTCCCGGACTGGAAAATAAAGTGCGTTCTGCTGCTTTGCTGGCCGGTAAATTGGCATTAAAGACGGAAGGTAATACGGTATATTTACCTCAGCAGGCACCTGATGCCATTGCATCTGTAATAAAAGTGGAGGTGAACGGAAAGATCAAAGCGAGGGCAATGGACGGTGGAAACATGAAAACCGGTGCGTTGGATTAAATGCTTGCAGAATTTAGTATTCATGAAGAAATATATATATTTATTGTTTGCTGGCCTCTCCTGGATAGGGGCGAATGCCCAATTGGATAGTAAGGCTTATATCAGTAACTATGGAAAACTGAATAACTCATTTTTTCTGATCAAGCATCAGAAGCCAGTTAAAGTGGTATTTCTTGGTGGATCTATTACTGATATGAAAGGCTGGCGGAAGCAGGTGATGGCCATGCTTGAAAAGCAGTATCCGGAGGTGAAATTCGATTTTCTAAATGCAGGAATTCCTTCTTTGGGAAGTTTGCCTCATGCCTTCCGGTTAAAGACGGATGTGCTGGACAAAGGAAAGGTAGATCTGCTATTTGTGGAATCAGCGGTGAACGACAGAGTCAATGAAACTTCTGAAAAAATACAGCGGAGGGCATTAGAAGGGATCATCAGGCAATCTTTGGCGTCAAATCCGGAGATGGACCTGGTGATGATGGCTTTTGTAGATCCGGATAAAATGAACGATTACCATACTGGTAAAGTTCCTGTGGAGGTTCAGGTACATGAGGATATGGCAAAATATTATCATCTGCCTTTCATTAACCTGGCCAAGGAGGTTACTGATCGCATCAATACGGGGGAGTTTACCTGGGAAAAGGATTTTAAAGATTTGCATCCTGCTCCTTTTGGGCAGGAACTGTATGCCCATACCATCCAGACTTTACTGCTCTATAACGATGGATTGAAACAGAAAGGACTGGAGGTAAGGAAACTTCCTGAAGCAATGGATAAAGGGAATTACAGCCATGGAAACTATTATGGGATTCAGCATGCAAAATCGTTAAAAGGCTTCGTACAAAGACCGGACTGGACTCCGGCTGATGGTGTGTCTGCGAGAAATGGGTTCAATCATGTACCGGTGTTAGAAGGTTCTTCTGCGGGTGATGCCTTTGTACTGGATTTTGAGGGTAGTGTGATTGGGGTGGCCTGTCTGGCCGGGCCTGATGCGGGAATAGTGGAATATACTATAGATGGGAAGTCTTATCCGGCATTGGATTTATATACCCAATGGAGTAAAGGTCTTCATTTGCCCTGGTATAAACTTCTGGCAGATGATCTTGGGAAGGGGAAACACAGACTTGAACTGAAGATCAGCGGTCAAAAAAACGAGTCCTCCGGGGGACATGCTGTGCGGCTGGTCAATTTTTTAATCAATTGACAAATGAAATTATACCGTTTTTTTTATAGTTTTTTAATTGGCGTCGTTTGTTCACTTACTGCTGTTGCGCAAACCCGGGTGGCCTGTATTGGAAACAGCATCACATTTGGTTCCCGTTTAAAGGACCGTTTAACTGAAGCTTATCCTGCACAACTTCAAAACATGTTGGGGCCTGGATTTAAGGTAATGAATTTTGGAGTGAGCGGGGCTACCTTATTGAAAAACGGAAATAAGCCTTATACGGCCACACCAGCCTGGAAGGAAGCGTTGAACAGTGCGCCCGACGTGGTTTTTATCAAATTGGGGACAAATGACAGCAAGCAGGTGAACCGTAAATTTTATGCTGAATTTAAATCTGACTATAAAGAAATGATCAGGGATTTAAGGCAGTTGCCTTCAAAACCAAGAATCATTCTTCTCACACCTATTGCTGCATTTACAACAGATACTGCCCAGATATGGGATGTGGCTATTACAAGATCAATTCTCCCTTTGGTTAGAGAGGTGGCTTACGATGAAGGGCTGGAGCTGCTCGACCTTCATTCTTTGTTCCTGGATAAGGAAAGTCTGTTGCCAGATAAGATACATCCGGATGCTGCAGGGGCTAAAGTCATTGCAGAGCGTTTATATGCCCATTTGATGTTAAAACGAGCTCCTGTAGATTTGAAGAAAAAACTTAAAGAACCTTTTACCTTAAGCTCATTTTACGGGTATAAAAATATGGAGTTCCAGTTTAAAGGACGAAAAGCTTTTATTGTGGAACCTAAATTTGCAGCCCAGGGACATCCCTGGATCTGGAGGGCCCGTTTTTGGGGGCACGAGCCTCAAACTGATATTGCGCTCCTGGAAAGAGGTTATCATGTGGTGTATTGTGATGCTTCCGAGTGGTTTGGGAACCAGGAGGCTATGGGTTTATGGAATGCCTTCTATAGTTACCTTTATGGGATGGGGCTTTCCAGAAAAGTAGTTCTGGAAGGAATGAGCCGGGGAGCGGTGTATGCCTATAACTGGGCAGCTCTGAATCCGAAAAAAGTGGCTTGTGTATATGCGGATAACCCTGTACTGGACTTGAAAAGCTGGCCAGGAGGTTTAGGTAAAGGGCCTGGAAGCAAAACGGACTGGGAAATTTTTAAAAAGGATTATGGTTTTGATACCGATGAGGTGGCAAAAGCTTCTGGAGTAAGCCCGATTGATAAAATTGATCTGATTGTTAAAGGGCATTATCCGGTATTACATGTATGCGGTGATGCAGATGAACTGGTGCCTATGGAAGAGAATACAATCCCTTTTGAAAAGATGTTCAAAGAAAGAGGAGGATCAATTACGGTAGTGCACAAGAAAGAGGGTAAGCACCATCCGCACAGTCTGCCGAATCCTGAACCTATTGTTCGTTTTATTCTTCAGGCGAATTCGTTAAAATAATTTCTGCTGTTTACTGATTAATTGATTGTATGAAACTTTCGACCCGTATATTTCTTTCTGCTGCTGTTTTAATGGCTGTTGCAAGTAGCCCCGCTTTTGCCCAGGAACAAGATCCTGGTATGTGGGACAAATCAAGCCTTCAAAAAGATAATCCCAATCTGAAATGGTTTAAGGAGGCTAAATTTGGAATGTTCATCCACTGGGGACTCTATTCCAAACTGGCTGGTGAATACAAAGGAAAGAGGTATTATGGCAGTGGCGAATGGATTATGAACCAAGGGAAAATTCCTGCTGCAGATTATGCTAAAGAGGCGAAAACCTTCAATCCTGTTAATTTTAATGCAGAAGAATGGGCCAGGATTGCGAAGGATGCAGGCATCAGGTATATGGTCATTACAGCCAAGCATCACGAAGGTTTTGCGATGTATGATTCTAAAGTAAGTGATTTTAATATTGTAAAAGCAACGCCATACGGGAAGGATCCTATGAAGGCCCTTGCAGAGGCTACACGTAAACAAAACATTCCATTTGGGTTTTATTATTCCCAGTTTATAGACTGGCATGAGCCAAATGGTGGAAAGAACGGCTGGGATTTTGATGAATCGAAAAAGGATTATCAGAAGTACTATAGGGAGAAGGCGATTCCGCAATTGAAAGAGTTGCTTACGGGCTACGGCCCACTAGGGATTGTTTGGTTTGATATGCCGGGAGGCCTTACCAAAGTACAGACCCAGCAACTGGTGGATAGTTTACACCAGCTCCAGCCTAAAAGTTTATTTAGCAGCAGGGTAGGACAGGGGCTTGGAGATTACCGCGATTTTGGTGATTCTGAGATTCCGGATGTGCCGATTAAAGATGTAGTATGGGAATCTATTTATACCCATAATGATTCCTGGGGTTATATTAAACACGACATGAATTTCAAATCTTCTGAAGAGATCATCAGGCTTTTGGCCCGGGTAGCTTCTAAAGGAGGGAATCTGATGTTGAATGTGGGACCGGATGGCCTGGGGAATATCCCGCCTTATTCCGTAAAATATCTTCTGGAAACAGGAATGTGGCTTAAAAAGTATGGAGAGAGTATTTACGGATCTGATTATGGCTTGGTACCACCACAACCATGGGGTGTAACGACTTCCAAACCAGGCAGGGAATTTCTGCATGTATTTCACAGACCTTCAGATGGAAGGCTTTTGGTACCTGGATTAAAGGCTAAAGTAATGAAGGTTTATGATCTGAATACCAGGGTGTCTTTAAAATGGACGGTCGATGGTGATGATTTATTTTTAAGTTTACCCGAGTTTAAAGGCCGGAACCCGGACCAGGTGTTTGTGGTTGAGTACAGTGGAAAAGCTCAGGATCACTCCGATAATAAAACCACCGTTGTATCTCCCCAGTATGAACAAAACAACCTGGATGCGATCTCCGCTCAATTGGAAGGAAAAGCAGAAATCAAAAGTTTAACTTACAGCCATTATTACGGAGACTGGAAACACACCACCTGTGTGGTGGAAATGAAATCCCCGTCTGATGCCGCGGAATTCAAAATGAGGCTCACAGGGGCGGGAGATTATAAAGTGATACTTAAGTATACCTGTCCACAAGAAAGTGCGAGACAGGAGGGAAAAATAGCTTTTAACGGAAAGGATTATTTGTTCAGAACCCTGCGTACTTCTGAGTTTGATAAAAGTGCCCCGTTAATGTTCATTAAACATACAGTAGCTATTGTATCCGCAGATAGAGCTGGGGAGTATAGTTTGAAAGTCAGCCCGCTCCAGGAGGGTAAAGAGTTGTTTAAATTGAAGTCGGTAGATTTGGTTCCAATAAATTAAAATAGATAATAAGTTTAGATAGATAATGTATCTGTCTGATTTTTAAATAAATATTAATATGAGTAAATCGATTTGTGTGGCTATGTTGCTTTTGGTTTCTTCTGGCCAAATATTATTTGGTCAGTCAAAAAACATCTATCATAAGGGTTGGACAGACTTTAACAAGAACGGAAAAATGGATGTGTTCGAAGATCCGTCCAGACCAGTTGAAGAGCGGGTAAATGACTTGCTTAGTCAAATGACACTAGACGAAAAGACCTGTCAGACGGCGACACTGTATGGCTATGGGAGGGTACTCAAAGACGAGATGCCAACAGCCGAATGGAAAACTAAAATCTGGAAAGACGGCATTGCAAATATTGACGAGGAACTGAACAGTTTGCCTTATAATAAAAAAGCGGTCAGTCAGTATTCTTTTCCTTTCAGCAAACATGCCGGCGCCATCAATACGGTACAGAAATGGTTTGTGGAAGAGACCCGTTTAGGAATTCCGGTTGACTTTACGAATGAAGCTATTCATGGTTTGTGCCACGATCGGGCAACCCCTCTTCCCGCACCGGTAAATATTGGTTGTACCTGGGATAAGAATCTGGTGTACCGGGCAGGGAGTACTGTGGGAAGAGAAGCAAAGGCTTTGGGCTATACTAATGTTTATGCACCGATTTTAGATGTAGCCAGGGACCAGCGTTGGGGAAGGGTAGTGGAGTGTTATGCGGAAGATCCTTTTTTGATTGCAGAACTTGGAAAGCAAATGACTCTGGGCATCCAGGATCAGGGGGTTGCAGCTACATTGAAACATTATGCTGTATACAGCGTGCCAAAGGGGGGGCGTGATGGTGCAGCACGTACCGACCCACATGTTGCCCCCAGGGAAATGCATCAAATGTTCCTCTATCCATTCCGCAGGGTGATTCAGGAGGCTCATCCTATGGGTGTGATGAGCAGCTATAACGACTGGGACGGTGAACCTGTTACCGGAAGTTATTATTTCCTTACGGAGCTTCTACGCAAGCAGTTTGGCTTTGATGGTTATGTGGTTTCGGACAGTGAAGCAGTAGAGTTTATCTCCAGCAAACACCATGTGGCAGAAGATTACAAAGCGGCCGTAAAACAATCTATAGAAGCAGGTTTGAATGTTCGTACGCATTTCACGATGCCTGAGGTTTTTATTTTGCCTTTAAGAGAATTGGTAAAGGAGGGTTCTGTGTCTATGAAAACACTTAACCAGCGTGTGGCCGATGTTCTAAGGGTGAAATTCAGATTAGGTTTGTTTGATCAGCCTTATGTGATTGACCCGGCTTCTTCAGATAAAAAAGTACATACAAAAGCGGATGAGGAGCTTGCTGTTCAGATCAACCGGGAGTCTATGGTACTGCTTAAAAACGAGAAGAGTCTGCTTCCGCTGGATGTGAAAAAGTATAAAAATATATTGATTACAGGTCCATTGGCAGGGGAGGTAAATTATACCACGAGTCGTTATGGGCCTTCTAATAATCCGGTGACCTCTATATTGGATGGAATTAAAGCCTATGCGGGACAAAATGCGGCAATAAAGTATAGTAAAGGCTGTGAGGTGATTGATGCAAAATGGCCGGAAAGCGAAATTATTCCAACAGATCTAACTGTCGAAGAAAAGGCTATGATTGCCAGTGCAGTAGAAGATGCCCGGCAGTCGGATGTTGTAATTGCCGTGGTAGGAGAAACAGATAATCAGGTGGGTGAAAGTAAATCCAGAACCGGGTTGGGGCTGCCCGGCAGGCAGCTGCAATTGTTACAGGCGCTGTATGCTACAGGAAAACCAGTGGTGATGGTGATGGTGAATGGCCGGCCGTTAACTATTAACTGGGAGAACCGGTATCTGCCAGCAATTCTGCAGGCTGGCTTTCCCGGACCTTCTGCAGGTAAAGTCGTGGCCGAAACGCTTTTTGGCGACAACAATCCCGGAGGTAAGCTCTCCATGACCTTTCCGAAATCTATTGGTCAGATCGAATTAAATTTTCCATTTAAGCCAGGTTCTCAGGCAGGTGAGGGTAAGAAAGATGATCCGAATGGTTATGGGAAAACCTCTGTTCAAGGTGCTTTGTATCCTTTTGGTTATGGTTTGAGTTATACCAGCTTTGAGTTCAGTAATTTGAGGTTGAGCCAGCAGGAGATTCACGCTCAAGCAGATCTGGAAGTGTTGGTGGATGTAAAGAATACGGGCCAGCGCAAAGGAGATGAAGTGGTTCAATTGTATTTAAGAGACGAAGTGAGCAGTGTAACAACTTATGAATCTGTGCTCAGGGGTTTTGAACGGGTGGGCCTGGCGCCTGGAGAAACCAAGACGGTTAAATTTATACTTCACCCTGATGATCTGGCCTTACTGGACAAGAATATGAACTGGACCGTAGAACCTGGAAAATTCCAGGTGATGATTGGAAATTCTTCAGAAGATATTCGTCTGAAAAAGGAATTTACTGTGCTGGAACCTGCTGCTGTGAAGGCGACTCCTTAACAGCTTTTTTACTGATGATATGTATCCTGTAATAAGCCAGTATACTGTACAGTAACCAGAGCAGAATCAGGTGAAATAGTGTGCCGAAGTCTGTTGTTATGTTTGCCCCTGCCTGTACAATTGCCGTGTAGATTTTAATAAATGGGGTGGTGGGCAGCAGCGAGGAAATCCATTGCAGAGGCAGGGGCAAAGATTCATAAGGCCAGGTATAGCCTGTAATGAGGAAAATCGGATAGGTTGAAAAGGCCATGACCTGTAAGCAGATCAGCTGAGATGTAAATAAGGAGCCAATAAACTGTGCCATGGGGATTAGGGTAACGAGCAACAGAAAGAACAACAGGCCAAGCTGAAAACCGCTGCCACGCATGGGGATGTTCAGCAGATGGAAATTGATATTTAAAAAGAAAAAGGCGTAACAACCAAAGAGCATGAGGTAGAACAAACCTTTGCCCCAAATGGCCTGAGATAGATTGCCGGTATTCCAAAGCAATACAGATTTTCTTTCTCTTTCAGCGGCCACACTTTCAGACAGGCCAATCAGCAGTGTTTGTTGCAGGATCAGTGCCAGCAGGCCAGGTAAAAGAAAGCCACCGTAACTGCTGCGTTCGTTGAAAAGAGGCCTGTAATCAAGGCTTACAGGGGCCACTTGCTGCATGGCAGCCTCGCTGGTTAAGCCCTGGGTTTGCTGAAAATATTTAAGCCGTACGCCAGCCCCTATAGTCAGACAGATTTGCTGTACGTTAGCCAGCAGATCGCTGGAAGGAAGAAACCTGGCCGCATTTACCGCAAGCACTACATTGGCTTGTTTTAAAGTATACAGACTTTTTTCTGTGTCTTTCGGGATGTAAAAATAGCCCTGGCAATTGCCCTGATACATGTACTCTTTAGCCTCGCCAAGGTTAGGGAAATGGACCAGATCTACAATCTGTGACTTGTCAATATTTTGCATCAGCAACCGGGATAATGTGGTGTTGTCATCGTCTACAACCGCTAATTTTACATGTTCTTCTTCTTTGTTTATGTAAATGCTTCCATAAAAGAAAGCATATAGCAGCGGAGCAATCAATAGTGTGAGCAGTAAACTATGATCTTTGGCCACCAATGCGACCTCGCGCCAGAATAAACGAGTAAATCCGGATTTAGGCTTGTTTTGCTTCATATTTCAGTTGATTGAATTGTGCCTTCAGCAGAAGGCCTGCTGTAGGAAACATGACCAGACAAAACAAGAGGAGTTTTTGAAGCTCATTCTGCGAATAATGCAAAGAGAGGTTCATGTAATAGGACTTAAAAAAGGCATCTAAAAATGGGGTATAAGGCATAATAGTGGCGTAATACTGATCGTACCAGGGCATTGCCCATCTCGGAAAAGTGAAGCCGCTGAATACAAAGGCGGGAGAAGTATAAAACAAAGCCGTATCTCCGGCCAGCATAACGTCTTTGAATAATGCAGAAATGAAAAAACCAATACCAATACAAGCCAGCGAAAGCAGGGTATAAAGGAAAAAGAATTTGCCTGTGGCGGCTGGTACTCCAATATGGAAGATGGGGAAAATGACAAAGGCGATCAGTATAAAATTGATCCAGGCAATGGCCAGGTGGGCTGTGGTTTTTCCGAGTATTACGGCTGTAGCCGATCCTTTAGAGAGCTGGTGCAGTTCTTCCATGGTCCCCGTTTTCCATTCGTAATTCAGGGCAAGCATGCTGCTGATGATCAGGATCATTTGCATACCTACGGTGATCAGACCTGGAACCAGGTATTCCTGATAATTGTAGGTGGCGTTGTATAACTGGTAGGAATTGAGCTTAATAGGGTTGGCGAGTGCCATTGCTCTTTCTGGTTTTACGCCAGTTTTTACCAGCTTTTGCAGGATCACGCCGGCACTGCCGGTAATGATGACTTCGGCTACAGATTTATAAACCAGTTTTGCAGGAACCAGAGAGGCCGCATTGGTATATAATGTTACGGTAACCGGATGGCGGCTCAGGATCTGTTTTTCCATGCCTTTGGGGAAATGGACCGCGCCCATTGCTTTACCTTTCTGAATCAGTAACTTGAGTTCTGCTTCACTTCCAACTCTGTAACTGACCCTCAAGGCTTCTCTTTGTGTAAGGAAAAAAGTCAACTGGCGGCTTACTGGTGAATTGTCCTCGTCCCAGATGGCGAAAGGAAGATGTTTAGCCTCTTGTTTATTGTAAATCAGGGCATAAAAGAAAAAGAGCACCACCGGGATGATAAGCATCACCAGGTAGAAGACAGGAAGGGTGAAGATCCGTTTCCATTCTCTTTGTATAATTTGCCAGATGTTTTGCATTTAGGGAAGTTTTAATGAAGCTGTCATACCTGAACGGAGGCCTTCGATTTTTGCATTTGGAGCGGGGGTAAGCTCTATGGTGAAAGTTCTCAGTTCAAATTTTCCCTTTTCATTTGTAGGAATCCAGTTGGCGAACTCGAGGGTAGGGGAAATGCTGGAAACTTTAACATCAAATGTTTCAGGTGTACAGCCAGGAACGGTAACTTGTGCAGTGGCACCGGTTTTTAACAGTTTTCCTTTGTCCTGTCGTACATTAAAGCGCAGTAAAGCAGAGTTCTTTTTTTCGATGGTCATCATAGGATAGCCAATAGAAACTATCTCTCCCTGGTGGATTACCAGGCTTGAAATTACACCATCTGCAGGCGCATATACTCTTGTGTTTTCACCCAGTGCTTTGGTCAGTTCATAAGCATGTTCTGCTTGTTTTACTATGGCTTGCGCCGAACGGATAATTTCAGGGCGTGTACCTTTTTCAATCATCTGCAAATTCAGTTTGGCGGTTTCCATTTCTTTTTTGGAAGCCTGGTATTTGAAATAAAAGATGTCTTTTTCCTGTCCGGAGATGACCTCTGCATTGTACAAGTTGTTCATTCTCTGATAGGTGTTGCTGAATAGTTTGTATTGCTCTTCGGTAATCTGGTACAGCTTGGAGGTGGCCTCTACGAGTTCAGGACGTGCACCTTGTTTCAATAAATCCAATTGTCCCTTGGCGGCATCTATTGCGGCAA
This sequence comes from Pedobacter sp. ASV19, assembly GCF_016429005.1. Classification (GTDB taxonomy): domain Bacteria; phylum Bacteroidota; class Bacteroidia; order Sphingobacteriales; family Sphingobacteriaceae; genus Pedobacter. Next base: position 24,772 of record NZ_JAELTV010000024.1, read on the forward strand.
GTGCTTGTGCTTTAATGGCATCTATTTCGTTGGTGCGGAGAACGGCCAGAAGCTGTCCGGTTTTTACGGTATCTCCCTGGCCCACAAGTAAAGAGTCCAGCCTGCCGGGGAACTCTGCTGCAACATCTACACTTGAGGCATCGACCATTCCGACGAGGGTATCATCGCCATCAGAAGAATTCCCTTTTAAAAAGAAAAACAGGGCAATGAGTACAACGGCTATAGGAATGGTTAAAGCCCAATAGTTTTTGAAAAAATCCTTCATCTTTTTAAGTTTTATAGTCCTGTTTCCTTTTAGGGAATGAATTCTGTGAATTGTTGCGGTTTGCCCAGTATGTTGTAATATTCTGCTACAGTGAGGTAATAACCCATAACTGCAGTGTAATATGCTTTTTGTATTTCTGCTTCTACAAGTAAGGCATCGTTGACATCTTTGGGAGAAGAAAGCTGATTTTTCATTCTTTCGGTAATAAGTCTGGAGGTTGTTCCGGCTTCTTTCCTTGCCGTATCAAGGGCTGCTACATCATTCTGGAGAGATTTTATTTTGTTGCCGGCTACCATCATGGCTGCCTGCAGCGTCTGACTGGTATTTTTCTCTGCCAGTTTGGATTCCTCAATAAGTTCCCGGGCAGCTTGTGTGCGTTTGCGAGTCTGGCCGTTAAACAGTGTCCATTGTAATTCTACCCCTACAAACCAGTCAGGAATGGTTAAAGGAAGATCCTTTTGGTAAAGATTATAGTTGCCAATGGCAAATACATTGGGCAAAGCGAAAGAACGTGTTACTTTTTCGGAAGTTTTGGCGTAAGCCGTTTTGCTGTCTACGAGTTTATAGATAGGGTTGCTTTCATAAAAACCAGGCTGTGCAGCTTCCGGTGCTTTTGTGGTATACTTTAGTGTGTCTGTGATTTGAACGGCTGAATCCAATGCGGCACCCATCAGCTTGTTCAATTCTACCAATGCATTTTGTTTGTCGAGTTTTAAGTTGTTGTAGATGGATTGAGCTTGTGTCAGGAATACATTGGTCCAGTTTTTCTGGTAGGGTGGCAGTACCTGGTTCTTCACCATTTCAGCTGCGTAATTTTTGTTTTTTGTAAGAGCGTCTACGATAAACTGTTGTTTATTTAAAATGCTATTGAGGTACAAAATCCTGACATATTGCGCCGCGATCAGGAAATTAACTTCTTTATTGGCTACCTGAACATTGATGCTGGTGGTTTCTACCAGGGAAGATGCAAGATTCCGGGCTGCAGAAAGTTTGTTGCCCAGATAAAGAGGTTGCCGAACGCCCAGGCCAGCAACAAAATAGGATTGTTTGCTTAAAGAAGGGTTGTAATCCGGATAAATTGCCCCAATGATCTTTTTTGAAGCATTTAAAATGCGGTCCTGAACAGGTTGTGATAAATCACTTCCTGTAATTTCCTTGAAAACTTCATTTACTGCATTCAGGTTTTGGGCTGAAGAGCCATTTACAATTCCATCTCTAACCGTTTGAAGGTTGATATCTATGGGTTTACTAAGGTAGGTATAACTTGAAAGGAGGTCTACTTTTGGAAGATAACTTTGTTTCTCTGCCTGAAGATTAAATTTACTGGCTTGTAAAGAAGTTCTCGCTTGTTTTACCGTTAGGTTGTTCTGATAGGCTCTGTCCAGGCACTGCTGCAGCGTGGTATTCTGACCGTAACTATACGAAGAGCCGAATAGCAAAAGCGATGCAATTGGAAACGCTAAATTGTAGATTCTTTTCATAGGCGGGCGTTAACCAAATATACTATTTTTATTACAAAAATGCCATTTTGCACAATCAAACTTCGTTCTGTTTAATAAAATAGAAAAGTTATTGTCCTCCCTGCGAAAGATGGGAGGACAATAACATACGCTAGCCATCAGCTTTTCTTTTTAGGTACTTTAGCTCCCTCTTTTCTAGCTTCCGAAAGTCCAATGGCTACGGCCTGCTTTTTAGAGGTTACTTTTTTTCCTGTTCCTGTTTTCAGAGTTCCTTCTTTTTTCTCGTGCATCGCTTTTTCAACTTTTTCTGATGCCTTTTCGGAATACTTTGCCATGATCGTAATTGTTTAAAGGATGATGAATCAGTTATACCGCTATTAACAGGAATAATATTTAAAAAGTTTAGGGTATTAGCATTTAAGCATTTAGTCCGCCGTCAATTGTGATAGCGGTGCCTGTAATGTATTTTCCTTCTTCACTGGCTAAATAAGCTACAAGTCCTGCAATATCATCGCCGGTTCCATATTCTGAAAGTGCCATCCTGCTTCTCAGAAAATCTGCAAGTTCTGTATCTGAAGGATTCATGTCGGTATTGATGGGGCCTGGCTGAACCAGGTTTACTGTAATGCCTTTGGCACCAAGATCTCTGGCCAATCCCCTTGTAAATCCGGCTAATGCAGCTTTACTCATTGTATATAAAGTCGTTTGGGGTCCAAGGGCATTTTCCGCCATGTTGCTGCCGATGGTAATGATTCTACCATTGCGAGGCATTTTGGGGGCTACCGCAAGTGCCGCAACATATACTGCTCTCACGTTGATTGCCATGATCTCTTCATAATCTTCCAATGTGTGTGATTCAAATTCCTTCCCCACATAAATGCCTGCATTATTGATCAGGATATCAATTGGGCCAAGTTCAGTAATGGTTTTTTGAATGGCATTGGTTAAGGCCTTAGGATCTCTGCTGTCTGCTTCAACAGTTTGAGCATGTCCTCCTTTTGCATTAATTTCAGCGGCAACTGCTTCTGCTTTTTCTTTTGATTTCGAATAAGTCAAAACTACTGTTGCACCTTCTTCAGTGAGTCTTTTGCTAATGGCTGCACCCATTCCACGGCCACCGCCTGTAATGAATACTATCTTGTTTTCTAAACGGTTCATAATGTTTTTGTATTAATTCAGATCAAAAGTAGAGGCTTATATTTACATTTGCGGGTATGCATTAAATTGTCAGGTACTAACAAAAAGGTAAGAAATGAGAAAGGAATCTTCTACGAACGCTATTAACGAAAAACAGATCAACGACAGTTGTGGTATGGCTTATTCGTTGTCTGTATTGGGTGGCAGGTGGAAACCTGCGATACTTTGTCGCTTAGTTCATCAAACTATGCGATATAGTGATCTGAAAAACTCTATTGAACAGATCTCAGAAAGAATGCTGGTTTCTCAGTTGCGGGAACTGGAGGCCGATCAGGTTGTGAAACGGACAGTGTATCCTGTGGTTCCGCCACGGGTAGAGTATGAACTCACTGAACTTGGCTTGAGTATGAAGCCTATGCTAAAAGCAATGTCTGATTGGGGGAACATGCACAGGAGCAAGGTTAATCCTGATGCTGAGGTTGTGATTTCAGAGTTTTAAGGGGTTTTTAGAAAAGTTGTAAATCATAAGCACGTGGCGTTGTTGCTCTTTATTTGTGTCAATTTCATATAGAAACTGAGCTTTATTCGTATTATCGTAAAAAAAAAGATTTGCAGATCCATAAGCCCTCACAATTATCTCTTGAAAAACAATACTGGCTGTCCCTCAAAAATGGAAATCCAGACGGTTTGGAGATGCTCTATAGGTTATATTCTAACCCGCTGTACAATTACGGTTCAAAATTTACAGCAGATAAAGATCTGATTAAGGAATGCATCCAGGAACTGTTTGTGAACCTTTGGACAAGGAGGACTTTTATTAGTCATCCATCAGATGTTAAAAATTACCTTTTCAAATCTTTCCGGCATTCTGTTTTTAGAAAAGCAGCTTTATTACAAAAAAACGAGGAATACCAGGAAGCAGAAAATTATGCATTTTCGGTCGTTCTGAATATGGAGGATTCGATCATTTCGGCTGAACAGAACGAAGCACTGAAACGCCGTTTGGAAAAGGCTGTTTCAAAGTTGACAGACCGCCAGCGGGAAGCAATTTTTCTGAAATTCAACGAAAATCTCAGCTACGATGAAATGGCAGATGTGATGGGGATTTCTATAAAAGCAACTTATAAAATTATGGCACGCTCACTCGGTTTTTTGAGGGAACATTTGTCGAGCGAAGATCTTGCGGTTCTTTTATCTATATTTTACTTGAAATTATTTGATTGAAAAACAATTGGTTATGGTTTTTTTAAAAAAAAAGTAACCTGGGTATGGGGTAAAAAAAAAGTTTTTCAGCTAATCGGATTGAAAAGAGATAATTATGGATAAAGAATCTGCTGATTTTAGTTCCCGTACGCTGGAAGATTTTATAAATGATCCCGGTTTTGTGCTTTGGGTAACTGGTACCGACCAAACCGCTGATCAGTTCTGGCTTCAGATCCAGGAACAGCACCCGCAATTGATACCTGTTATAAAGGAGGCCAGGCTATTCATATCATCACTTCGTTTTAAAAGCGATTATATGAATGGCCAGGAAACAGAATTACTCTGGCAAAAGATCAAGGGCGAAATGGCGCCGGTTAAAAGAACTTTCCGTCGGTTTTCTTTCTGGATGCGGTCTGCTGCGGCAGTATTGCTGCTCGCGATGCTGGGAGCTGGACTTTTATTTTACTTCCAGAATCAAAAACACGAGGAACGTACTGCATTTGGCCAGCGCAAAACTTTGACTCTGCCAGATGGGTCTGTGGTGATCTTGAATGCCAATTCCAGCCTGCATTATGCAAAAAAGTGGGATAGGGAGGAACCAAGAGAGGTTTGGATTGAAGGAGAAGCTTTTTTTAAGGTAAAACATTTGCACCAATCTGGGCTGATAAAGAAAGGTGAACGCTTCATTGTACATGCGAGGAAACTCAATGTGGAGGTATTAGGTACTTCATTTAATGTGAAAAACAGAAGTGGATTGATCAAGGTAGCCCTTGTGACCGGTAAAGTTGGCATAGACGTAGCTGGAATGCGTAATACTGAAATCAGGTTGCTGCCAGGGGAGTTGGCGGAATATCGGGACAGGACTCATCAGATGATCAAAAAAACCATTCATGTTGGGGATTATACCGCATGGAGCACTGGAGAACTCCATCTCAACAATACACCACTAAAAGAGGTACTTGGTATGATTGAAGAAACTTATGGTTATACCGTTGTTTTAAAAGACCCTGTCCTGGCAACGCGAAAACTTTCAGGCAGTTTCTCTTCCAGTTCTGAAGATAATTTATTTAAAGCACTATCTGCCTCTCTCGGAATCAAAATAGAGAAAAATTCATCAACCCATCAGCTGATTATTAAATAAGTGACCCAAATTTTTATGGAAATTTTAAAAAGAAAGAGAGGCTTGACTGCCTTTTGTCTGCTTCTTTGTGCCTGTATCATAGGCAATGAACCAATTCTTGCCCAAACGATACCTTCTAAACGCATTCTTCTAAGCGATGCCCTGAAGCAGATCACTGCACATTTTAAGGTGAATTTTTTATATGAAGAGATTCACGTTGGAAACAAAAAAACAAATTTTAGTGCAGACAGCCTGAAAACTCAAAAAATTGAACGGGTATTAACTGCTCTTTTAATACAAGTTGAGCTCCGTTGGTCCAGAATTGATCAAAAAAACTATGCGCTATTCCCTGTTGGAGATAAAAAACACAATTCTAAAGCGGAGGTCCAGTCAGGCTCTATATTGGATACTGCCTGGCGTGCAGAATCTAAAACAGACACCTTGTTCAATCAGGCTGCGCCGCACCTACTGAAAGAAGTCAGCATCACGAGCAATAAGGCTGTTGTAGAAACCAGGGCAGACCGGCTGGTTTACAATGTGGGAAATAGTGCTATGGCTGCTGGAAATTCTATTGAGTTATTGAAAACGGCTCCTTTTGTAAAGGTTTCTGCAGAAAATGCCATTAGCCTTCAGGGAAAAAATACGATGGTACTGATTGATAATAAGCCGGTTCCGGAATCTTCTCTGCTCAATATTCTACAAAGCCTCCCTGCAGGGAATATTTCGAAAATTGAATTAATTACCCGGCCCTCTGCCAAATATGACGGTACTTATGGTGCTGTAATCAATATAGTCACTAAAAAAAGTAAGATTGAAGGGCTTACGGGTAATATAAGAACAGATGCTTCAACGGGGAAATACGGTGCTGTTGCACTTAATTCTTCGCTTGCGTATAAGTATAAAGCATTAACGCTCTTCGGTACAGCGGGTCTTATCCGGCAAGATAATTTGTTTTCTGTTCAGGAAGAAAGGAGTATAGGGTTAGCCAATCAAACGGAATTTCTAACCAACAATTGGAAGCGTTTGTTGCACCTCAATGCGTATTCATTTCGCGCCGGGGCCGATCTTGAACTCGGGAATGGGCAAACCATCGGTTTCGTTGCCGATGGTGATACAGGTAATGCAAAGGGCTCCTGGCCCACTGAAAACGCTTTTATGAAGTCTGGGACAGCAGCTGTAGATTCTGTTTTATTTACTGAGGGTACATTTCGTATGCCGCGTTATTCCTGCAATTTTAACCTGAATTATCATTTGCTGACTGATTCAGGTAAAAATGAATTGATTGTGCTTGCTACTTACACACCTGCCAGGCGCAATTTGCAGCAGTATTTCCCTTCTGTCCTCAAAAATGGTGCAGGTGAAATTTTAAGTACGCCGCCAGACTATCAGACCACTAACATTTCAGATATCAAAGTTTATATTGGCCAGCTGGATTTTGTGCATAGCTTTAACCGGAAATGGAAACTGGAAACAGGGTTGAAATATCAGCAGGCAGATTCCAGAAATGAGATCGACTATCTGGAGAACCGTAACGGACAATTTGTTCGGGTACCGATTTATTCCAGTAATAATAATCTTAAGGAATCGATCGCTGGCGCCTATGGTATACTTTTAAAAGAATGGAAATCCGATGAATTACAGATAGGTATACGGGCAGAAGAAACCAATGCAGAGTTCTTTAGTGTTTTCAAACAGCATTATTTCAACCTTTTTCCAACGGTATCTTATCAGCACAACATTAAGGACGATCAGAATTTTGCCTTTTCTTATAAAAGAACGATTAGCAGGGTGCGTTACAGCGAATTACTCCCGTATGTGGTATTTCTAAACAGGTATACTGTTGAACAGGGGAACCCTGCGTTAAAACCATCTTACGACAATATCTTTTCGATAAGTGCAATGCTTCATAAAGTAAATCTGTCTGTGAGTTATACCTCAACATCGGGTATGATTGCTCTGTTTCCTGTAAAAGAAGACCCTGATACTAAGCTGACCTATTTCTCAAGGCAAAACCTGGACAGAGCCTACGACTGTTCTATGAACCTCTATTTTCCTTTGAAGATCAACTCCTGGTGGGAAACACAGAACAGTGGCACAATTATAGGGTATAATAAAACGGAAGGCCGTGTTCTTAATGCAGTTTATTCTCTTTCTGCTTTTCATTCTGATTTTAAATCAGCACATATCTTCCAGTTCTCAAAAGGGTTGAAATTTGAAATTGATGCATATTATTGGACAGGCTATGTTCAGGACCTAACTCATTTTAGCGGCTATAAAAATGTAAATGCTTCCATACTGATCGAGCTGTTCTCTGGAAAAGGTCAGCTTCAGATTGGGGGAAGTGAATTGATCTTTAAAAGAAATGACTACGCCTCTGATCGTACATTTGGATCCTACCGCATTCATAATGTAACCAATTCAGACAGTAGAAGGGGAAATATTGGTTTTACTTATAAATTCGGCAACACGAGCGTTAGATCACCAAGGAAACAACTCGGGAATGAAGATGCTATGAAGCGGCTTTAATTTGAACATAGAATTATCCCAGTGGTCCTAAGTTACGAAACATATTGAGCATCCAACCGGGAATGCATCCTTCTCCTGATAAATTACCTTTTGAAACTGCAGGTTTGACTGGAACGGCAGTTGACGTGCAGGTCTTTTTTTCCTGACAATTTTGAGGTGCACTGGTGTGGATCGTGATGAATAAAACCGGGATGAATAAAATTGCTTTCATGTGATTTCTAATTGTTATCCCCCTAAGTCTATTGTTGTGCCAAAAAAATAAAACTCGACTGGCGCTTTAGAAAGGTGGTTTTTAGACTATGACTGTTCGTATTCGAACAGTCATTATGTTCGTTTATGACTAGTGTATTTATTCTGTTTTTTCCGGTAGTGGGGTGAATCTTCTTTCTCCAACTTGTTGTCGCCACATCGCATAATATAGCCCTTTTTGAACGAGCAGCTCACCATGAGAGCCTGTTTCTGCAATCTTTCCTTTTTCCAGCACATAGATGATGTCGGCATGCATCACAGTGGATAACCGGTGTGCTATTAGAATCGTCATTTGCTCCCTGCTTGCAGAAATTTCACGAATGGTGGTAGTAATGTCTTCTTCGGTTAGAGAATCCAGTGCAGACGTGGCTTCGTCAAAAATCAATAACCTGGGCTGGCGTAATAAAGCACGGGCGATCGATATTCTTTGTTTCTCTCCTCCGGAAAGTTTCATGCCATTTTCTCCAAGTATTGTATTTACACCATGTGAAGCTTTTGCAATTAATCCGGAAGCGGAGGCTTTCCGGAGTGCATCGCTGATTTCTTCATCAGTTGCAGAAGGTTTAACAAAAAGCATGTTTTCTTTAATGGTTCCGGCATATAGTTGAGTATCCTGGGTAACAAAGCCAATTTGTCTTCTTAAAGGATTGTAACGGAGATCAGTAGAATAAACATCATTAAAGAAAATCTTGCCTTCTACTGGTGTATACAAGCCTACAAGTAATTTAACCAGGGTTGATTTGCCAGAGCCCGAAGGCCCTACAAAGGCAATAGTTTGTCCTGTCTTAACAGCAAAGGAGATGTTGTCTATAGCATTGTAATCGGCTGTCTTATGACGGAAGACGACATTTTCGAAGCTCAGGTTTTCCAGCGGGCCAATGGCTATAGGGTTTTCTGGCCGCCGCTCTGTAGGTTTATTCATGAGTTTGTCGAAATTTCGGATAGAGGCATCCACTTCTCTGTATTGGAGGATCATATTTCCCAGGTCTTGTAGTGGTCCAAATATGGCTGTAGAAATAAATTGCATAGCGATTAATTCTCCTGTACTGAGTACTTTTCGGAAAATTAGCCAAAGAAGGATGAATAAGATAGACTGTTTGAGAATGTTTAGGGTAGCTCCCTGTAGAAAAGAAAGCAGGCTTACTTTCTTTGCCTTAAACATCTCCAGTTTGAATATTTTTAGGGTCTGTTCATTTAAACGCCTGATTTCCGGAAAAGTTAATCCGAGGCTTTTAACCAATTCTATATTGCGCAGACTTTCAGTGATGACACCGGCTTGTGCATCCGTTTGCCGGTTGATCTGACGCTGAACGGTCTTGATTTTTCGGGATAACAATCCTGTAAGGGAACCAAGTACTACTACACCAATAAAGAAGACTGGAATGAGCATCCAGTTTTTACTGATACTGTACCAAAGTAGAAAACCTGTGCCCACCAGGGAGGAAAAAAGTACATTGATAAAGGAGTTAACAAAACGTTCGGCATCTGTTTTTACTTTTTGCAATACGGATAAAGTGGTGCCGCTTCTGTTCTCCTCAAACTCCTGGAAGGAGAGGCGAAGAGTCTGTTTAAGACCATCGTTGAAAATATGCATGCCGAATTGTGCAACGGTTTTTCTGGTAAGGAATTCCTGGCAAGACTTAGAAAATTTTGAAATCAGGGCAATCAGGACAGCAATACCCAGCCAGTAGACTACATTTTGAATAAGTTCTTTTTCGGAAAGACCATTAGGGTTACTGGCATAATTGTCTACAATTTTTCCAAAGATTAAAGGATCGATGAGGCTGAGCAGTTGGGCTGTTCCGGCTAAGAGAAGAGAGAAGAAAATAAGTTTTTTATGAGGTTTCAGGTATTTCCAAAGTGTTTTCATCGTCCCGGGGATTATAGGGTAGCTGAGTTTATAACAAAAATCAATCCCTTTAGGTGGTCGAAGATGAAGTATGGGCAAATAGAGACCATATACATAGAAAACTCATACTTTGTTCGCAAATACCGGGGGCTTTGGCGACCGAGGTTTGAGCATGGCGTGCACATGATATGCAGTAGGTATAGTACCGTTATAGTGAAGATTAAGTATAAATGCGGGGATTTAGCTATTGTATAAAAGAAAAAGGACCGAAGTCTAGCGACTCGGCCCCTTTTTATTAAATTAACGCTCTCGGGTATAAAGGTAGAAAAGTTTTTTTAATACGTGCAATTTTTTTTTGCTGAAAAAAACATGATTTTGATGTGATCATATTCCTGTAGGAAATAGGCTTTTTACCATATTTACATGGTATGACTGACGTTTAAATAAAGTTTAGATAAACTTGTGTAGTTAAATGACTACGTTTATATTTGTAGTCAAATAGCTACATAATGAATTTAAGAAGAGATGTATTTCAGGCGATAGCAGATCCGACAAGAAGGGCTATACTTCTGCTGGTTGCTTCGCAGTCTTTAACTGCAGGGGCAATAGCCGCAAATTTCGATACCGCAAGACCAACAGTTTCAAAGCATTTGCAAATACTTACGGAGTGCGAATTGCTTAAACACTGTCTCTTATACACATCTAAAAGGGGGGGGGGGGGGGGGGGGGGGGGGGGGGGGGGGGGGGGGGGGGGGGGGGGG
>NZ_JAELTV010000250.1 GCF_016429005.1 Pedobacter sp. ASV19
CCCCCCCCCCCCCCCCCCCCCCCCCCCCCCCCCCCCCCCCCCCCCCCCCCCCTTTTAGATGTGTATAAGAGACAGGGCCTGTAAAAATACAAGCCCTTTTTAGTTTTATCCACCTAAATCTGCGGTATCCGCCAGCAGAACACCAGGCTATTTATTCAATAAATATAATCCAGAGCCATGCCAAAATGTAACCTGTATACATAAAATGAAAATCAGGACGTTTATCATACCATGAAATCTACCATTATAGCCTTATTTATAGTTTTTCCTCTGATTGCCCTTGCGGGGAAAAAACCTGCTCATTCTATAGAGAACTCCTGGTCGAAAGAAGAACTGGAAATGGCGAACACAGCAAAAAACACACCTTATCTCTCCCAGGAGGAAAAAAACATCATTCTCTATATGAATCTGGTTCGTATGGATGGCACACGCTTTTTCAATACCTACCTTCAGGATTTTATAGTTGATTATAACCAAAGGATGCAGCAGTACAGCAATTATAACGAGCTCAAAATCGTAAAAAATGACCGGTACTACAAAAGTCTGGAAGCCGATCTGAAAAAGATTAAAAATCTTGGGCTATTTTATCCCGACGAAACATTAACTTATGTTTCTCTGCAGCATGCAAAAGACATGAACAATCATAATCTCGCAGGACATAACTCCTACGACGGCCGCACCATGAAGGACAGGATTACAAAATATTACCCCAATCGGTCTATGGCTGAAAATCTGGCATTTGGTTTTTCTAATGGTCTGGCCAATGTATGTGTGCTGCTTATCGACAAGGGTGTTCCAGATCTGGGCCACCGCAAGAATATTCTGAACAGCACTTACGGGTTAAATATTGTTGGGATCAGCATCCGTCAACACCCCAGCTATAAATACGCTGCTGTTATAGATTTTGTTGGTATTCCGAATCTTAAAATTTAACTTCGCCCAAATTTCAATCATGCGCAAGGCAATATTAAAGGTCATAGATTTCTTTTACCCTCCCTTTTCCCGCTGGATATCCCTCCATACTTTCAGGTATATGGCCTCAGGGGGGACGACGGCTATGTCTGGAATTATTGTCTATTTTATCGTTTATAATCTCATCCTCCATCAGAAAGACGTGCAGATGGATGGTCTACTGGTTACTGCACCTATCGCTGCTTTGGCTATTGAATCTTTCATTACTTTCCTGATTGGCTTTGCACTAAACAAATACCTGGTTTTCACACATTCTAATTTAAAAGGCCGGATCCAGTTGTTTCGCTACGGCTTTGTAGTAGCCATAAATATTGGCCTTAACTACGGTTTCATAAAAGTCCTGGTTGAAGCTTTTGGCTTTTATCCAACCATAGCTAAGGCCGTTACCACCATTATATTGGCTATTTTTAGTTATTTCGCCCAAAAACACTTTTCCTTCAAAGTCAGAAAATAACCGTATTACTCTATCTTAAAGTTCTCTATTCTTTCCGTCAAAACGCACAAGGTATCTTCTGCTTGTTTAAGTTTTTGAAGCATCAATAGTTTTTCAGGACTGGATAAATGGGGGCGCAAATGATCTGGTGTAACCAGGGATCCCCTCCTTACTCTAAATATTTCAGCAATCTTACACAATTGGTTTAAGTTGATCTCCTTTTGTCCATTTTCAATCTTCTGGTAGGTTCTAACTGCAATTCCAAGTGCAAGAGCAATGTTTTTTCTTTCTTTGGCACTGGTTCCGCTTAATAACTTTATTACATTTTCCGAGACCATATTCTCTCTATTTTGTTTCATTTATATATTCTATATTTTTCTCTAACAAACTGATTAATTTTCCCTGTTCTTCAATAATCCTGCTGCGATACTGGCTCAACAGACGTTCATCTTCCTCCAGTTCAGCCTCGAGAGGATCCTGTTCAGGATCTTCCTGATCCAGCAATGAAGCACAATCAACCCCAAGTGCCTGTGCAATCAACAGCAATTTCGACAACGTAATTTTGATGACCCCCATCTCCATTTTATAATAGGTAGAAGCGGTAACATGCAAAACTTCCGCAACGTTCTTTTGCGGCATTCCCTTTCTAATCCTCAGGGCAGAAATTTTTTTCAAAATAGTTTCCATCATACATTTCTTTATCGGTAAAGTTTTAGTTAATAACCCACCAATGTAGATTCAAAAAATATTTTAATCACCATCAGTAAAATAAATAATTTAAAAATCTCGCAATTCCCTTTAAGAACTAACCCATATATATTCCCAGTCCAAACCAGGCAACAACATTAACTCCTCTAGATTTTATTTGTTTAACTTTACCCAACTGATTTAACTAACCAGATCATAAAAAACTGTGATGTCCGATTTCAACGACTTTAACAACCCGCAAGTGGCTAAGCTGCCAAAACATCTAAGGCAATTCATTGTGGAACAGCACTATGAAAAATACACGCCAATAGACCAGGCGGTGTGGCGGTATGTGATGCGCCAGAATTATAGCTACCTGAGGCACGTTGCCTATTATCCATATATAAAAGGATTACAGCGTGCAGGCTTAAGTATAGAACGCATACCTGATCTTCAGACCATGAATGACAGCCTGGGCAAGCTTGGCTGGGGTGCCGTTACCGTAGATGGTTTTATCCCTCCGGCTGCTTTTATGGAGTATCAGGCCTATCATGTATTGGTTATCGCCGCCGATATCCGTCAGATTAATCATATAGAATACACACCCGCACCCGATATCATTCACGAATCGGCCGGACATGCCCCTATCATTGCAGATGCGGATTACAACAGCTATTTAAGCTATTTTGGCTCTATTGGTGCGAAAGCAATGTTTTCTTCCAAAGATTTTGAACTCTATGAGGCCATACGTCATCTTTCCATCTTAAAAGAAGCCATAGACGCCAATGAAACAGAAATAGAGAAAGCAGAAAAACATTTACGGAAAATTGCAGACAATATGGGTGAACCATCAGAAATGGCTTTACTTGGCCGCCTGCACTGGTGGACCGTAGAATATGGTCTGATCGGCACTTTAGAAAACCCTAAAATATATGGTGCAGGCTTGCTTTCTTCTATCGGGGAGAGTTCAACCTGTATGAAAGAAGATGTTGAAAAACTTTGGTATACTATTGACACCATCAACTATCAGTACGATATTACCAAACCGCAGCCTCAATTGTTTGTCACAGAAACCTTCCAAAATCTCATCGATGTACTGGAACAATTTGCAGATACTATGTCTTTCAGACGTGGTGGGGCAGAAAGCATTCATAAAGCCATAGAATGCAAAAATCCTGCAACCGCAGTGTACAGTTCTGGTTTACAGGTAACCGGTATATTTACCAATATGGGCACAAATGAGAAGGGCGAATTGAGTTTCATTAAAACTACGGGAGGTACTGCACTGGCTATTGAAAATAAACAATTGGAAGGCCATGGCAAGCACTATCACAAAGACGGTTTTTCTTCACCTGTAGGCAAATTAAAGGGGATAAGCACTCCTATTGAAGACATGAATGCTGCGGAACTGGAGAGACATGGTATTTACATAGGACAGCACGCAGACCTTATTTTTGAAAGCGGTATCCAGGTAAAAGGAGAGGTTATCCAGGTGCTGCAGCATGAGGACAAAAACATCCTGATCAGCCTGGAGAACTGTACAGTGAAAGAGGCCTCCGGAAACATCTTATTCCAGCCAGACTGGGGTACCTACGATATGGCTGTGGGAGAAAAAATCATTTCCGTATTTAATGGATCGGCAGATAAGGAAGCTTTTGATGAAATTACCCACATTAGCAAGAAGAAAACACATAAAATAACCTATGATGAACATACACAGCATCTGCATCAATTGTATGCCCGTGTGCGCTCCATCAGGGAAGAAAATATCCATACAGAAGAACTGCCAGCACTCTTCCTGTTTCTGAAAAATGAATATCCTGAAGACTGGCTTTGTGCGCTGGAAATTCTGGAAATTGTTTACCATAAAAAACTGTTTCCGGAATTGGAACGGGAATTGCGTAGTTATCTTAGCCACAAAGCAGCTATAAAATCAGATTACAGAAAATTGATTACCGACGGCCTTATTGTTATTGAGAATCCCGTTAACCAATTGATTACAGAAGAAGATTAACACATGAATATAATACTTACAGGTGCCAGCAGCGGAGTTGGTTTTGAAGCCGCTTTAGAATTTAGCTTAAGAACAGAAAATCACATCGTTTGCATTGCGCGCTCTGCGGATAAACTGAGAAAACTACTGGAAATAGCTAAAGGTATCAACCCGGATTGCAATCTGCTTCCGGTAGAATTTGACATCGTAAATGACGACTACGCAGCTCTTAATCCTTTCTTAACGGAAAGACTTGGGCATGTAGACATCCTGATCAACAATGCAGGTGCATTGATCAATAAAGCCTTTAAAGACACCAGTGCACAGGATTTCGCAGAAATGCTGCAAAGTAATGTACTGGGACATTTTAATATGATCAAAAATGTTTTACCCCTGATGAAAAATGGCAGCCATATTGTCAATATAGGTAGTATGGGTGGATTTCAGGGCAGTGTTAAATTTCCGGGCCTGTCTGCCTACTCCTCAAGTAAGGCCGCACTTCACACCTTAACAGAATGTCTCGCTTTCGAACTGGCCGAAACTGGTATCAAGGTCAATTGTCTGGCCCTTGGGTCGGCTCAGACAGAGATGCTGGAACAGGCTTTTCCAGGTTACCAGTCTCCGGTTATGGCCTTTGAAATGGGTAAATATATTGCTGATTTTGCAAAGACCGGACACAAATTTTTTAATGGAAAAATCATTCCGGTTGCCGTAACAACCCCTTAAATTGAAGTGTAAGGGTGATAATCATCAAGTTATCAACATTATAACCATGCCATAAATATTTTAATATCTTTGGCTGTATATGAAGAAAACCCTTACACTTTTTTGTTTTGTGTTCTTTTTCGCTCTGCAAAGCAAGTCACAAACTGTTGTTCCTCTAAAATTTCAGCAAATTGTTCAGAAACTGGTTTTGCAATTACCCGCACAGCAAACCGCAGGTCAATTGATCAGCTTTGCAAAGACCCTGATCGGAAGCCCTTATCACTATGCCTCCCGTAACCCAAAAAGAGGTTTCGATTGTTCAGGTTTCGTGAGTTATGTGTTTGAAAATTTTGGATTTAGTGTACCACGTTCTTCCAGGGAATTTCCTGATGCCGGAACGCCGGTGTCTCTGGAAAATGCAAAAGTTGGAGACGTTCTGATCTTTACAGGAACGAACCCACGCGTCCGAAAAATCGGACACGTAGGTATCATTTATTCTATTAATGGTGATGAGATCAAGTTTATCCACTCTACTTCCGGTAAGGCGCATGGTGTAACCATTACCCAGATGGATGATTACTACCGTAGCAGATTCATTAAAGCGGTTAGTATCATCTAAGTTTCCAAAAGCACTATTTTCAAGGCCTCCTGAATATATCCCCCCTGTAGCAATTGTTGCGCGAGTTCATGGAGCTCCCGTTCACGGGTAACCGCATCTCCTATTGTCGCATCCAGAACTTCTTTTACCGCTGGATGAAACCGGATCAGTTCAATTTCTTCCGCTTCGGGCAGTATTTCTACATTTCCCAACATACCCAGATCATTGCCAGTCAGTACAAACGAGTTTCTGACCGAGTGAGGTAAAGCATCAACCCCTATTCCGAGTGTGGTTAGCGGTTTGGCCACTTTAAATAAGTTCTCTGGTGTAACACGGCAATACCAATCTCCTCCCAGACGGGCTACCAGATCTATTTTAGCCTGATCTATTTTGCCTTCTTCATCCAGAATCTCTTCCTTGATATGGATAAGTTTAATTTCGGCGAGTACAAGGTTACCCGCTCCAGGGTTTTCGCCTAAATGGATCACCTCTGTAATCACACATTCCATTTGAACCGGCGCCTCGGCCACCCTTGGGGGTCGGACCAGCTGAGAAGGCTGCATGGTAAAACCTGCCTTCTCAAATTCATTAATCCCTTTACCGTATTCTGTACTGGCCAGACTGGTTTGTTGAACCATAGCGTAATTCACAATATTGATTACACACTCCTTCACCTCCAGCACATTTTCCAAAGTATGTTTGGTTGTATTGTCTCTAACCCTCCTGGCAGGTGAAAAGATACACAAAGGCGGGTTGGTACTAAACATATTAAAGAAACTAAAAGGACTGAGGTTGATATTTCCTTCCAGATCTATTGTTGTTGCAAAACAAATGGGCCTCGGTGCAATTGCATATTGTAAATAATTCTGCAATTGCGCCGGACTCAGATCAGATGTTTTTATCGTCAGCATTATTTTTTGAGGGCAAGTATAGAAAAATCGGAATCCGCCTTTTTAATGGTATTGATCAGCCTGCCCAAACCGGTAATTTCCATTTCAACCTCATCACCATCTTGCAGCCATTGTGGCTTAAAATCTGGATTATTTAATAAACCAGTACCGTTCAATTCCAGGAAACAACCCGTACCGACTGTTCCTGAACCAATCACATCACCAGGCAAAATATCCACTCCATAGGCACAACGTTCTATGATTTCTGCGAATGTCCAGTCCATATCCGCCATATTACCAGCAGAAACTTCCACTCCATTTACCGTGCAAATCATTTTTAGATTATAGGCGTTACCCGTATGACCAGGTTTTGCTGCCGTTTTATAAGCTTCCAGTTCATCTGGAGTAACCAGCCAAGGACCGATCACTGTTGAGAAATCCTTCCCTTTAGCCGGGCCAAGATTCAGCAACATTTCTTCCATCTGCAATGTTCTTGCACTCATGTCGTTCATCACCATATAACCTGCTATGTAATCGTCTGCTTCTGCAGCCGTAATATTTCTTCCTTTTTTTCCGATAACAATAGCGACCTCAAGTTCAAAATCCAATTTTTGAAAATGATCAGGCATGCATTCTATCTCACCTGGTCCCTGAATCGCATTATGATTGGTAAAATAAAAAATAGGATACTGATCAAATTCTGCTATCATTTCTACTTTTCTATTGCGTCTGGCTGCTGCCACATGCTGGCGAAAGGCATAACCGTCCCGGCACGACGTTGGGTGAGGTACTGGAGCAAGAAGCTCGAAAAAAACCTCTTCTTTAGGTGCTATTTCACCAGCTTTGATCTGAGCGTCCACTTTCTTTGCCCTTTCCATCAAAACCTCTCCACCCTGCAAAAAAGCATTCATTTCATCCGGCAATTGTTTATCACAGGAATTTAAATTGTAAATGTGTCCGTTTACGAATACACCAAGATGTTCTGTGTCTGTCTCTTATACACATCTAAAAGAGGGGGGGGGGGGGGGGGGGGGGGGGGGGGGGGGGGGGGGGGGGGGGGGGGGG
>NZ_JAELTV010000251.1 GCF_016429005.1 Pedobacter sp. ASV19
CCCCCCCCCCCCCCCCCCCCCCCTCTCCCCTCCTCCCGCCCCCACCGAGATCTACACCGGCTAACGTTCGTCGGCAGCGTCAGATGTGTATAAGAGACAGCCTTATATACCTTGTCTGGATCTTGGATCATATATCAATGGAACAGAAGAACAGCGTAAAAAGTTTTCGGACGAATTAGGGAGGGCTTTTAACGATTCAGGTTTCGTGACCATCACTAACCATGGCGTTAGCCAGGAATTGATTGATCAGCTTTATGAAAATATTAAAGCAATGTTTGCCTTGTCTCCCGAGCAAAAGAGAAAATATGAAAAACCAGAACTGGCTGGTCAGAGAGGCTATACCAGTCCTGGTAAGGAAACAGCAAAAGGCGCTAAAACTGCGGATTTAAAGGAGTTCTGGCAAATTGGACAGGAAGTGACTGATGGCGACGCTATCAAAAGTGAGTATCCGGACAATGAATATCTGGAAGAGCTTCCTGCATTTAATACGGTAACCCGTGAGATTTATCAGAAACTGGAAAGTAATGGAAAACATCTCTTAAGGGCGATCTCTACCTATTTGGGTTTGGCAATAGATTATTTTGATCAATATGTGCACAATGGGAATTCTATTCTAAGGGGTATTCATTATTTTCCTATTGAAAATCCAGAGTCAATTCCTGATGATGCCGTTCGTGCGGGTGCTCATGAGGATATCAACTTAATTACCCTTTTGATTGGTGCAAGTGCAGATGGGCTTGAAGTCTTGACACGCAGCAACGAATGGTTGCCAATTAAAGCACATCATTCTGATATCGTGGTGAATGTTGGTGATATGTTGCAGCGTTTAACGAATAATAAATTGCGGTCTACTACGCACCGGGTAGTGAATCCGCCACGCGAACTGATGAAAACCTCCCGTTTCTCTGTTCCATTCTTTTTACACCCAAGGTCAACAATGGATCTTACCAGTCTGGCCTCATGTATTGATGCAGAACATCCAAAGCTTTATGCGGATATGACTGCTGGTGAATATCTTGATGAAAGACTGAGAGAAATCGGATTAAAAAAATAAAAATTAATAAAATACAAAGGGCGAATGGGAGAAATTTACTCTTATTCGCCTTTTGCTTTATATCCTTATACTTAGGGATGTTATTTTTTGCTGATCTTAATCTCCATGGTTTTCGTTTCAGCACCGTTTACCACAGCATACATCTCCATCAGCATATTGCTGTCATCGATAAATTTCATCACCTCACGGATATTCATGTCTTTCCCTGTACCAGGATCTACAGAAGTACCCTTAAAAGTAATTGATTTGGAGGCGTCGTCCCAGGTGCCTTCCATATACATGAGCCCCGTTCCAAAATTATCTATCCAGGAACTTATAAAGATTTTCTTTGCATTGTCATAAGCTAAAAGCCCCATTCCCTCAAAGGGCATTCCCATCATGTTGCCTTTGTGAACAGATTGTTGATATCGACCGCCCATGATCATTGTGTTTGTGCAAGTTGCTTTGCTCTTAGTTGGCGGGGCACCGGGTGCCATCCACATGGTGATATCCTCATTCCAGTTTCCATCACTTTTAGCGATCATTTTGTGGACATCTCCAGGAGTCATATAGGCTTGCCAGGCCTTCATGGAGGCATCATCCTGGGCTTGTACCCGAAAGGTAACGGTAATCAATAGCATTACCGCAACAATACATGTTAATCTTTTCATTGTTTTAGATAATTAAGTTTTGTTATGACCTAATATACGAAAAGAAATATGTATTTAATTGTTAATGAGGGTGTTTGTGTAATCTGTTCTACATTAGTTTTTACTTTTGTCGATTGCTTTGTTGATCACATCCTGTATTCTTCCTCTGATCTTCAATCTGCTTAGGGTTTCTGTTACTCCCGGGTTTACACGGTTTGATAAAAACACATAGACCAGCCCCCTGGATGGATCTACCCATACGCAGGTCCCGGTATAACCTGTATGTCCATAAGTTTGAGGAGATGCTAGTTCAGAAGGGTAGTGCTTTGACTGGTCTGGATCCCATCTGTCAAATCCAAGGCCTCTCCTGCTCACATTAGACTGTTTTGCAGTAAACATATCTACGATTTCAGGTTTGAAATACTGAACGCCTCCATAAGTGCCTTTGTTCAACAGCATCTGATATATGATGGCCATATCATTGGAACTTGCAAATAAACCCGCATGGCCTGATACACCTCCAGCAAGTGCAGCGCCTTGGTCATGTACATATCCAACAAGTAAAGTTTTTCTGAAATAAGTGTCATTTTCTGTTGGAATGATCTGATCTTTAGAGAAGCGGTTGCGGGGTAGGAAGCCTGCAGTCTGCATTCCAAGGGGTTCATAGAAGTTTTCTGCGACGTATTTGTTTAATGGTTCACCGCTAATGCGTTCCACAATGTCTTTCATTACATACATGCTGATGTCACTATAAACATAAGAACCTCGTGTTTTAATTGGTGCATTCAGCATTTTGGGCCACATCACATCTTTAAAATAATCTTTGCGGACATAGTAACCATCGGCCACTTTTGTGGGGAATATTGCTGAAGAATCGGTGCTGTGGTCGGTCGGTTTTATATAGTCATGAAAGGGTATGTAAGGAATAAAGCCAGCCTGATGGAGCATTACCTCTCTCACCTGGATTGGATTCATTCCTGTTGTTCTGGCTTTCGGGATATAGGCTCCGATATTGGTGTCTAGTTTTAATTTGTTTTGTTCGTACAAGCGCATTACTGCAGGTGTTGTTGCTGTAATTTTGGTCACAGAGGCCAAATCAAAAATGTCAGATGTTTTGTCTGGCAGCGCGGTACTGTCGTAAGTGTGTTTGCCATAGGCTTTGTTGAAAATGACTTTGCCATCTTTGGCTACCATAACAACTAGTCCTGGGGTTGCCCTGGCATTGATGGCTTCAGCAGCGATAGCATTGATCTCTGAAAGATCATCTGCATTGACGCCGGCATCTTCAGGAAGGGTATACTTCAATCTTGTGGCTGTTGTGGAATAGCCTGATCCTGTTGTGTATTTTCCCGAATAAGTGAAAGAAAGTTTATTGTTTAATGGGATGCCTCCAAAAATCATTTGCGGTGCAATGGCTGCTGCGCCAATATCCTTTTGAGCTGTCCACAATACCGGAGCTGTAGTATTGTCAAAGGAACGCAGGCTATTGCCATCACCAAAAAGTGAAATCACCACCTGTTTGTTTTTACTCAGCAGGTTGATGAAATTAAGATAGCGTGGGTTTGAGGCGTCCTGATCTGTGATCGAAACCAATATCGTGTTGAAATATTTAAGGTCATCTTCAAGGTCATTTAGTGTTGCAGCGTCCTTATAGCTGTCTGCCGAAAATGAAGTGATTTTTGCATATTTATTCAGTAAGCTATCTACAACGTTTTGGTAGTTAAAGCCTAGATTAACAGAGGCGATGTTCTTTTTTTCAAGAGACATTATTGGGATAATATTTTGTTGGTTGTTGAGCAAAACGGCACTTCTGATAATGGTATTTGCATTTGCGAGTAAAGCTTCATTTTTTTTGTGTTCCTGGGCACAGGCGCTCAAAGCAGAGCCTGCGAAAAGATAAAGACATAATGTTTTGAGCAGTTTTTTCGTTTTAAGGTTGTTTCTGTTCATTTGGATGGGGGCTAAGACAGGTTGTTTTTGAAAGTAGATGAGCATAAAGATATAAAAATCAAATACTGACTTCGTCATTTAACATTCAATTATAAGAAAAGAGATCAGTTTAAGGCTTATTTTCGCTAAATTAGCAACCTTTACCGGAGAATATAAATGTCAGATATTATACAGCTTTTACCCGATAGCGTTGCCAATCAGATTGCAGCAGGAGAGGTGGTTCAACGCCCCTCATCGGCCGTAAAAGAATTGATGGAGAACGCCATAGATGCAGGGGCAAACAAAATACAACTTATACTGAAGGATGCAGGAAAGGCATTGATCCAGGTCATTGATAATGGATGTGGGATGACTGTAGCCGATGCAAGAATGTGCTTTGAACGGCATGCAACCTCTAAAGTGCGCAAAGCTGAAGATCTTTTTGCAATACGCACTATGGGGTTCAGGGGAGAAGCTATGGCTTCTATTGCTGCCATTGCGCAGATAGAGATGAAAACCCGCAGGCACGAGGATGAAATTGGTACCTTGATCGAGATTGAAGGGTCCTCGATTGTTAAACAGGAGCCGGTGGCTTGCCCGGAGGGAACCAGTATCAGTGTCAAAAACCTGTTCTTTAATACACCCGCCAGACGGAACTTTTTAAAAAGCAATCCTGCGGAGATGCGTCATATTCTGGATGAATTTCAGAGGGTTTCCCTGGCCAATCCCGGCATAGCTTTTAGCTTGCACCACGATGGAGCAGAGATATACCGTTTGCCGGCATCTGCCTTAAAACAGCGGATCATTCACTTATTTGGAAACAACTATAACGAGCGACTGATCCCGGTGGAGGAGGAAACCTCCATCATCAACCTTAAAGGGTATATTGGTAAACCGCAATTCGCAAAAAAAACAAGAGGCGAACAATTCTTTTTTGTAAACAATCGGTTTATTAAAGATGGATATCTCAATCATGCCATCAATAAAGCTTATCAGGATTTACTGCCGGAAGAGAATTTTCCGCTATATGTATTGTTCATTGATATAGACCCGGCCAAGATTGATGTCAACGTACATCCAACAAAAACGGAGATTAAATATCTGGAAGAGAAATCTGTCTATGCTATTATACATTCTGCGGTAAAACGTTCTCTTGGGAAATTTAATATTAGTCCTACCATAGACTTTGATCAGGAAACGGGTTTTAGTGGCATGATCACACCTAAAGCTCCTGAAGATATCGTTCCGCCGACCATCAGTTTTAATCCTGAATTTAATCCCTTTAAGGAAGATAAAGTTTCAGAAAGATCTGTGTCTTCTTATTCCGGATCATCCTTTTCAGGGGGCGGGGGTTACGAATCCAGAGCCGCCAGCACAAAAAACTGGGGTTCTTTGTACGAAATAGCAAATCATACGCCGGCTGAACAGGTTAAAATTGAATTGCCCGGGGTATCAGAAATAGAAGAAAACTATGCTCCGCTTCAGAAACAATTAATGCAGGTGCATAACCGTTATATTGTTTCACAGATCAAATCAGGGTTAATGGTAATTGATCAGCAGGCTGCACATGAAAGAATCCTTTATGAGCGGTTTCTTGTTCATCTGGAAGACCGGAAAGGCGCGTCGCAACAAAGTTTGTTTCCGCAAACGGTAACACTGAGCCCTAATGATTACGAGCTGGCTAAAAGCCTGCTAGAAGACATTAAAAGCCTGGGTTTTGAGGTTCGTGAATTTGGGAAAAATACCCTGGTTATTGAGGGGATTCCGGTTGACCTGGGAAGCAGCAACATTAACGAGACGCAGCTTTTTGAGCATTTGATTGAGGGATTTAAAAATTCCCAGCAGGAATTACGGCTGGACAAAAGGGATGCTTTAGCACGTAGTATGGCCAGAAACAGTGCAATTAAGAGCGGGACGAGTTTGAGTCAGGAAGAAATGAATATGCTGATTGAACAACTGTTTGCCTGCAAAATGCCTAACTTTAGTATTGGCGGAAAACCGGTGATACAAACCATTACGTTAACAGATCTTGATAAGAAATTTGAGAAATAAACAATGAATAATATTCATATACCACCCATAGTTAAAAACCTGCTGATCATAAATGTATTGTTTTTTGCAGCAACTTATGTATTGCAAAGTAAGGGTATTGATTTATCTACCTACCTTGGTGCTTTCTATTTTGATTCCTCTTATTTTAAGATATGGCAGCCTATAACCTATATGTTTATGCATGGTGGTTTTACTCATATCCTGTTCAATATGTTTGCGCTGTTTATGTTTGGCGGCATATTGGAAACTCGTTGGGGAGCAAAACGATTCATTAATTTCTATCTGATCACAGGTCTTGGTGCAGTAGCGTTGCAAATGGGTGTACAGGCTTATGAGGTTTATCAAATTACTGGGTCTGTTGTTCACAATCCAGTGCATATAGACTGGGCTACCCAAATGGCCTCTGTAGGCGTTCCGGGGATTTCCGAAGCCGATAAAAATACATTGATCGGTATCTATGGATTCCCAATGGTGGGCGCATCGGGTGCTATTTTTGGCTTGCTTGTTGCTTTTGGTATGTTGTACCCAAATACGGAATTGTATATTATGTTTATTCCAATACCTGTAAAAGCAAAATATATTGTGCCCGTTTATATATTGATAGAATTATCCCTGGGCGTAGCACGCGTGCCTGGAGATTCTGTTGCACATTATGCACACCTGGGAGGAGCGCTTCTGGGTTTTATTCTTGTTAAACTCTGGAAAGATAAAAATACATTTTACGACTACTATGAATAGTACTCTTTTTGAAGAATTGAAGTTTAAGGTGTTTAAATCAGGTAACCCTATTTTTTTCTATATAGGGATCAATACCCTGATCTTTGTGGTCATGGCACTTCTGGGTGTGGTGGTCTTTTTATCTGGTACCCCGTCGTTGGCACTGGATGGGCTGGTGAGGGAATATCTTGCTTTTCCAGCTTCTTTAGAGAGACTTCCTTTACGGTTTTATACCGTAATTACTTATCAGTTTTTTCATGAAGGTTTTCTGCATCTGTTGTTCAATATGCTTTGGCTTTATTGGATGGGGCAGATTTTTCTTGACTTTATGAAACCCCGTCAGTTTCATTTTATCTATTTATCGGGTGGAATTGCCGGCGCGTTATTTTTCTGCGCGGCCTTCCATATTTTTCCTGTATTTGCAGCAAATATCTCAACAGCCAGCATTATTGGCTCTTCAGCCTCTGTAATGGCTATTATTGTTGCCTCAGCCACATTGGTGCCGGATTATACGATACGTTTGTTTCTGATTGGAGATGTAAAACTTAAATATCTTGCACTTGCTTATATTGTCCTGGACTTGATAGGTGTGGCCTCTGTAAATGCAGGTGGCAGCTTTGCGCATTTGGGGGGAGCTTTGTTGGGCTTTGTATATATCAAAGCTTTGCAAAATGGAAAAGACTGGAGCAATTTATTTAAGAAAAAGTCCAAACTTAAGGTAGTTAGAAACGAAGGTTTTAAGCAAAGTGCAACTTCCAAAGGAAATACGGTTGCCCAGCACGAGATTGATGCGATTTTGGATAAGATATCTAAAACAGGTTATGATAAGTTGAGTAAGGAAGAAAAAGATACCTTATTTAAAGCCAGCAAACACTAGTGGATGAAAAAAAAGAAGGCCACATTTCTGGATAAACTGGTACGCATTACGGCGCTGTTTCTGTCTCTTATACACATCTGACGCTGCCGACGAACGTTAGCCGGTGTAGGTCTCGGTGGGCGCCGGAGCATGAGAAGGGGGGGGGGGGGGGGGGGGGGGGGGGGGGGGGGGGGGGGGGGGG
>NZ_JAELTV010000252.1 GCF_016429005.1 Pedobacter sp. ASV19
GGATTGCTGCTTGGAAATGTCCTTGGGCTTGGACTGGCCTATTTTCAGAACCACACCCATATCTTCAAGCTCGATCAAAGCTCTTACTACCTGAAATACGTTCCGGTAGAGATTCATGCAGCCGACGTGATTTTACTCAATATTGCTACCCTGGTGATCTGCCTCATCGTTCTGATCCTGCCTTCTTTACTGGTGAGCAAGATTTCTCCGCTAAAAGCGATCAGGTTTAAATAGGCCTAGTTTAAAGCAGCTATTCTTTTTCTGAGCAAGAGATTAATGTCCGTTTTGGGTTCTTCCAGCAAAAGAATATAAGTTCCTTTTTCCCTGGCATAAGGGTTTTCAATGCTGCCCATAACCGTGATCTTATGGAACAAAGCTTTCTCATTGGGATTGCCTTGATTAGCAGCCGAGTTTTCCTTGATACAGATCACCTTATCATACGCCTTATCCAGATCAAACCAGTTTTTGTAATCGGCATTAAAAGATACCGCATCTATGTTCTTGTATCTGGAATAAAAATTAATAGCACCTGCCTCGCCGTAATTGTCGCAGATTACCAGTAGATGTTTTTTATCTGCTACAGCAGCATACACCCGGTCTACTTTTTCAGCCAGTTCTCTCCAGCCCAGCATATCCGCATAATCCTGGGGTAAAGGATGATCTTTCCCATCTTCCCACCTGGATACCCCAAATTTTTTATCTATAGCTTGCTTTTTAATGATCTCATCAGGACTGTAGAGTGGCAAAGTAAGTTTTGCAAAAGGAATGAACACCCCTAAAATCAGCAGGATGGCTACAGGCCTAAGGTAACGCGTCCAGCCTTTGCTGCACAACTGTTCCAGATAGACTGCTCCAAAACCCAGCAATACAGGAATCAGGCCAATGGCATAATAGGATTTGCCCTGAAAATAAGAAAAGATCAGCAGGGTGAAAATATAAGAGAACAATACAAAACGAAAAGGACGGAAAGGAGGGTAGAAGATCAGGGCAATCAAACCTCCGATCATGACAAAGTCTGCTCCGGCAAAGAACAACAACTGGTCCTTAAACAGGTCCATCCGGTTCATATTGACCAATTGTGTGGCCCTGAGTTCTGCCATATGTTTAAGCACGGGTAAATGATTTTGAAACTGCCAGATCAGATTGGGTGAAATGAGCAGCAGCGCTAAGGCCAGGGCGAGGTAAAAATCTTTCTTTAAGAACCATTTGCGCTGTTCTCCAAGCAATAAAGCAGGGAATAAGCCAAAGACCAGGAACAGGATGTTGTATTTGTTCAAAAAGCCAATTGCAAATACAGCGGCGGCAGCAAAAAGCCAGTTGCGGTGTTGGGTATTGGTATATTTAATTAAAGTATAATACAACATTGTCCAGCAGAGATAATCCATGGAATTGGGCTGGTAGAGCGAGTTGATCCTGAACAATATGGAAAAGGTTGTTGCAGTGGCCCCTAATATCAGTGCAAACCAGTTTCCCTTCAGTTCTTCTATGATTTTCCAGACCACCCATGTAGTGAGGGCACCGTATAATGCCGGGAAAAACTTCAACCAGAAAAGGGTATGGCCAGACGCCAACATCAGCCAGGATGTCCAGGAGGTTAGCGGTGGAACAGAAGTATAGCCCCAGGCCAGGTGTTTTCCAAGGTCAAGATGTAGAAATTCATCCCTTTGCAGATCGTAAACCGGATGAATGACGAAGTATTGAATGATGAATTTTAACAGAATAAACGACCAGAGAACAATGGATTTCTTTGACATAGGGACAGCTTAATTAGAATACACCTGTTAGACAGCGTTATACTTGTAATATTACATATAGCGAGAAGAATTTGCATAAAAAAAAGCGGCTGATATAGCCGCTATCTTATTTATTTAGCATTCTTTACATATTTATCCAGCCAACTGTTCATTTCCCAGAGCATGTGAAGCAGGTTTTCCTTGCCTCTGTAGCTGTGCGCTTCATAAGGAAGAGAAACATATCTGGTTGTACCACCAAATCCTTTGATGGCATTGAACAAACGCTCACTGTTGATCGGGAAAGTACCCTGGTTGTCGTCAGAATCTCCATGGATCAGCAATAATGGCGTTTTGATCTTATTCGCATAGCTGAATGGACTCATCTGGTAATACAATTCCGGTGCATCCCAATAAGTACGGTCTTCGTTTTGGAAGCCAAAAGGCGTTAAGGTTCTGTTGTAAGCACCGCTTCTGGCAATACCCGCTTTAAACAAATTGGTGTGGGCCAGTAAATTAGCCGTCATAAACGCACCGTAACTGTGGCCGCCCACCGCTACACGGTTGCGGTCAGCCACACCCATATCTGCCAGTTTATTGATGGCTGCTTCTGCATTCATTTTCAGCTGATCTACAAAAGTATCGTTTGGTTTTTTACCTTCAGCAGCAACAATTGGCATCTCCGCATTGTCCAGAACAGCATAACCCTGAGTTACCCAATAAATAGGTGAGGCCCAGCTGATGGTGGTAAACCTGTCTTTAGAACCACGGATCTGTGCTGCATCTGCTGCAGAATTGAATTCTCGTGGGTAAGCCCAGATCAGTAAAGGAAGCGGTCCGTCCTTCGCTTTGTCATAACCTTTAGGTAAATATAAATTACCGGTCAGATCAATGCCGTCCGCACGTTTATAGGCTACTTTTTCCTTAATTACACCGTTCAGTTCAGGATAAGGATTGGTGAAATCGGTAATCTGACGGTCGGCAACGCGGAGCACCAGGTTTTTGATAAAATAATTCGGTACCTCTTTCTGAGATTCGCGTCTGGTTAGTAAAACCAGCTTTACCGGATCAATTACATCTTCTACATATTCAAAAGTACCTTCGGTGCTTCTCCACAGGATTTCGTTCTTTTTGCTGGCCAGGTCAAACTTGGCCAGAAAAGGCAGATCTCCTTTTGGCGAAGAACCAGTTTGATTGTTCATGAGTATTTTAGTGCCATTATCTACCGTCTGGATCACATATTTTCCATATTTGTTCCTGGTCAATACAGGATCTCCCGGGTCATTATACGCATCGGTTTGATTTCCTTCGTATAAAGTTTCCAGCTGACCGCTTGTCGAATTGAAACGGCTTGTCCGGAAAGTTTGTTTACTGCGCAATCCTTCCTGTACCAGGGCTAAAGTCGCATCGCCCCAGGTGATACCGCGATAACGGGTCTGGGTTTTGAAGAGTTCTTTAGCTTTTGCAGTAAATGGTGCATTCAGCGCATAAACGGCATCATGAAAAGGTACTTGTTTTTTGATCAGACCACTGTCCAGTGGTTCGGCCCATACAACAGTAGCCGCTTCATCCGCACGCCATTCAAAGCCTCTTGGCTTATTTTGCAGGTTATCGTATCCTGAAGGTGTACCCTCTGAAGAAGGAAGCTGCGCCAGTTCTTTAACTACTTTTCCGTTCAGGTCTGTAATTTCTACTACAGAAGGGAAACCGTTTGCAGAAACCAGGTATGAAAATGGCTTTCTAATCTTACGCTGTAATAAGTATGTTTTATCAGGAGAACTGTTTACACTTAAGTATATAGCAGGTTTGCCAATCGGAGACTCCTGGCCGTTGCTGTTTTTAACCAGCTGTGAGGTGGCATAGAATTCGAAAAGCTGCTCATCATAAGGGGTTTTGATCAAATCCTGAATGGTGGCGCTTGGCGAAACTTTGCCCAGGTTCTGTTGCACTGCAGGGCCTTTTGGCATTAAAGATTTAGGAGGTGCTTCAGTTGCAGGCCTTACAATTGTTCTGTATAGGATCGTATTGTTGTCCAGCCAGCTGATGCCGCTTCCCAGAATAACATTCAGGTGCTGTTTGTTCACCTTCGTTACTTTAGCAGTAGCGATGTCAATGATATACAGATCTACACCAGTTGCTGTTGTATTGGTAAAGGAAATCTTGGTTTCAGCAGGGTTCCAGTTCACATAACCCGCAAACAATGGAGCCGGAAGGCCAGAAAGAGCCAGCGTTTTACCCGACTTGATGTTTTTAAGGGTAAAGCCATTGATGAAAGTTTGTCTGCTGAGCGCGAAATTTCCAGGGTTGATGCGCAGTCCTGCAATCCGCAATTCAGGCATGGCCAGTTCCTCTACAGAAGGATAGGAGTTCCTGTTGCTGAGCAGCATCCATTCTGCTTTGCTATCCAACCTAACAGAAGGTGTTGGTTTAGCCAGAAGCAAATCTGCAATGGCTTTTGGAGGCGTTTGATAATTTACTGCATCCTGGGCAAAAAGACCACAGGATGAAGTAAGGAGAAAAAGGTTTAGTAAGAGTTTCTTCATGCCTTACGAATTAATAAGATTGGTTAATTCGTAAAAATAAGGAATGAGGCAGGGAATCCGGCCTATTCTGTATCAAATTCTTGATACAATATTAATAGCCTTTGTCTTTTAGCTTATCAGCAACCTGCTGACCGATCTTTTGACCCCACTGTTGTCCAACTTGCATAGATTCCTGCATGATCAGGGGCGATTTCTCTGCAAATTTCTTTCCGATCGGGGTATTGTAAAAGCTGGTCAGGTCATTAACATCCTGTATGGTCAGATGTTTCTGGTAAACAGGCACCAGCATGTCGGTCAGTTCTGTTACTGAAACTTTTAACATTTCGGTTTGCAAGCTCTCCCAAACTTCTGCAGGGACCTGGCTTTTTTGTTCTTTCATCATGCTCATCATTTGTGAAATAGCAGCCTTGTAAATACTTTCGGCACCCGAGGCTTGCATCATCTTTCCAAGAGCGGTTTTGTAAGCTGTATTGTCCTGGCTAAAGGAAGAGCTGGCAGTAAGCAGTAAAAAGGAGAAAATTAACAGCGTTCTTTTCATAAATCTTTTTGAGTGTTTTTTTTAATTAGACGGGCTCAAGATAACAAATTGGGTTCAAACCTTTCTGGAATTAAACTTTTCTTTGATCAGTTTAGCAGGCTCTTCTGCTTCCTTTACATCCCAGGTACCAAAGCCCAGCCGGATATTGGTTACGCCGGGCCCCGGCATTTGACTGCCCGGTGGATATGGAATTTCGATACCCCGGTTCTCAATGGCCTGCATATAACCCAACAAGCTTTCTGCATGTCCAAATTCCAGCCACAGGCTTAAACCGCTGTCCGGAGTATAGATCTCTGCAATTCCATGCAGGTAATTCTGCATCTCCAAACTAATCTCATACCGGTGGATTTCTTTCGCCATTCTTGCTTTTTTTGCATATTTCCAAAGTTCTCCGCTTCTTAAAATATCTGCAATGACTTTCTCTTCAATAATGTTCCGGTAACGGAATGGTTCCATGGGGACCTTTTTCAGCAACGCAATAAATTCTGCCGCTGCGGCGATGACCCTGGTGTTTTGCATATAAGGCGTGAGCAGGCTCAGTACCCCCAGATAGATCACATGCCCTTTGTGGTTGTATCTCACCAATGGGATATAGGGTTGAGGTTTGTACCAGAATTCATGGTATTCATCTTCCTCCAGAAGGTAGAATTGATGTTCTTTGGCAAGATTAATGAGTTGTCTGCAAATTTCCGGACTCAGGTGATTGTTTTCGGGGTAACCACATTGAGGACGTATATGCAGTACTTTAATTTTTGTATGCTGCAGTAAGTCCGAAAGTTGATCTATGAACGTAGGGTCTACAGTGCTTAAAGCTATTGTTTCTGCACCAGATCTGTCCAGCGCTTCCTGGAGAATGAGGTCTTGAGGTGCTGTACTGATGGCAATTTCTCCAGGTTCTATCAGTACGTTAAGCAAGGCGTCCAGACTTTCCCGCCTGCCCATGATCACCTCTAAAGATTGTGGATGAAGGTTAAATCCGCGCATCACATTAAAGTGGGTAAGTATAGCATCCTTAAAATCGAAGCCTTGCGCATCGATAACCTGCTGGATTTGTTTTACATTTTGGTAGCGTTTGGTATGGTATCGCATGTATTTGTAATACAAGCTTACGGGAAAATAGTAGGGACTGGGGATGTCAAAACCTATGGTCGTAAAGTTTTGCTTTGGTTTTTCAGGATCCAGAGGTATTGGAGTCGGTGATCTTAGTCTAATCGGCAAACGATCAATAGCTGCTGAAGCCGGATGGAGCGGATCATGTCCCGGATAGGTAGGGGATACAAAAATACCTTTTCCAGGTTGTGCAATCACCCAGCCCTGTTCCTGAAGCTTATTGAATACACGTAAAATGGTGTTTCTGTTGATGCCGTTTAACTGGGCAAGCTCCCGGTAAGGCGGTAAATAGGTGTTAGGTAGTAAAATACCTTCTTGTATGTTTTCAATGATGAATTCATACACTTGAGCCATGTAGAACCCTTCCGTCAAATCAGGTATTCTCCACAACTGAGAGTCAATTTTTGTCATTTTTTTGAGATGAGATTAACTTAAATTTTAGCAAATTGAGCTTGATGATTTTCAAGACAAAAGAGGATCGGAAACTGGCACAGTATGAATAATTTAGACTGGCCTACCTAAAAGTATTTTTCAAATTAGAACTTTGCTGAGTGTTAAATTAATAAAATTCTGTTAAAGAGGCTAAAAGAGAAGAGAAATTTTTTGTAGAGATTAAAGTTAGGGGCTTTATTTTTTAGAAAATCGAGACTTTTTGAATTTAGACAGGCAAAGCCAGGCCGTGGTATCATACAAGGGAGATGATACCCGGCTTTTTTTATGAGTTTTAAGTTAATTAATTTAATTAGAGATCCTAACAAGATCAGGAATGGTCTGGTCCTCGTTCGTATTCCGGGCAGAGTAAGTCCGGAGTGAGTCCGGAGTAAGTCCGGGTTTTTCCGTAAAAACCCGGACTTACTCTGTTCTAACTGAGTATTAACTCAGGAGTAAATGG
The DNA here is from genome assembly GCF_016429005.1 of Pedobacter sp. ASV19. Taxonomy (GTDB): domain Bacteria; phylum Bacteroidota; class Bacteroidia; order Sphingobacteriales; family Sphingobacteriaceae; genus Pedobacter. The sequence continues at coordinate 6,814 of NZ_JAELTV010000252.1, forward strand.
GAACCAGGACTGGAGCAGGCTGGAACATTGTATATCCTTTAACCAAAATATAAATCGAAATGGCAAGATTTGATGGAAAACACTTAAGGGGCCTGGTAGGCCCAACAATTTCAAAAGTACACCGGGGCAAGCAGGTTATACAATCAAAAGCGGTAATTCCTAAAAGTGCCCTTACTAAAGGTACAAAAAATGCAGCAACAATTTTTGGTTATGGGAGTAGCCTTGCTTGCGCCATAAGGAAAGCGTTTAATACTGTTGTTGCTGATTTTCATGATGGAGATATGAACACCAGATTTCTTACTAAAGTATTGCAGTCGTTGCGTCAGGCCTTAGACGAGAAAACAAACCGGGTGATTTTGGAGGAGCTTGATTTTGCTGCACTGGATGGTTTTGACTCTGTCTCTTATACACATCTGACGCTGCCGACGAACGTAAAAAAATTTTTTGGGGGGGGGGTGGGGGGGGGGGGGGGGGGGGGGGGGGGGGGGGGGGGGGGGGGGGGGGTGGGGGGGGGGGGGGGGGGGGGGGGGGGGGGGGGGGGGGGGGGGGGGGGGGGGGGGGGGGGGGGGGGGGGGGGGGGGG
>NZ_JAELTV010000253.1 GCF_016429005.1 Pedobacter sp. ASV19
CCCCCCCCCCCCCCCCCCCCCCCCCCCCCCCCCCCCCCCCCCCCCCCCCCCCCCCCCCCCCCCCCCCCCCCCCCCCCCCCCCCCCCCCCCCCCCCCCCCCTTTTTTACACGTTCGTCGGCAGCGTCAGATGTGTATAAGAGACAGGATTATAGTTGGATAACACAGCGTAGGTTGTGGTTGGAGTTGATTTTAACCTTAGGTTCTGACCTAACAAGACCTTAAATGGAAGGTTCGCTTTCAAAAAAGCATCAGGATAATAGTTTAACCAATTTTTTTGCACAAAAGTTAAAACTTTACCTACATAAGCTTCATCAGCAATATCTGCTAAATAAATTTCGTTAAATCCACCCGAAACATATACCGGATTTGCAGCAAAATCAACAGGACTAAATTTGTAAAGGAAAAAGGAACCATATTTCTTATTTAGTTCTACCAAAGTTGGATCGTAGTCGTGATTGCCTTGTGGTAATTGGTATTGCGCCTCAATTTGAGAAGGAATTAAAGCATCTTCTTTTTTCTTGCATCCCATTATTGCGACGCTTAGTGTTGCAATAAGAATTAAATATTTTAAAGCTTTCATCTTTTATTTGAATTTAGCATTATGGATTTTGAATCAGGTTTGGATTGCGCTTTAGTGCTTCGGTTGGAATATCCAATGTAAACCGGCTATCATTTTGACTAAGGGTAATGGTTTGCGGAGAACCGGTAACGACTTGAAAGGTATGCGTTAAAGGTTCCATTCCCCAGCGGCGTAAGTCAAACCAGCGATGGTCTTCCAGGCACAATTCTCGCCTTCTTTCGGCTTTATAATAGGTGTATAAAGCTTGCGCATCCGTAATGTTAATTGGTACATAAGCTGCGGTTTTAATTCTGTTGGAGCGTAAAAGATTAATATCAGCCAAAGCTTTAGACACAGCAGAAGCGTCACCTGCAATTGCTTTTTGAATGTTTGCCTCTGCACGATTTAAATAGGCCTCGGCCGTTCTGAATGCTTTCCCATTACTTGCTGAAGCAAGAGCAGCATTATACTTTGCAGAACCAGCTTTGTAACTTACTAATACTGTTGTCGTATATATCGCATTTCTAAAACTATAAGTCAATCGCAAATCGTTAGATTCATAAGTGCTGATAAAAGCATCAGAAATGGAAAATGCAGCCTTGGCAGGAACTGAAGCTGCCAAGCCAAATGGCATAACACTGAGTTCTGAATAGCTTCCGTATCCCCAGATGACCTCGGGAGAACTTACAGGATATGAGATTGGAAATGTTGCAGGAATTGTAGTAGATACAATTGAATTGTATTGTTGCAGCGTAGATTTTTTCTGTAAAGTGGCCTCTGAATATTTTAAACTTTCATCCCAGTTGCCCATATACAAATAAAGTCTGGACAGCAGAAGTTTTGCAGCTGATCCTGTAAATTTATAGGCCGTATTATTCGTGCCATTAGCTTCCAATAAGGGAACTGACGCCAACAAATCCTTTTCTATCTGTGCATATACTGCTTTAACAGTTGATCTTGCAATAGGTGCATCCGACACTTCGGCGGTTAAAATAAGGGGAACACCTAAATCTTTTTCAGGATTCGAAGTTGCACCGGTGTATGGCTTTCCAAAAAGATTAACCAACATAAAATAGTAGTATGATCTTAATGCCAAAGCCTGCCCCCGTAGATTTTCTTTTTCCGACTGGGTTCCTTCTACCTGATCTACGTAATCTAAAATAACGTTACATCCTTTGATCCTTGCATAATAATTAAACCAGGTATTATTACCCGTTGGTGCAACTTCGATGAGCTTATCAATCATATTGCGCTGCCAGGTAAATACAGGGGCGTATTTATTCAAGCCAGCAATTATAACTGTATTAGAATAATAATCGGATTGAATATCATCCGTTAATAGATCCAGATAATCATTAAGTGGTGTAGCTGGAGACAAAGCGTATGCCTCACCCGACATCAACTGGTTTAAGGCTGCTGTTGTTGTAGGACGAACTAAATCCTGACTGCTTTCTTCTAAGAAGTCTTTTTTACAGGATGTAACACTTATTGTTAAACAGATAAGCGTAAGTATATTAAAATATTTTTTCATGATCTGCTTATTATAAACCAACATTAAGTGTTAAAGAATAGGTTCGGGGAATGGGCAAGCTATTGCCGTTTACTTCTGGATCCTGACCATTCAATCGTTTATCTGCAATGTAAAACAGGTTGCTTACAGATGCGGACAATTGACAGGATTTTAAGCCTAACCGGGTTACTTGCTTATTTGGAATCAGATAACCAAGGGATACATTTCTTAACCTTACAAAGCTCGCATCCACTATTCTGGCATTTGAATAATCGTACATGGTTCTGGAAAAAACGTAACCGTTGGTGCCCGGGACTGTTAAACCCGTTGAGGCTTGCGTACCGGCACTTGGCAAGGATGGAATATTGGTATTTGCTTCATCTCTTGGTTCACGCCATCTGTTCACCAATTCGGCCGAAAGATTTTGAAAAGGATATGGTGCCGAGCTTGCTGAAGTAGCGGTGGAATACAAAGGAGCCAACCTTTTTACATTCCCCGTGCTAATATAAAGGAAGGTATTGATTGTGAAAGATTTGTATCTGAAATTATTGGTTAAGCCACCAGTAAATTTAGGGTCTAACTGACCGGAATAAACCATTGCTTTTGTAACGTCTGCAACAGCTCCAGGATTTGTTGTAATATCTAAACCATTGAAGGTAGGGTTACCATTTGAGTGATCTAAACCTGCGAAATCAAATGACCAGATGGATGATGAAGGAAAACCTTGTTTATACAAACCACCTGAAACTGCGGTTTGCCAGTCTGTTAACGATATTGCTCCGGATTGAAGGACATTATTGGTTGTTTTTGAGGTATTAAAACTAACATTCCAGTCGAAATCAGGCGTTCTTACTACACCAAAATTCAGTGTCAATTCATAGCCCTTGTTGTTCACATTTCCTGCATTGATTGGCATAGAGAGCAAGCCGTATTCTAAAGGAATGGTTTTTTGTACTATAATGTCGTAGCCCTTTTTGATGTAATAATCAAAGGATCCGGAAATTCTGTTTTTTAAAAAAGCAAAGTCTAAACCAAGGTTAGTCGTTTTATTCCTTTCCCAGCGTAAATCTTTATAAGCCAGGCTTTTTATATTTAAAACAGCCTCGCCAGAAACAGGGTTTATGGATGAAGCCCCTGTTGGTATCTGTGCAATTAAATCCGGGCTGAAGTTTTCGGCCACATTGCCCTGAAAACCATAACTTGCTCTTGCTGAGATTTGATTTAACCAGGTTAGGCTGTCAAACCAGTGTTCTTCGGCGATATTCCATTTACCACCAATAGACCAGACTGGTAAAAATCTATGGTTGGAAAACTGGCCAAAACGATTGGAAGCATCTGTACGGATATTTCCATTAATTACATATTTCTGATCGAAATTGTAGGTAGCAGTACCAAAATAAGATACGTAATTAGAAACACGATTGGTAATTACGGGAATTGTATATGAATAGAGTGGATTTGCTGAAACATTACCTGAATTGGTTATGGTTAAGGGTACCTGTACAAATGACTGACCTCTATCTGGCAAATAACCGAAATTTGTCTGGTTCAATCCATCATATTTCGAACTTCTGATCTCCTGACCAACCATTACATTTAAACCGTCTTTTCCTGCTCTGAATTGTTTTGCATAATTCAGGTTATTTCTTAGCGTAACACTCTGGTTGCTCATCGTATAAGAATTGTAAACCCCACCAACAGGTAACTGAGAGCCAATATAGGCCACTGATCCTGGTAAGGCGGTACCATATTCGTATCCCCTGGTTAATGTGATGTAATTGGAGGTTTCTGAAGCAAATGTATTGGCCGCAGTTTGATTATAGCCATAACCAAGCAAAGATTGAAAGGTAAAATCTTTTAAGAATTTATAGTCCAGATTTGCGGCCATATTAACCGATGTAAGTTTATTTGTGTTCCCTGTCTGTGCCAATTCATTGAATATATTGTATTTGAACGACCCGGATGTTGTGTTTGGGGCAGCATAGAAATAAGGGGTTCCATTGTCATTATAAGCCGGTATTGTTCTACTGGTATTAAAAGCATATTTAAATGGGTCAACCTGGTAAAAACCATTTGTAGTGCTTTTAGATCCGTTTAGCCTAAAGCCAACGCGCAAATTGTCGGTTAAACTGCTGTTGATGTTTGCTGATGCTGTATAACGGTTTTGCTCATTGCCTTTGGTATTTCCCAAATCATTTAAATAGCCTATAGATCCATAATAGGTTGTTTTATCTGAACCACCAGAAATGCTGATGCTATGCGATTGGCTTATAGGTGTTTGAAATAATAAATCAAACCAATCTGTATTATTGGTTTCCAAGCGGTTTACACCTGTAGCAAATTGTTCCTGTGTGATCTTCTTGTCAAACAAATTCGTCAATAATCCTTCGTAAGAAATCGGATCGGGCGTAACGGCAAATTGCAAGCCTTTTGCATAAATTTCCTTTGATACATCAATCCGCTCTTTTGAATTCATCAGTTTAAACTGACCGTAATTTGGCTTTTGAGAGGTAGTAAAGTTTGTAGAATAATTAATAGCTGTCTTCCCTACCTTTCCCTTTTTGGTGGTGATTACAATGACTCCATTTGCCGCTTTGACACCATAAATGGCTGTTGATGCCGCATCCTTTAAAACAGTAATATCTTGAATATCATCAACATTCAGGAATGCGACAGTGCTGCCGACCAGATTTTTAATGGCATCGTTAGAAGTTTGAGCGCTCAGGGAGTTGAGTTGTTGATAATCAAAAGGAACAGGGTCTTCCTGAATGATGCCATCCACTACCCAGACAGGCTCCTGATTGCCGAGTAACGTGGAGGTTCCACGTACCCTCACTTTAGGTTTAGAACCTACAAGGCCGGAGGTATTACTCACGGCAACGCCAGGAAGTTGACCTTGTAATAATTTGTCAATCTGATTTGTCCCGGCAATTTTAATGTCGTCTAATTTTACAGATGAAACTGCACCTACGAAATCTCTTTTCGCTATATTTTGATAACCGGTAACCACTACTGCGTCAAGATCCTGTGCAGATTCTTCAAGCTTTACGTTTAAAACAAGAAGATCTGAAAGTGTTGTTATGGTTTTAACCTGTGGTTTAAAGCCCATATACTGGAAACGGACCGCACTATTCTCCCCTACCAGTAATACATAGTTCCCGTTTTCATCGGTTGCAGTCATGTTTCTCTGACCTACTTCCTCTATGGTTACACCAGGTATAATCTTGTTCAGATGATCTGTTATTTTACCGGTTAGTCTTATTTTCTTGGCAGAAATGGAAGGTTTTCCAGATGTGCTGACCGTTTTTGTTTTAAAGATTACGATACCTTTGTCTATCACAAAAGTAACATCTGTTCCGTTTAAAATCGTATTTAAAACAACTTCCAGGCTTTTGTTTTTTAGAGCAACCGTAATTTTTGCATTTTTATCCAGTTGATCTGCATTATAAAAAAACTGCATTTTGGCTTGTTTACTAACAGCCTTTACTACATTGGAAAGTTTTTCATTTTTTACATTAATACTAATAGTATTTGTTGTGTTTTGTGCATTTGCTGACAGATGAATAATTAAACAGCATAGGATACATAGAAAGTTAGTTTGAGGCGAAAAATATTTTAGGAGATATTTTTTCATGTATTATTTGAAAGTTTGTTGGTTGTTGAATATGGGTCGGTAGGATGTTTCTTTTAACGCTGATCTACATAGATCCTCCTTCCTTTAATGCTGAACTTCACCCCACCGGTTTGTTCAATGATGCTTAAAATCTGTTTGATGTCTTTATATTTTTCCAGCTCGCCCGAGAAATGTATTTCCTTGATCTGAGCGGATACAAATTCTACATCATAATCGTACCATAATCCCAGTTCTTCCATTACGTCTTTAAGGGTAGATTCTTCAAATACGATTTTGCCATTTGCCCAGGCCACAACTGGTGTCACATCAACATCTGCTTTAATTAATGTGCCATTTTGTTTGTTCAGAATTGCCGCCTGGTTAGGATTTAAAATTATCTTTTGACCATTTGAGTTGCTGGCTTCTACTCTACCTTCCACTAAGGTGGTACGGAGATCTTTTTTATAGGTATTGACATTGAAGGTGGTACCCAGAACTTTAACATCCATTCCGTTGGCATGAACGATAAAAGGTTTATTAGGGTTTTTTGCCACTTGAAAATAGGCCTCTCCTTTCTCCAAAAAGACATTTCTGCTGGTTGCCTCATTGAAATTGACCGGAAAACGGAGTATGGATGCGGAGTTGATCGTGATGACGGAACCATCTGCAAGGGCCAGTTTGTATTCTGCGCCTCTGGGTATAATCAGTTTGTTGAAAAGTTGGTCACCACCCTTTAATGCGCTGTTCTGCTGATAAGTCAGCAAGTTCTTTTGGTGGTTAACGATGCTCGTACCAGCAACCTCTCCTAATTTTTGATTTGATTTTGCTGATAGCTCAACTGTACTGCCATCGGCCAGAACCAAAGTTGCTCTGTTATGGTCCGTTGGTTGTAATTTCGCAGCGGCTAATGCTACAGGTTGATTGTATTTGAATTGGTAAACAATTCCTCCCCCAACAGCGAATAATGGCAGTAACCATATCGCGGCATGTCTCAATAATTTCGGGAATAGGCTTACGTTCTTCGTCTCAAAGTTTGATCTGATAGAGGTCCATGCACTCTGTTCGTTCAGATTGCCGAGCAACAGATGCGCGTTTGCAATCATCTTATCCTTCTGTAAAGCTTCAATCAGTTCACTCTCCTCCCGACTTAATTGTCGAAGCAATTGCTCATCAGGTACCTGATTATTGTTTAGTTGTTGGATTACCTCAATCCAGTTGTTTTCTGTACTCATTTCTTAGACGGGTTAATATATTGTCTTCGAGAGGTTAATTTAGGGTGACAGCAATGGAAAATAATTATAAAATATTTTATAATTAACTCATTTACAATATGTAAAAACTATAATTTTCCTTTCCCTAAAAGGACAGCAATGAAAATAACCGCGAGCGGATCTTCTGATGCTTTGGATTTAAGAAATGCATAAGCCCTTTTCATTTGGGTCTTTACCGTATTAACAGAGATATTATTTGCTTTAGCGATAGCTGCGTAACTTAAACCGTCAACTACATATTGTAAAAAGACTTTCTTACGTTCATCAGGAAGGAGGTTTACCAAAGACATTACCTTCTGATCCGCTTCTTCTTTAAATCTGTCTCTTATACACATCT
>NZ_JAELTV010000254.1 GCF_016429005.1 Pedobacter sp. ASV19
CCCCCCCCCCCCCCCCCCCCCCCCCCCCCCCCCCCCCCCCCCCCCCCCCCCCTTTTAGATGTGTATAAGAGACAGTAACCAGCTTGAGTACTTACTACGCTAATATAGTTTACCTTACCTTCAGCAACTGTAATCTTTAATGGTGTTGATTTTTTTCCGTTAGATATTCCTCCGCTGGATACACTAATGATATGGTCACCCACACTGATGTTGTGGATAGAGTAGGACTTGTTTTTTAGTTTACAAACCAATTGGCCATCAAGGTACAATCTGTAATTGATTGCAGAACCGGTGTAGCCAGTAACGCGGATCAGATAAACTTGTCCTGTTTTGTCTTGCGAAAAGGCACTAAAAGAAAGGGTAAGAATAACTGCTAAAAAAGCAAAGAATTTGATTGTTTTCATGGAGATGAAATTTGCGGTTAATAAACTATAAATGTAGGAACATATTTCAAGGTTTGTGATAACATCAATTTATTTTTCTAAGAGGTGAAGTTATTTTGTTTTTATATCACTTTTATCCATTTTTTCTAATTGTATCACAGGCTTTTCTGTTTCGAACCGATTGCCTTTAATTTTTACACCAGTACAAGCGGTTAAACTAAATCCGGCTCTTTTTTGTCCGGCAGGCATAAAATCTGATTTTTCTATTTTATTATTGATAAAGGTGAGACCATTTGTACTTCTGGCAGATAATATAGGATAGTCGTAAACCTTAAAGGTGTTATTTTCTATGAGGATGTTTTTGTGTACATAATATTTTGGCACCAGTTGATGGTTTTGAGGATTAATGTTAATTACATAATTATTGGGAGCTGAATTGTATCCACATTCTATAAACTGATTGTTACGGATGGTGACATCATTAACCGGTCCTGATTCGTACCAGCCGGATGCATCGTTTTCAATTAAAATAGCGTGCATTCCGGTGCGGTAATACACATTGTTTTCTATAACCACCTTACGACGGGTTGTAATTAAATTCCCGCGGGATATCGTACCTGAGAAGAGTGAATTTTTGATGGTTACCGATGGGGTCCAGGTTACATTTTCCAGTGCATCGCCGATTTTTAATCCTGAGGTGAAAGGCTTTTGCATTTCTACTAACATCTCCCTCTCAGAAATCAATTTGGCTGTTTTAACTATACCGTTTGCATAGATTTGTAAAGATGCAGGGTGTAGGTAAGCCACAGTATCTCCAGCAGCAAATGCATCAAAACCGTAAGTTTGATGATGCATAAATTTTATTTTTAATGATGTTGGAGATAGGATCTCACTGACAATAAGATGTGTACCGTGAACATTTACAGGATCATCATGCAGTCCGTTAAACCGACAATTGTTAATGGTGATCTGGCCTTTGCAACCCGAAAAATGCATGCCATCTGCCGATGAAGCGATTACACGACCGCTGTTTTTTTCTGGTTCAACGAAAACACTGTCATAAACCAGGTTTTCAGAAAACTGCGATACTATACCCAACCCATGCAGGGAGTACATTTTAAGATTGTGCAGAGAGATATTTTTAGAGCGGTTATTGAATGCACAAACATAATCGCGATAAGGATCCCTTACGGTTAAAACATCGTTATGTTGAGCGTTAAATTTGGAAAAATCACCTGTGAATTTTATGGTAAGGGGATTAATTTTTTCGGCCTTGCTATTCAGGAAAGGAGTCCAGCTGCTGTAAAATAAAGTTCCTTCGGTAGGGCGTACCAAAACGGCATGATAATTTTTGGGTGTCCATTTTTCGCCGTACCATTGTAATCTGTCATCGATAATTGCAAATTTACTATCGGGATGTATACTTGCGATGACACTCGTTGGGCTTGATTCCTTAATGGTCATCTCAGACATACCGGGGCGTTCATAATTGATCGCCAGGTTTTGGATGCTTATATTTTCGCAACTGTCTAAAACCCAGGTAATCATTTTGCCATGAAAAACAAATAGGGAACCGTTGCCTTCTACCGTGATGTTTTTTAATCCTTTTAAGAACAGGCCGACCTTTTGTTTTTTTACCGGAAATTCTTTCTCGGAAGAAGAGTTCGAAATATAATAATGGGTTTCGGTTGCCTGATCCGGCCAGAAATCATATCGGCCTTTTGGGAAATTTAATACCGATTTGGGTTGCCCGTCGGCAGCGGCAATGGCTTGTTTTACACTTTCAGTTGCATCAGTAAAGCTGTTGGGGTTGGCGCCAAACTTAGTCACATCAATGACCTGAGCGCTTACCTGCAGACAACAGCATACTAATAAAACGGCAAGATATGGTTTCATAATTTTAATTTTTAAGTGTAAATACCGTTTGGTACTGAGGCACTGCTTTAATGCTTTTAAACATCGTGCCTTTGGTTTTTATTTCTTCAACCAGATTTGCTGGTACACCTGTTGTTTTATTGTTCCAATCTATAAGGCTAAGCTCTACATTACTTTGCTTTGAAAACCTTTTTAAAGCAATTTCCCAGGTCGTTCCGTTATAAAGGTTATCCGTAATGCATTTGTCGTTTTGTGTTATTTTACAGGCATTGCCTAAATAATTAACGTTTAATATCACATCGTTTACATTATTTGGTAACGCAGATGGTAAGCTGACAACAGCTGTTTCTTTTTTAGGATAATGAACAGATACTTTTGGGACATAGACTTGGGTTTTTTGCTGATAAGTATCAAATAACGCAGTTGTCTGAGCAGATGCTTGTATCTTTTGATTCGTAAATGCATTCAGGCCCCTTGGGTAAACCATCAGCTTAAAATTGGCGTGTCCAGCTTGTTGTAAGGTGATTTTATCATTTTCAGCCAATACATCTGCATCTGTAATAAACAAGGCATCCTGATTTTTTAACTTGATCCGCCAGGCATTTTCAGTTTGTTTACGGGTTAAGAATAGGAGTGTGATCTTGTTGCCATTGGTATCTGAAAAACTTAGAACGGAGTTGTTACCGGATGTTAACTGCAGTTCCTTATTTTTTATCTGAGTTACCCAGCCTTTAAAACCGTTGGGGCTAACACTACCCTTAGCCAGGGCCAATTGGGGTTTTACTCCCGGCAGTTGTTGAAAAAACAGGGTGATGTTTTTGCCATTTATCAACCTTGCGAATGGTTGTGCGGTGACATATTTAATGACTGCCGAACCTGCTTTTAAATTAAAGGGTAATATCGCGGTAGTCTGGCCTTTAAGAGTTAGTTCAGGAAAATTGATCGTTTCATCAGGTAAATTCACCTGCATCTTCACCGTTTTATCAGGCATGGTTACACGAACCTGCGTATTTCCTAGAAATAAAAATCCACTGTTGCCTTTTGCCCTGGCCACGTACCTTAAGTTTTTGGTATCCATTTCATCACGTACCGGGTTTTTCGGTTCATACACCTTCATTACAGCCAAATCGGTTCCAAAATCATTAACAAAAGTATGTAAAACCTTCAGATATTTATACGATGGTCTAAGGATGCCAAATTCGCTTATGGGTGATTGAAAATCATAGCTTTCGGGAAGGCCTGTCTCTTTTAGGCCAGGGGTTTGCGTCCCGCCATGAAACATGTAATAGCCGATAAGATTCATGCCACGTCCAATCTGGTTTTGGAGATGAGCCTCCACGACTTCGGGCAGGACCACGAAACGATTGGTAAACGTCATTTGACTTCCGCAGCCTTGTTCGCACAGACCTTTTGGAAAACTGTTTACATCATAAAATACTTTGCCCAAAGCATCGGTCATGATCCATTGGTCGTTGCCATATAAAAAATCTTTGGTAGCGCCACCGCCACCTTTTTCCCAACCACGATAAGGATAAGAGCCCTGCAATGGAATAACTTCCATATTTTTATCATCAAAAACAGTATTGGCCGTTACCGACCAATATACCGGATTGATTTGTGCTTGTTGAGCAATTTCTTTAAGCTTGGAAATGTGTTCTGCCTGCCCGCTCGCGTATTCATTTTCTAATTGTGTGCCAATAATTGGTCCGCCCTGGCTAAAATAAAGTCCTTTGGTTTGCTGGCTGATCTGGTTAAATAGTTTGATCGATTCTTTTATATACGCTGGATCATTACTTCTATGGCCTTTCATTTTTTGTATCCAATCCGGGTACCCACCATTTAACTGTTCACCGTGGCTCCAAGGACCGATGCGCAACCAAACATACATATGGTATTTTTGGCAAAGGCTGATGAATTTTTTGAGATCTTTGTTTCCCTTCCAATCCCATACATCCTTTGCAATTTCGTGTTCATTCCAAAAAACATAAGTAGCTACGATAGATAAACCTCCGTTTTTCATCTTGATGATTTCCTTTTCCCAATCCTGCGGCAATACCCGATTGTAATGCATTTCTCCCATTACCGGAAACCAGGGTTTTCCATTTTTTTCGAAATACTGGCTGTTTGCTGAAAGTGTTGTTCCATCTGGCGCTTTAGCAGACATTGGGATATTTAAAGGTTGTTTATCTGAGGCATTGAATATGTCTATTTTATAAACCTGTGCCTTTAACTGGGCTAGAGAAAAAATGCATAGGATAAGGACAATTAATTTTATTTTAAGCATACCATCGGGGGGATATTAAAATTTGCGGATGTATTTGTGCAGTAGCTTTCACTTGATTTGTCGTAAAAAGAGCCGTTAAAAGTTAACGGCTCTAATCAACCAAAACTTAACTAACTAACCAGTTTATTTATTAAAGGCGGTTACATTGATCGTCCATACCCTGCTTGTACCATTTGCAGCAGTTATGATATATTTTAGTGGCTTAGTGGCGTCTGTTGGATCACCAAGTGCTGGGGTTCCGCCTGTGGGTGCGATAGTGGCAGCGGTTGATATGTTCATATAGAACCACAGTTTGGTTTGTACCACATTTGCACGTTCTGCGGCGGTAAACTGACCATTTGCATCCGGCACTGTTATCACCACGTTTATAGTTGAGTTGGTCTTATCGATGGTTTGCACAACGCCCAGTTTTTGATAAGCCACAATAGGTTGGCCGTTCATGGTTTGGCTGCTGTTAAAGCGGTATTCTACATTGACTAAAGTAATTTCGTTACCGTCGTATAACGGGTAATCTATCAAATCCTTTTTTAAACAGGAAGACAACGATAGGACCAGCAATAATGCTAGCAGATTAGATATGATTTTAAATTTTCTTTTCATGATGAAGTTTTTTTTGATTACCAACCAGGGTTTTGAGGCCCGAAGTTCGAGTTATTATCGATAGAGCCTTGAGGAATTGGAAGCAGATATCTTCTGGCTGTTTCAAATCTGCGTTGGTTGTATCCATTGCCAAAAGGACCTGTAACAATAGAAAAAGACTTTCTATCCTTAGATATATCCATTACACGTATAGGTTCTGTTAGTTCAGTAATGGTACCTCCTGCTGAAATGCCATCATTAGCGTTGCCGCCGTAGCGACCCCATCTCAACAGGCTGAAATAATGATCATTTTCTTCGGTAAGTTCCACGCGGCGCTCTCTTCTATAATCTTTCCAGGCATCAGTAAGGTTTCCTGCTGTTGATGCAGGTAATTTACCATGTTGTACCCTAGTTATATTTAAGTTTGTTAAAGCATTACCTAAATCTCCTTTTAACAAATAGGCTTCTGCTAAGTTTAAATATACTCTGCCTAAACGCATGCAAACGAAATGATAATCAGTGCTTACTGTATTTAAAAAGGAAGGAGCTACGTTGCTATAGATTCCTTTACGCCAATACATATTACTTAAAGAAAAGCCATATTCTCCACCGTTAATCGTCATCCACCGAGTTGCATTACCTCTTAAACAGGTGGTTAATGTTTCTCCGTAAAAACTTGTAGAATCGCTAATAATAGACGCTTTCCATCGGGCATCCCTATTTTCGTTGGTTAATGTCCACATTGTTTCGGTACTTCCTGGTTTGATACGCCCCATTTTAACTACTGTTTCATCAGCCGATACTGCTACTTTATTTTGTGGGAAACCTAATCTTGTGAAAGGAGCAATAACGTTTATAGTTTCATCTATAGCATTTTTGTATTGTGAAGTTTGAGTCCAGGGTAAAACTCTGGTAGGGTCAGCTTTGTCTATCGTTAAATAATCATCGGTTAAATTCTGCGCAGGAAAATTCTCCGGCCAACATTCGAAAGGTACCGATTTGACAAATAGGGGAGAACCATCAAACTTTTTGATCTTATCGGCCGTGATATTCGGTAGGCTATTCTGCATTGGGGTATTTGCTACCGTAGTATTAAGGGCTTTATTATAAATAGCGAAAATAATTTCGTTTGATGTACTCTTTGTTTGGTTAAACATCCCCTCATAATCAGTTTCCATGGAATAACCGCCACTTATTACCAATTGTGCATTGGTAATAATCTTATCTAAAAGTGGATCGGCTGGATTTACATTTGCAGCTGCTGGATAGTTTTTATAAGCCAGAGCCTGTAGACATACCTCTGTTAAAAAAGATGCTGCTACATATTTATTGGTCCTGCCGGCTATTTTAGTTGTAGGCAAATCAGCAACTGCATCTTCCAAATCTTTAATAATGTGATTATAGCTTTCCGTGGGGTTAGGTGTAGTTGGCAGCTTAAACTCGTCATTTTCTGTTAAGGGTTTATCTATCCATACTATACGTCCGATAGTTCTGGCTATGCTGTAGTACGACATTGCCCTTAAAAATTTGGCCTCAGCAATCAGGGCTTTTTTGTCAGTTCCTGTTATACCTGCAGATTCGCCTACTTTTTGTATAATTAGATTTGCCCGCCGAATGTTTCCCCAATTATTAAAGCCAAAATTGTCTCTGTTGGTTAAACTTTCGCTAAAAACCGTGTATGCATTTCCAGCGGTACCATAATTACCTAAAATATTAGTCGTATAAGGATCTGTACCTGGTCCACTGGTAAAAGGACTACCAAAATAAAACATTGCGGCGTAGGTGCCATAAATAAAGGTTTCTGCATTGGCCTTATTTGCCCAAATGACATCTTCGCTTATCCGGTCCAATGGATCTACGTCTAAAACTTTTTTACAGGAACCAAAAACCAATATGCTGGCCAAAATTCCGATAGTTGATATAATTTTTTTCATTTTCTTTAAAAGTTAATTAACTAAAAGCCTGCATTAATACCTATTGCAAAAGTGCGTTGAATAGGATAATCGAAATTATTTGTATTAGCCTCCGGATCGATAAAATATCTTTTACTATTGGCTACAGTGAGAAGGTTTGTTCCCGATACAAATAAACGCAGCTGCCGGAATGGTGATTTTTTAAGCAGGCCTTGTTTAAAGTCGTACCCGAATTGAGCATATTTTAAGCGCAGATATTT
>NZ_JAELTV010000255.1 GCF_016429005.1 Pedobacter sp. ASV19
ATATTAATCAGGTGTTGATCAAGATCAAAAGAGGCCGGCTTTTTCCTACGGGCTTGTATAAATTGCTTACACAAAAAAGCAAAATTCAGGGCATCCGTATTCTACTTCTTGGAGTGGTAGATGGTTACCGGAAAATGGGAATCGAGGCTTGTTTGTATGGCTTGATCATTCAGGCTTTTCAAAAGAAGAAAATGACCTATGCTGAGGCTTCCTGGACATTAGATCATAATGATTTGATCAATAAACCAATAGAGCAAATTGGAGGTGAATTATACAGGAAGTACAGAATTTTAGAGAAAAACCTCAATTGACGGATTGGATATTGAGGCATTAATATTAAAAGTAAAGAGAAAAATGTTGTTTCATAAAATTACATCTACCAGCCTTGGAATAGGGTATATCGGCAAAGGTGCGGGAACAGCAGCAGCAGCTGCGACCTGTATTATCTGGTATTATGCGCAGATGAATGGAGCACAATATGTACCTGCTTTACTGATTACACTTGCGATTACGGCACTTGGGATCTGGTCTGCAAATATTGTAGAAGCTATTTGGGGAAAGGATCACCAACGGGTGGTAATCGATGAAGTTGCCGGAATGTGCATTACACTGCTTTGGGTTCCGGTAACTCCTTTAAATGTTCTTATTGGATTGGTTTTATTTCGATTTTTTGATATAGTAAAGCCCTTGTTTATAAGACGTCTGGAAAAATGGCCTGGGGGTTGGGGTGTGATGTTTGATGATATTCTTGCTGGCGTCTATGCCAACATACTATTGCAAATTATTATTAAATTAAATATTACCTGATATGGCGACTTTTCTAAAGGCACAGGTCGCCTCACTTTCGGCCTCAATCTTTGACTTTCTTACCACATTAGTCTGTACGCAGTATTTGCATTTTTGGTATGTACTGGGTAGTGCAACAGGTACTACAGTGGGTGGGATTATTAATTTTACTATGGGCAGGCACTGGGTATTTTCGGCCGCTGATGGTAAAGTACATCATCAGATTTTTAAATACGTTCTGGTATGGACTGGAAATCTGATCCTCACCACCTCTGGTGTTTACCTGGTTACACATTATTTAACTATCAACTATATACTTTCAAAAATACTGGTTACTTGTACGGTAGGAGTTACCTACAATTACCTGATGCAGAAGAAATTTGTATTCGCTTAATATGAAAAATCAAATCCACAAAATAATATATATATGGGCCTTGTTGCTGCCATTACTGGCGTTTCAGGCTTCAGCGCAAAGTACAGTGGTTACCGGGCTGATTACGGATGCGAAAGACAAGGATCCCTTGCCATATGTAACCATTCTTTTCAAAGGAACAAGTATTGTGACCAGAAGTGACGCGGATGGTAAGTTCAGCATCAGTACTTCTGAGAAGCAATCTCAGATACAGTTCAGTTTTGTTGGTTATAAAACAAAAGTAGTAGATATCAAGCCTGGTGAAACGCAGAATATTTCTGTTAAGCTGGATCCGGATGCGACTTCATTAGAGGCAGGAATAACAGCATTAGGGGTTTGGAATCAAATTATTGAGTTTTACCCTATGATTGGGACAACATCGAATCATATGCTTGTGAAGTATAAGTTTAAGAATAATAATACCCTTACTAAACTGAATAACTTTGACGATACAAATGTGATCCCTGGAAAAGGTTTGATATGGAATACTTACCAAACATCGGCATCAAGATGCTTGGATATGAGCATTACAGCCGCTGAAATGGTTGCTCTTGGCGGCTTAGGCTCATTCTCATATACCAAAATAAACCCATCCATATTAGGCGCTGGAAATGAAAGGATGTTATACGGCGCTAACCTTAATACAACAACAACATATAGAATGAAAGAATCATTGCAGAATATTAATGCTGCAAGTGATCTTATTTATCAAGGTCAATTGGGCAACGCTCTTAATAATCCTGCAACAAACTTTCCTACGGGAGTATATAGGTTGTTTTCAAAATATAAACTTAGTGGTGCTAACGTGTCTGAAAGAAAAATATTCAAGGATGGTATTTTATTTAATAGCGGATCCTCAATAGCTTATAATAATGGCGGTAACTCTGAAAATATTGGAATGGTTCTTGGAGCTATACGTAACAGTGCAGCTTCATTGAATTATAGTTTTCATGGTGAAATGAGGTTATTTATGTTACATTCCGCTGGAATATCTGACTCAGCAATAACGTCTATAGATTCTTTGATGAGCAATTTTATTAACGCTACAGGTAAACAGTTCGTATAATGCTCAAAATCATCAACGATAGGGGTCAGATTCTTGAACTTCAAAGTAACACGCAGTTTACGATGGAGCGGAACAATTCCTTGTTTACTTCTGAGAGTGAATTCGCGCATGATATTGCCTATCCTGGTACGACTGGTCTTACCGAAAACAATAAGCTGTTTATCCGGAGTGGTCATTTGACTGAAGCCTTAAACACAGATTATGAATTCCCGGTTCAGGTGATGATATCGGATTATACCTTCTATAAGGCTGTATTTACATATAAAGTGGTGAAAGACCAACTGCAATTTATTCTTAAAGTGAATTTTGGGGCAGTGGCCGCAAAAATGAAGATTGCAATGCTTCCGGATATCTACACTGCGGATGCCGTGAATATCGGTACAACAGCTGCTGCGATGGAGGCACATATGAAGGATACCTGCTTTAACCCTCAGAATTATCCCTATGCGTTTTTTCCTGTAAATAATCCGTCCTGGGATGAATTTGCAACGAGTTTTACACAACCATGGATTAATGAGTGGGATCATGCTGCACAAAAGTTCATTATCAGATACCAGGCAACCAGTATGATCAGTGGATTAACTCCGTTTTTTAAATTGACCTATGTTTTAAAAAGAGTATTTGAATATTTGAAGTTCAACGTTGTTGGTGGTATTTTCGATGATCCGGATTCACAGCAGATTTACCTGTACAATAGACGGGCATTAAGCGGATTTGCTATTGGTCCATCGATGTATTATTTGCCTCAGATTAATATTGCTGATCTGATTAAGATGTTAACGGATCGCCTGAAGATCTCCTTTGACTTTGACCTTTTGAGCAGTACCGTTATAGTAGAAACACCAGGTAG
Source organism: Pedobacter sp. ASV19 (assembly GCF_016429005.1). Taxonomy (GTDB): domain Bacteria; phylum Bacteroidota; class Bacteroidia; order Sphingobacteriales; family Sphingobacteriaceae; genus Pedobacter. The sequence goes on from NZ_JAELTV010000255.1 coordinate 3,115, forward strand.
TATTTTAACTTCATCTGCCTGCATTGACATTTCTGAATTTGTGGGATCTGTTGACGAAAAGGCAACACCAGAAGGTAAGGGCTACAAAATCACTTTAAAAATTGATGAGGCAGACCAGGCACAGAACCGGGGAACAGGTGATGAGAATGATTTTACTCCGGCCACCGGTCTTATCATAGGTGATGGGGAAAACAAACTGGAAGTTGATATCGGCACATTGGCGAAAAAGGATGAGACGGATTATAGTTATCCGATCACTGATCAGTCCTGCAGAACAACAGAGCCAATTACAGAATGGCCATTGAGGTTATTGAGGTTTTCCGGAATGAAAGTCGTACCTGGTTTCAAAGTATTCCCCCAGGCATCACCTATGGATTTAGATGGCAGTGATGCCAGGTGGTATTGTTTTTTGAATGATGCAAAAAAACTGACCATTACGGCCAGTATCCCGCCTTCAATACTGCTCAATATGAAACCAAGTACAAAAATAGGTTTCATTGATAAAGGGGTCTATTTCTATGCCTTGCCGGAGAAGATTACCTTTCCGATCATCAATACGACAACCGAGCGTATGTCTGTGAAAATTCAGGCCAGAACAATTGTATCTAGTTTTAATACGAAATATTACATTGCTGATCTGATCCCACAGGATACTGAAACTGGGTTCTCAGATCGTTACAAAGCATACTGGATTCCAGAGATACACGGGTTTAACGAAATTAGGGTGGAGCGTGTGCCGATCAATGGATCTACGGCAACGTTTACCTATACGCCGATTGACAGTCCAACAGACGATGGCGGTATTGGTGGGACTGTCGGAAAAGTTATCGCACTCAGCGGGTCCAGGATAGAAAGGGAGAAATCGGAAGCCCGGCTTTTCTGTCCGGTAAAACCTCAGTATTACATCATTGGAGGCTATAAACGAACATTTACTCAGGTATCCAACTACTATACATTCGATGACGCTGCAGCGATGTTCTTTATTTACAAAGACAAGCCAATCTGGATAGTTTTCTAAACTTTACTTGTCGTTTTTTAGGTGACTAAATGCCTTGATTTTAGCCAAAAATCAACGTAAAAATGGCATCTAAAGACGAAGTAAGACGGGTCTCCATCTACATTAATGGTACTGAATCAGACCTTACCTTAAAGCAGCTCACTGCTGGTTCCGCTAAACTCAGAAATGAACTTGCTCAGCTGGTTCCAGGAACTGACGCATTCATCAAGAAAGCCCAGGAACTTAGACAGGTAAATGATCTGCTTCGAGGGGTTAGAGAGGATGTAAACGGTGTCAGTGGTGCTTTTGCCGCACTAAAAGACGGTATTGAAACCGTAAAAAACACCTTGCTTGCCGGATTAGGCCTTGATGCAATTGTATCTACGATAAAGGATGTGGTTGCTCAGAACGCAATTTTGAGTGATAGTCTTTCTGATGTTCAAAAAACAACTGGTCTGACACAGGCCAGTGTTTTACACCTTAACGAAAGTTTAAAACAAATTAATACCAGGACTGCACAAGAAGATCTGCTTGGCCTGGCTAAAGTTGCCGGGAAACTTGGTATTTCTGCAGAGACGGATGTATTGGCTTTTGTTAAAGCCGCAGATCAGATCAACGTTGCCCTGGGTGAAGATCTTGGAGGCGCGGAAGAGGCCATCAATTCCCTGGGTAAACTGACCGATATTTTTAAAATCAAGGCAGAATATGGTTTAGAAGAATCTTTACTAAAGACAGGATCCGCAATTAACGAATTGGGAGCAGCTGGGACGGCCAATGAAGGATTTCTGGTCAGCTTTGCCGGTAGGCTTGCCGGTATTGCCCCGGCGGCTAATATGAGCATTCAAAACGTTCTGGGTCTGGGCGCTGTAATGGATGAATTGCAACAACCGGTTGAAGCGTCTGCAACTGCAATCGGCCAATTCGTTGTTGGATTGGGTAAAGACATTCCAAAGTTTGCCGGGATTGCTAAAATGAGCGTGAAGGATTTCAGTGATCTGTTAAACAAAGATGGGAACGAGGCGCTCATCCGGGTATTGCAAAATGTGAAATCAGCAGGCCAGGGTGTTCAGGGACTGGCTGAATCAATGGGCATGGTGGGTGAAGATGGAGCCAGGGCGGTAACTGCATTGGGTGCCTTATCGAATAACCTGGATCTGCTTCAGAAAAGACAGGCCTTATCTAATTGGGAGTTTTTGAAAGGAACATCCTTGACAAATGAGTTTGATGTAAAAAACAATAACCTAGCTGCTACACTTGAAAAGATAGAAAAGAAACTCACCGCAGTTTGGACGAATTCAGATATTCTTCAGGGTATAACCTATATCGTTAAGCTGATTTATGATAATATCAGCGCATTAGGCGAGATGATTAAAATCCTTGCAATAGCTACAGTAGCATGGGGGACTTATAGGATTGCAGTAGCCTTGGCCACTACCGAGAAGCTGGCATATATCAAGGCGTTGATTGGTGCTGAAACACTTGAAAAACTCAATATAGTGACTACGACCACCCTGGGACTGGCCAAAGCATTATTGACAGGTAATCTTAGAAAAGCAAAGCAGGAATGGGCATTGCTGAATGCCACAATGAGTGCGAATCCTTATGCACTGCTCATTGCAGGTGTTGTTGCCCTGGGCGCTGCTTTCTACCTATACTCTTCCAGATTGAGTGATGCAGAGAAAGCCCAAAAGGTGATCAATGATCTTCAGGCTGAAGCAGAAAAAAGCGTTGCAGGAGAGAAAAATAGGTTGATTTCATTAATTGATGTAATCAAGAATGAATCACTTGCCAAGCAGGACAGGATTGCCAAAGTAAAGGAATTGCGGGATATCATGCCTGGTTATCTGAAAATGTATACGGATGAGGAAATACTCGCCGGAAAGGCTACTGTTGCTATTGGCCAGTATGTTGCCCAGCTGGAAAGGCGAGCCAGAATAGATGCCGCACTAAAGAAATTAACCGAGTTGGATGAGGAGAAAATCAACATTGATCAGAAAATTGCGGATGGTCCAAAGGGCGAAGGTTATTGGGATAGAGTTAAACGTGGTTTTACTACCGGTAATAATACTGATGGGGGATATGTAAAAGGTTTGAAACAACAAAAAGCTGATATCGAAAAGCAACAAGCCTTGATCCGGGAGCAGATGAACAAAAATATTGTCGATGATACCCAAAAGCCAACAGCAAGCAAAGGAGTGGATAATACCGTAGGCCATCGTATCGAAGAATTGAAAAATCAGATCAATATTCTGGAACTCGCCTACAACCGACTGAATAAAACCGATAAAAAAGGTATGGCAGATAATATTCAGCAGCGCAAAGCACTTCAAAAAGAACTGGATCAGATCAGCGGATCTACTAAGGATCCGAAGAAAGATCCTACTGCTGAAAAAAACAAAAGACTATTTAAAGAAGCGGAACAAGAACGTATCGCATCCCTGGAACGAACTGCTCAGGCCATCATGGATAGTTATGCAAAGGAACTCTCCGAAACCGATGAACATTTCAGAAAGCTGCAGGCCAAACATAGTACTAATTCTGCCGCAGTAGCCCAGATTGAAAAGGAACGGGTCGCCAAGCTGAAGGAGATTGAGGAGAAATTCAGGAAAGATGATCTTGCTACATTGGTTTCCATTCAAAATGAGACCAGCCAGATCGCTACCGAAGCGATGACCAGGGAAACCGATAGACAACTGGAAGAGATCCGAAATGCTACAAAGCTAAAGTTGCAGCAACTGGATAAAGAGGATACTGAGATCAGAGAGAAAATTGCCAAGCAACAGGCATCTATTGAGTCTTTAAGGAAGTCCGGTAAAAATGACGAGGCAGCAATTCTAGAAAATGCCGTAACAAGAGAACTTGATATTCTAGATAAATCCGGAAAACTTCGAGAAGCATTTTTAAAAAGCCAGGGAGCAAAAGAAGCCCAAATAATTAAAACAGCAGAAGATAACAAACAGCTTTCCAGGCTAGAAGCAGCAGTTATTAATGCTGATTCATTGAATCCAAATTCAAAAAGTGCGCTTGAGGCTCATGTTAATCTTCTTGAGAAAAAACATCAATTGGCAGTTGAAGAAGCTATTAAAACTCTGTCTCTTATACACATCTAAGAGGGGGGGGGGGGGGGGGGGGGGGGGGGGGGGGGGGGGGGGGGGGGGGGGGGGGGG
>NZ_JAELTV010000256.1 GCF_016429005.1 Pedobacter sp. ASV19
GGCTTAAGGAAAACTATTTTTAATGTATTGATTCCTTTGCTGCTGATTGGAATGCTTTCTTTATGCATTTTTGCCTACCTCAAACATTTCATGCTGATGAGTGTGGTCTTAAACCTTGTCCCCTTTGTGCTGACCACAATGGTAGCCTATTCCATGAACAAGCGAAAAAACATCCTCTTTTACCTGATCGTCATTGATGGATTGATTTTAGTGAAGGCCTGCTGTGGAATAGCAGGTGTGTTGATCCAGTAAAACCATTTTTGTACAGTATTGTTATGTAGAAACTATGGAACCATTTGATATCCAGATCAACATTTCAGGAAATACAACCACATTGCTGGTTTTTCCAGACCCTTATGAGCCAATCTATGAGGTTTATGAAGACAAAAACCGTCTTGGTGTGGTGTATAAAGACACCGATAACAACAATTGCTGGTGTTCTGATGAACCCATTCCGATGGAAATCATTAACCTGATTGGCAAACAGATCGACGCCTATGAGGCCCCTGCAGAAGGCGTTTAGCCGAAAACAGATTTCGCTTTTTGAATGGCTTTCTCCAGATCAATCCCCTGACCAAGTACGCCTTTAAACAAGTCTCCTTTTGCTTTCAACCGGTCTACAGCGTTGAAAATTGTAAAATCCTGCATTTTTAAACCAGGTTTTACTTCATCCCAATCCAGTGGCATAGACACTGTCGCACCTGGTTTAGGGCGCAGAGAATATGGGCCTGCGATAGTTGCTCCCGGCCGGTTTTGTAAAAAATCCAGATACATTTTTCCTTTTCTGTTGGCTACCATTCTTTCCAGACTGGTGTATTCCGGAATCTGTTGATGGACCAGATTTACGATGATCCGGGCAAACATCTGACTTTGATCGTAGGAGTATCTGGCTCCTAAAGGAATATAAACATGCATACCGGTCGATCCGGATGTTTTACAGAAAGAAGGTACATTAATAGCATCCAATACCTTTTTCACCTCATGCGCCGCGGCAACGACCTGATCAAAGGTATTCTTATCCGGATCCAGATCTATGACACAGTAGTCAGGTTGATCCGGAGATTCAACCCGACTGAACCAGGGATTCATTTCAATACAACCCAGCGAAGCCATCCACAATAACGTTGCCTCATCAGCACCGACCAGATACTCTTTTTCTTCTCCTTCACTGGTGGTATAGGGAAAGGTCTTAGCCCAGTCTGGCGCCGTATTGGTCACGTCTTTCTGGTAAAATCCTTTTCCATGAATTCCTCCGGGAAAGCGATTCAGTGACATAGGCCGGTCTTTCAGGTAGGGTAAAATATATTCCGCAACCTGGTAATAATAATTAAACATGTCCCGTTTGCTCACCTTATCTTCGGGCCAGTAGAGTTTGCTCAAATGGGTGAACTTCAATTCATGCCCGCAAACTTTTCGAACCTGCGTTTCATCTTTAGGGTTTAGCAGTGTTTTTCTTTCTTTGTTTTTCGGCGGTGTTATGGCCTCCTGGTGCCGCTCTTTAGCTTCCTTTTTCACCATCTTTTCTGTCTTTTCCAAAATATCTTCTTTCGGTGCAGCAGTTTCCCGCAGCACCTCTTTGGCTTTCTTATCTATACGCATCCCTTTAAAAGAAGGATGCCGGAATACGCCGTCAGCAGTTACTTCTGAAAAAGCAACCTCACAAACCAGTTCCGGCTTTAACCAGATGGCTTTGGCTTTTGGAGGATTTGGCCTGAACCTGGAAGGTTTATTGACATCAGGGAGTTCTTCAAAAGGGCTTTTATCTGTAATTAAAGGTTTAAATTGAGCCATCATTTCCTTTTGCACCTGATCGTTGAACCCTGTACCCACCTTCCCAACATACTGAAGCTTAGCATTTTCGTACACACCCAGCAGCAAGGAACTGAATGCTTTAGGGGTATCTGCATTCTTTGTGTAACCTGCAATCACCACTTCCTGCCTTTTATGCACCTTAATTTTGACCCACTCCTTTGAACGGTAGTTGTAAGAATAAGTACTGTCTTTTTTCTTTGCAATAATTCCTTCCAGCCCCATTCTTTCTACAGCCGCATAGAAATCTATGCCACTGGCATTAAACACTTTGCTCAAACGTACCCGGTCATCCTGTTGCGGTAGAATAGTCTTCAAAATATCCTGTCGCTGGTACAAAGGCAGTTCTCTCAGGTCCTTACCCTCGTACCACAGCAGATCAAACACGTAATAAACCAGTTCTCCGTCCGCCTCACTTCTCCAATTCTGAAGATCTCCAAAATTAGAAACCCCTTTATCATTTAAGACCAAAACCTCACCATCCAGTACGGCATTCATCTTCCAGCCCTCCAGCAACTCATAGATTGGGTAAAACTTATCGTTAAAACTTTTCTTATTCCTAGACAGGAGTTCCACTTTTCCCTTATTCAGATAAGCCAAAGCACGGTATCCATCCCATTTTACCTCATATTGCCAATCAGGATCATCAAAGGGCCCATCGACCAAAGTAGCCAACATCGGCTTTTGGGGTGATGGGAATTTCATTTTGGCTGCACTTTTTAACTGGACTTTTATATCCGTTTGATTGCTGTGCCATACCCGATCGCTACTCTTTTCCACCTGGGCAATGGTTTTATTGGAAATCACAGATCTATCTTTTTTGGTGACGTCCTTCACCGATGCATAATCATCATTATGTTTAATCAACAGCCAGCTGTTCTCCGCCATTCCATGAGTTTTCACCAGGGCGAATTCACCTTCTAGCTTTTCACCATGGAGTTTAAACTTCAGTGAACCGGCTTCCAGCTGTTTGAGCAGAAATCTTTCCTGGGCTTTTTTTCCTTTAATTTCTTCTATAGGTTCGTAGGTACCCCGGTCCCATACAATTACAGTTCCTCCTCCATACTCCCCTTTTGGAATCAATCCTTCAAAATTCCGGTAATCAAAGGGATGATCTTCTACCATCATAGCCAGACGTTTAGTCTTAGGATCTGTAGAAGGACCTTTAGGTACTGCCCAGCTTTTCAGTACACCATCCATTTCCAGCCTGAAATCATAGTGAAGCCGGCTGGCATCATGTTTCTGAATAACAAACGAAAGTTTTTCCTTATCCTTACTTTTTCCTGATTCAGGCTCCTTCGTTTTACTAAAATCGCGCTTGGCACTGTATTTTTCCAGACTCATAATCCCTATAGGTTTGACTGCAGGATTAACAATCTAAAAAATGATATGGTTTAGAATTTAATAAAAAGCAGGTTATTAAATCTTTAGACCATCACTTCACTGGGTAGAATTCCGAAGTAACGTTTAAAAGCTTCCGTTAAATGACTCTGATGGTTAAATCCAACGGCCGCAGCCACCTGGCCTATACTTTTCCGCTCCTCCAGGATCAGCCTCCTGGCTTCCTCCATCCTTAAACGAGTCACATAACCATAAATGGTCGTTCCGTAATACTCTTTAAAGCCCTTTTTCAACTTAAATTCATTTAGAGTTACCCGTTTAGACAACTCAATAATGGTTGGCGGATATTGGTAGGTCGCATCCAGAATATCCCTGGCATGTTCAATTTTTTTGAGGTCATCCTGCTTGATCAGGTACTTGTCTACTTCCGTCCCTGACTGCATCTGTTCAAGTTGTAGCATCAGCAGTTCCAATATTTTTGCCTCTGTATGCAGTCTTTTCAGTTCACCTGTTCTTTTACACTCACAGATATCATTGATCACCCTCTTCATTTCCGATGTAACGGAGAGGTCTTTGGCTGCAAACGAGCTGTACTTTCCTTTAAGAATTTCCTTTACAAATTCAGAATGCAACAAGGAGTGCTGATCTATCAAATGAAAATAATATTGTTTGGACATCACCAGTAAAAAATATTTATACTCCAGCTCCGGCATCATTGGATACTTTCCCTTTAAAGAAGGAATATAACGGATATTGTGCCGGCTGCCTGTTCTTCTATTGTTTTTGGGCACATTCTTTTCCATGGAGGAAGAAGATCCGTAGAAAATAAACTGGGAGGTAATTGCTTCACCTTCTACTTCAGAAATGACCTTAACGTGCTCATTAAATTGCATGGTAGAATGTACCAGGAATAAACCACCGGCACTGAGCTGATAGTTAACCAGCTTTTCTGCCGGCAGGCTTTTAATATTAACCTGTTTCTCGGACAAAGGTGTATGAGCCACGTAGAGTTCGGGAATTTCTTCTATAAAAAGCCATTCATCTGATCCCTCTATTTTAGATTTGATCTTCATCTTTAATTCTTATTTACGCATCAGCTGATAAACCTCATTCATATAAATAGCTTCATCTATCGCAATTTTAAACTCCTCAAATTCATCTTCCGCAAAAGCGAAGCAAATGTCATGATTGGGCGTATTCAACACAATACGCTCCTCTCCATTAGGAAATGGCAAGCTATTGTCTTCAAAAGGCAAACTGTTCACAACTTCTCTAAACAAAAGAAAAGCTTCTTCTGTGAAATTCAGCAGTAAATTGTTATGCCATAAGTAATATACCCCACAGCCTGCACAACTGCTCAATACCGTGTTTCCCCTGGTGCTTAATACCCTTGTCTTACACATATCATTCTGTTTTTATAAGTTTCATTTCCTGTTTGATCATACCGGAAAAAGACCGGCTATTGCCAGACAGCGCTTGTACACCGGGCGTTAACCCGTATTTTTGTTTAACAACACTGCTTTGCCGGCTATTCGGCCCCGATTCTGTTTGTCCGATATCCCCTAAAGCAGCCTGCAGGCAGGATTCCTGCCGGTCTCCGAAGTTATGTGTTACGTCATCATCCACAGTAATGTCAGGAATAAAGCCATCAAAATAATCGCTGTTTCCCTGTGCATTTTTAATCAGAAAGCCAGCTGCATAGAGGTTGTACTGATCTATTCTGATACCGAAAAAACCAACAGGTTTTCCATAGGTCTGACTACCGATCAGTCTGACTTTAAAATAAGGTTTTAAAATATTAATCAGCATTTCACTAGCGGAAGCGGTTTTATTGCCAATTAAAAAATAGATATTCTGAATGCCCTGCAGACTTCCAGCCTTATTAAAGCGATAGGTATTCCCTGTTACAGAGAAATCTACATCCGCATAAGTTGCCCTTCGCCCATTTAAATAGACTGCTTGTCCATTTCCATCAAAATAGAGCTGATTTTTCAGGAGGTTAGCTTTTCCCTGTTGCATCAAACTGTTGTATTGTTCGCTGCACATCACCTTATTATTCAGTGCACTTGTAGCCAGCAGATTGGCCAGATACCTCGCTGTTTCCACATAGCCCCCATGATTATAACGAAGATCTATGACTATCGTTTCTATATTCCCGCCGGCATCAAAATCGGTAAAGACCTTATTTAACCCCTCCTTTGAACTACTGAGTGGGGTAAACTGCCCATAGGCGAGATAAGCAACAGGTTTGTTTGCTACGCGAAGTAATTGTGCATCTAAAACCGGATCACTGTAGTAGGAAGCCTTTTGAAGCTTAACCGCCACTGGTAGTCCTTCTTGCCTGAGCAGGTCCAGTGTCAGAGAAGCTCCATCCAGGCCAGCCAGTAAACTTGCAGAAGAAGCCTTTGTTCCGTTCACAAATCTGACCTCATCTCCCCTTTTTATACCCGCCATGGCGGCCGGAGAATTGGGATATACCAGTTTTACATAAAATCCGGCCCCAAACGAAGCGAACTCCAGCCCAAAATCATAACCATTTCCCTCTGTATCCAGGCTTGCGACAATACCTCTATTCCCGCTATACAGATCAATAAAAGAGTATTTTGGTACACCAGGCAATACACCCTTTTCAAATGGGAAGCCTGTTACAGTATTGATCTTGTACTGGCTGAGGGCGTATAATGCGGCTTTAAAATTCTCAAGATCTGTTGCACCTGTAGTAAACCGTCGTGGATTGAATACCGAATAATCGGGCAAGGCATCATTCCATAAATAAATCTGCCTGGCATACAGGTAAATGGAGTCGAGCGTAAAGGCCATTCTGCTGCCTGTTGTTGGTGAAACCGGAAGTTCAGTTTCTATAACAGAAGTCTTCTTACAGGCAAAAAACCCTGTAAGAAGCAACAAAAAGAGACCTTTATGCCTTGCCTTCACCATACTGTTTTAAATCTTTACCTCCTCAAAAACTTCTGCAAAGCGGCTAAAAGTTTCATTGGCTGCATGAACGGCTGGTTTTTCCTGTTCTGCAGTTGTGGCTTGCTGATTTAAAACGGCTACAAAACTTCCCCATTTTTGACCGGTTGCTTCTCCGTAACCAGAGAAAAAAGAAACACCTTTGGTAATTCCACCTTTTTGGAGCATTTTCACAATAATACTCCCCCCCATAATAGAGCCTTCCATCACATACAATGCGCCAAGAGCTTGTAAATGATTGGTGATTTCCGGAAGGTTTATCGTTGCGGGTTCATTGATCTGACCACCAAGTTCTTCTATATCCCTTTTCAGATAAGAAGAATTTCGTCTGTCTTTATAGTCCGGCAGCAATTCTTCTGTAATATAAGGTGCAATGGCTTGTTCTACCTGGCTGAAATAGGTATAAAAATGATTCAGGAAATCAGCATAATCTTCATTGCTCCTGATCGCTTTCAATTTTTGTACGACTTGTTTTTCTAAACTTAAATGCGATTCTTTTGTCGCTTCTTTGATGGTTGTACTTAGCATGTCTTTTAATTTATTGTTTATAGTCTAAACTAGGATTTATATAAAATATTATTCTGTAATAATAATAGGAGAAATTGATCTTGGAGAATAAACCGCGCCACTTGTACCTGTTGCATTATGATCATAATAAACTAAAGGCAGATAAAACTCACCTATAGATTGTTCTGCAGGTATATCAACCACGAGTCCCTTACCATCAGCAGTAACACTGACAATGTCCAATATGTTAAGGCCATCCAAAGAAACCAGGCTAATCGTATTACCAGAAAGATTACGAAACGGTAAAGTAACCCTTGTACCTCTTTTGGCTCTTATCGGCTGGGCACTGGCATTGAAGATATATGGAGGTGCAAAATCTGCTTTATCAATCGTAATAAAATCTGTTTTACTGGTGATAGACTTACCGCCAGTCACAATTTTTAGTTTGTATTTACCTGGGCCGGGAAGACGAGTTTGATCGTAGGTATCTACAAAAAGGTTTAACGCTGTTCTTCCGAGATCAACAATCATCAGCCTTATTTCCTGACCACTTCCATCTACCAGGTAAGCCTTTGTTTTTTCCAGATCTGGAATAAGGTAGTTTACTCTCCCATTTAGGTTGATCTGATCGTATTGTTTAATAGTTAAAGGGCTTTCATCGTTCAGTTGAGGAGGGGCCTATTGTTAACCACC
>NZ_JAELTV010000257.1 GCF_016429005.1 Pedobacter sp. ASV19
CCCCCCCCCCCCCCCCCCCCCCCCCCCCCCCCCCCCCCCCCCCCCCCCCCCCCCCCCCCCCCTTTTTTCATGATCCGCCCACCACCGATATCTACACCGTCTAACGTTCGTCGGCAGCGTCAGATGTGTATAAGAGACAGATCCCATACTTTGGATTCATGTCCCACCATTGCATTTAAGTAATATCTATTATTAAATGAATGCCAATAAGTTAAATAGTTAGCAAGAGAATAAAAATTATTTTTCCCACTAAAATAAGTTGCTGAATTAGAGGTTTTAGAATAGGCTCCCATAGTATAAATTGGGTCGAACTGGTCTTCTGAGGCAGTCGAGAAATTCCCTGAAATTTCATTGCGCAAACTAAGCCCTTTGGCAAACTGGATTTCAGCATAAGCATTTCCAAATAACTCATATCTGTTCTTGAGGTCTTTTACAATTTTTGCTAAAGCAAAGGGATTGGTCCCGGTAGCGCCATAAACGTTTGGATCATTGCCACCCCAGGTACCATCTGGATTTACGACATTCACATCCGGTGTTTGATTTAACGCCTGACGTATTACACCTGTCTGAGAAGTAGCTACATTTTCTTTTACATTAGCCAATTGTAAACTTACACCAACTTTTAACCAGTTAGTTGTTTTGTTATCCAAATTTATCCTGGAGGAGATCCTCTTAAAATCAGACCCTAAGGCAATTCCATTCTGATCAAAATAGGTGCCTGATAAATAATATTTCGTCCTGTCGTCACCACCCGTAAGGGCTAAATTATGATTTTGCATAAGAGCAGTTCTAAACAAAGCCTTTTGCCAGTTCGTTCCTTCTCCCAGGTATTTTGGATTTGCAAACTGTGGCCTTAAATCGTAACCAATAATTGCCGACTTTTCATTCATAAAAGTTGCATACTCCCTTAAATTCATTACATCGTAATATTTAGGTAATGTCTGACCACCCGCATATCCATCGTAACTAATTACTGGTGCCCCCGGGGCTCCTCTCTTTGTGGTAATTATTACAACCCCGTTAGTTGCCTGTGCACCATAAATCGCCGTAGCTGATGCATCTTTTAGTATATCTATTGAAGCTACCTCAGAAGGATTAATACTCGACAAAGGGTTGGTGCCCTTATCTCCAGTGGCGGGTAGTATCTGTATCCCATCAATTACATACAGTGGAGGATTGTTGCTAAAACCCGATAGTCCGCGGATTTGTACGGAAACGCCACCACCTGGCTGACCCGAAATTTGTTGTACCACAACACCTGGAACCTTTCCCTGCAAGGCCTGGTCAATAGTTGTAGGCTGCGTTTTAACAATATCAGCTCCCGAGATTGAAGATATAGATCCGGTAAGGTCGCCTCGGCTTTTTTTCCCATAACCTATAACAACCTCATTCAGGCTTGTAGGTTCGGTTCTCAAACTCACATTGATGATACTACCTTCCCCTACTGTTATCTCCCGTTGCTGAAAACCAATCATCTTAAAAATTAGGATATCTCCCGTATTTGCCCGTATAGAAAACTGTCCTTTTTCATTTGCAAACGTGGATATATTCTTCATTTTCAATTGTACTGTAGCCCCAGGTAAAGGAGCAGAGTCGTCACCTGCTACTATCTTTCCCGTAATTTGTCGCTCCTGGGCATACCCATTTATGTGCAGGAACACAATTGAAACTACCAACCATAAAAAAACTGGTAATTTCCTAATAGAAATTGTTTGGTTCATATCTGATTTATTTGGTTTATTTTGGTATTTGGTTATTCTTGTAGTCTGTTTATGAAACCAAATATAGCTGCCCCCTGAGACCGGGGATGCTTCAAATGATAAAGAGAAGAGAATTTATGTTAACATAAATGCCTCTAAAGCGCATTTAGAGGCATTCAGGAACCGATCGGCTATATGGATAAACAAAGATTAGAAATTTATATTTCTATCATCGCTTTAATGACACCGCTGGTTGGATCAAGCCATTTTTCAAATTCATCTTTAACCCTTTTGAATGGTACTCGATGGGTAATATAATTGGCTGGTTGAACCAAGCCTTTCTTCATCGACGAAATCACATGTTGAAAATCTTCTCTGGTTGCATTACGACTACTCATTAATGTTGCCTCACGTTTGTGAAACTCCGGATGGCTTAAACTGATATCTCCTTTTTGCAATCCCACTAATATATATCTGGCGCCATGTGCCAAATATCGAAATCCTTCATTGATCGCTTTCAAATTACCAGTGGCATCTATCACCACACTGGGCATATCGCGCTGGGTTATCATGCTCAACCGCTCCAGCACATTCTCGGTTGATACATCGATGGTATAATCAATATTTAATCTATTGCTGCAAAATTTAAGCCGACTGGCATTTATGTCCATGGCGATGACTTTAGCCCCTGCGATGCGTGCAAATTCCATGATGCCGAGACCTATCGGGCCGGCCCCAATCACCAATACAAATTCACCAGCTTTTACATCCGCACGCCTAATACTATGGGCTCCTATTGCCAGAGGTTCGACTAGAGCTAATTCATCATAAGTTAAACCTTCTCCCTGAACCAATGAATAGGCTGGCACATTAAGGTATTCGACCATTCCCCCATCAATATGTACACCGCAAACTTTAATTTCGGTACAACAGTTCGGCTTTTCCGATCTACAGGCTATACAAACGCCACAGTTGAAATAAGGAATAAACGTCACAACATCTCCTTTTTTAAAACCTTGCGCACCACCAGTTTCAAGCAATTCTCCGGAAAGCTCATGCCCCAGAATTCGTGGATAATTAAAATAAGGCTGTGTACCATCAAATGCGTGAAGGTCTGTTCCGCAAATACCTATTCGCTTGATCCTGATCTGGGCATAGCCCTCTTTTACTTCTGGCCTCTCCTGTTCTTTAAAAGCTAATACACCTGGTTCCTGACAAATTATGACTTGCATATGCTTATTGTTATAGCTGAAAAATCTGTTCCATAATAATCCACTTTTCTCCTTCTTTTGCCCAGGGAAGTGGTTGCTGAAATTTCCACATCAAATTCTCCCATTCGAGTACTTTAGAATTGAGTGCATCCATTTGCTCTTTTTTGTGGGCCTTGTAACTGTCGGTCGTTTCCATAATCATGAACAAACGGTTACCCGTACGATAGATCTGCATATCCAGGATCTCTGCATCTAATATGCTCTTGCGTATTTCCGGCCAGCTGTTTTCTGCTTTGTGCCAATGTTCATATTCTGCGATTAATTTAGGGTCATCCTTTAAGTCTAGGGCCAGGCAGTATCTTTTCATAATTGTACCTAATTTTTTATAAATAGTCGAAAGCATGAGATTCAATCAAGCCATTATCTTTCATTTCTTTCCAAAATTCAGATGGAATTTTTAAGGAGGCCAAAGCCACATTTTGCTCAACTCTCTGTGCATTTGTGGTATTCAATGCAATGCTTTTAACACCTGGTGCATTTAGTCCAAATACTGCACATGCATCTGCAGGTTTAATGTTATAATCTTTACACAACTGATAAAAGAGCTCTCGCCACTGATACAACCTGCTGTCTTTTACAGGATCGGTCAATCGATAATTATAATAATCCGAACCAGTTAAAAAACCTCCGTTAAAAACAGCAGAATTGATAATTACGGTACCCTGATTTTCAAGTTCTTGCATAAATCCAAATAACTCCCGGGGGTGGCTATGAATCGTCATGCTATTGGCTATCATTACCCAATCCAGCTTCACATCTTGAGCTATCCTTTTAATGGTCCGCCAATCCTTTGAACCTACACCAATCCCGCTCACTCTGCCATCTCGTTTTAATTCATCTAAGGCGCGGTAGGCTTCCAGTACATCCGTGTAACGAGATGCTTGCTCCCGCTCATCCTTCGTCGCAATAAGGTATTCATCAGGGTCATGTACAGACACCAGTTCGGCCCGGTATTGACCTAGCAAGTCATTTCCCTGTTCATAACATTCAAGGATACCTTCATAACTTATCCGCTGAACCGCGTCATGTTTCAGGTCAACCCAAACTCCGGGTTCAAAAGTAGGCTCAGGAGTTTTCAGGGCAGTACGAAGCCAGCCCAATTTATTGCTGATCAGCACGTTTGATGGATCCACATTTAATTCGGATAAAGACCTCCCGAGCGATTCCAATGCTAAGCCAGCACCATACTTACCAGCTGAATCAAAAAAAGCTGGTTTAGGCGAACACCTGACACTTTCAGCAACAATAGCATATTTAGCCTGATCAGATAGGGCTACATATAAATTACCTAAACCACTGGTTCCAAAGATTACTTTGGGTAAACTGATTTCTTTCATAGAAGAATTTAAATTGCGCCTTCAATCTTTAAAACAAATGCATCTTTACAAGGAGCTTGATCCGGCAATTTTACTTTCAGACCTGCTGTAGTTTGATCAAAATTCAGGTTATCACTTCCAAGCATACTTACTTTATTTATACTACCCACATCACTACCTGTAGCTAATTTTTTAATTAAAGTATCGTTCCCTGTCGGCCAGCCCAGCAGTATAGCATAAAGGGTTTTACCTTTTATGGTAAACCGGATATCTTCGGCTCCAAATGGTTTACCTTTGCCTTCATTAAACCCCTGTGCATTAATTGGAGCTGCCGATTCAATTGCTGGCCCCTCACCAAATACTTTCCATGGGCGCGTGCCATAAATAGCCTCGCTGTTAACCTGCATCCAGGCACCAATATTTTCAACTATCGTACGTTCTTCACTGTCAATGCTGCCATCACCACGTACAGGGATATTCAGCAGCAGATTTCCATTTTTACTTACAATATCAACCAAGGTATGTATTACTGTTTTTGCACTTTTATAACCTTTGTTATCAAATATGCGACGGTCATAATGCCAGCCACCAATGCAGGTATCGGTTTGCCATGGCAATGGCTCAATTTGGTTGCTTTGACCGCGTTCAATATCCCATATCATACACTTACGCTGTTGCTCATTTAATACTTTAGCAAACAATGCAGCTTCTAGTTTACCATGTTTTTTAATACTGGTATTGTACATATGCGCAGCTATTTTTAAGCCGACGTCGCTTACTGGCCAAAGAGGTAAGGCTGTATCGTCGAAATAGATCAGTTCGGGACCGTATTTATCTATAAGTTCAATGGTTCGGTTCAAAAATTTATCACAATAGGCTTTATCAGGCACACTCGCCCCATTTCCCCAATCCCAGTGGCGCCCCATGCTATCGTCATCAAGGCTATCCTCGCTCAGCGCATGATTTTGTGCATACAATTCTTGCGGGTCATAACCATTCCACCATTTGCCTGCGCCATCCGCCTTTTTAAGTTTACCATCATAAGGAACACCTGCGTAAGGTCCAGCCTTATCTGCGCGCTGTGCAACCTCATACCATGTCCAGGGATGCGATGCGTGTACGGTTACTCCAAAAGGAATACCATGCTCTTTAGCCGCCTTAGCCCACCCTCCAATCAGATCTTTTTTAGGACCAAGTTTAGTAGAATTCCAGCTTTGATACTTGCTGTCATAAAGATCAAAATTATCATGATGATTGGCCATTGCCATAAAATATTTAGCGCCAGCACGTTTATACAGGCTAACTAAATCGCCCGGATTCCAGTTTTCAGCCTTCCATTCATTAATTACATCCTTGAAACCAAACTTTGAAGGATGTCCATATTTTTGGATATGATATTTATATTGGTCGCTGCCTTCCTGATACATACCCCTAGCGTACCAATCGCCGCGTTCCGGCTGACATTGCGGCCCCCAATGTGACCATATACCAAACTTGGCGTCGCGAAACCAATCTGGCACCTTGTATTGTGCCAATGAGGCCCATGTGGGCTGAAATGGACCGGAGGCCACAGAATTGTTTAAATACGGTTTTAACAGGCTGTTTCCATAGAGTTTAGACAGATATAAGGATGGTAATCCCATCGCTAAGCCTTTAATCAATGTTCTTCTTTTCATATTTGGTTAGGCATTTTAATAAATAGCTATAATGAAGTTTAACAAGAATTCTAAGGGTTGATATAGCTATATAGAATGGTTAGCAATTCACATTATTTATATTTGATAAATCAAATCTCCTGGAAATAAAATTCAAATAGTTGATCTAATAGGACTTTTTTTTGTAAAAAACCGACTTTTACACAACAGAAAGACAGAAGAAAAGGAAATACTAAGAAGAATCCGGGCTACGTACAAATTTGCTATATTAGATTATTCATGGGCTATCCGGTAATTAGCATATTTATAATTCAGATGATCAAAAGAAATTTACAACATACTTTTTCACTCCTTAACGTTGATTATGTACGGCTTACTTCAAAATGGAATTACCAAAATGTAATCAGCCCTTATTACCGTATCTATTACATTAACGATGGCGCAGGTGAAATATCTGAAGCTGTTAGTGTGTTAAAGCTCGAACCAGGCTACTTATATATTATTCCAAGTTTTACATTGTGCAACCTAAGCTGCCCCAATTATCTGGGTCAGTATTTTGTTCAATTCTTTGAAGATTCAACAGACGGAAGTTCTCTTTTCGCCAATAACAGGACTGTATTGAAAGTAAAGGCAAGCGAAATGGAGATTAGTCTTTTTAAAAGATTGCTTCAAATCAATCCAGGAAGGGGAATTAACCGATCCGACAACCCAAAAGTGTATGAGAAAGACATTTATTACAAGGAATATCAGGAACTTAACAAGCAGCAAAATACTTCAGTATACCTGGAAACCCAGGGTATTCTAATGCTGTTAACGGCTAGGTTTCTAAGCTCAGAGAAATTCAAAAATCCAAACCATCAACTTATTCCATTAAAAATAACTGAAACATTAAATTACATTCTGGTCAATTTACATATGGATATTTCAGTACAGCAACTTGCTTCTCGTGCTAATCAGAATGTCGACCACTTTTCAAGGCAGTTCAGGCAATACACAGGAACAAGACCGTTAAATTATATTAACGAAAAACGTATTGAACGGGCACAATATCTTATGGCAACCAGCAGAATGTCTTATGTGGAAATTTGTAATCAAACGGGATTCGATAACCTGTCCTATTTTTCTAAAACCTTTAAAAAGTTAACGGGCATGACACCCAGCACATACAAAAAACAGATTTTTCAGGTTGGCTTTAATCGTTAGGCACATTTAACTATAGCCACCAATAACGTTAAGGTAGAGGGTGTTTCACAAACTGTGTCAATAGTGTAACTTTAAACTATCGACATAAGTATGGCAACACAAGAAGACTTTGATTTTGAAAGCTTCAAAAAGGAAGCTATCGCTGGCTTATATGCCGGCAAGA
>NZ_JAELTV010000258.1 GCF_016429005.1 Pedobacter sp. ASV19
CCCCCCCCCCCCCCCCCCCCCCCCCCCCCCCCCCCCCCCCCCCCCCCCCCCCCCCCCCCCCCCCCCCCCCCCCCCCCCCCCCCCCCCCCCTTTTAATCACCCGCCCACCACCGACATCTACACCGGCTAACGTTCGTCGGCAGCGTCAGATGTGTATAAGAGACAGTTGTAGAGGTTGACATGAGCTTCAAAAAAATAGGACCAATTGGTACCAAACAATACATGGTTTCAACAGCAATAAAGGTTGATAATTGTAATAAAAATGGCCTTCCAGCAAAGGAAGAAACGAATGAACTACATAGTTTCTCTAAATCAGTGAAATTACTTTTAGACAAAACCGTTAAGAACAGTTTTGTCGGTATCTTTTCACGTGAATGTGTGCAACTAAATTATTTTTTTGTTACAGATACAATAGGTTTAAGAGAAAAATTTGTTGTTATGTTTAGAGAGCAATTTCCAAATCGTACTTTAGGATTAAACATGATAAAAGACAAAGAATGGGATACTTACTTAAATTTCCTCTATCCTGGAGAAAATTATGACCTACTAAATGACACTACGACTTTACATGATAAATAACGAATTACAAAAAACTACGGTCGTTCGTCATTACCTTTTATTATAAAGAATCAGAAAGGAACATCTATCTGTAAGCTATGTTGAGCCAAAAACAAAGCCATTGGAAATTCCAAATATTACAAAAATTGTTTATCATTTCTAACATTTTGCTTTATGATCTTAATTGAAAAATTAAAAGAATTTGCTGACTACCACGGTTATTACGATGGGTTTTATACACAAAAAGTAAAAAACAAGACAAACTTAAATACAGACCTAGAATGGCAACTTATCGAGGAACTTTTGCAGGATCAGCGCCTTGTAGATAAAGGACTAGCTTCTGATGAATTTGAAAGTAAACTCAATAAGAGACTGATGGATAACTTTGAAGATTTAAATACAATTCAACATTTCAAGATTATGGCAAATGAATCTTGGTAGAAATTATTATTAGCAAGAAACATGACTTCAACAAGGATTGATATACACAATTCAATCCTTGTTGATAATCGTTTGTAATTATTCTCTTTTGACTAAATGCTGTTATTAGAATTCCTATTGAGGAACCCCTGATGTTCTCCAATTGAATAAAGAGAAAATAGGGAAACTAATGAAGCCAGGTAAATACCTACTATTAGAAGGTTTAGCCACAGTTTTTTGCGGTCCTGAATCTTGAAACGCCAGATAAGGATAGCTTGCATGATCCAGATAAAGGGGAAGATGATGCATACCCAAAAGTATACTCCGAATACGATTATGATCACCAGCGAAAAGAAGCCGTGGACATTATCCCAATAAGGGCCTCTATTATAGTACTGATGGGCTTCACTGTCAAAATGATATACCGCACCGATTAGGACCAGGAAGAGAAAAAAATAAAGCTCTATTTTCAGAACCCGGTTTATATTCTTTTCAAAAAGGACTTTTAAATTAGCCATATCTTACATCTTACTATTATAGATTCTACCATCCTCAGCAGTAATTTAATGGAACAAAAAATCATCACTAAAATTCTCCTTGCTAAAGGCAATTAATTCCGCTAACTGCGAAAGGCCATAGTACTTTTGTTGTTTGATCGCCTGCTCCGCCCCAGGGTCTCTTCTGAAAAGAAAGGCCAGTAGCGGAACTTTGGGCCAGTTGGCATTATTGGTTTCCCGGTAAGCTTTGAATGCGGGATCATAAATGGCCGCGATGTAAGCAACAACTTCCCTCCATTCCGCTTTTGAATAAAGGCGGTTTAAGCTTTCATCTTCTGCCCTGATCAAATTCGAGGCGAAAACGCCCAAAGAAAACATAAGCCGGACATCACTTTTAGAAGTACTTTTTACGATATAGGCCAGCATATCCTTTTTTACTTCTAGTTTCTTATTGCAATCTTTGGGAAAGATAATACGCCCCAGTTTGTCCGGGCCGGTTTCAAAATCGGTCGATTCCGCGTTGTATTTTTGAAGCACCCCCTTTAACAGGTTTTCATCTTTGCCATAACCAAAGATTTCTACCAGGGCGTTCATAAAGATATTGTCGTTTTGCCATAAGTAATGCAACTGGCTTTTATCATTATTGAATAGATACCTATTGCGGGCTATGATCGTTTGCTGGATCGTATTGCGCTGCTGGTCCAGGTCTTTATCTATCAACTGGGGAACAAGGAAGAGATTACCCACAAGCTGATGTTTTACAGAGACAAAAACATGGCTCCTCTGTTGTTTCAGTACAAGCCTAAGACCGTCGGAAGGTTCATAACATCGGGTGGCGTTGATATTTTCATCAAAACCAATTTCCAATTGTACCGGGTCGGTTTGCCATCTGCTGTTTTTTAAATTAAAAATGGCCTGGGCCTTTTGCAGAAAATCTTTGGATTTTTGATAGCCGTTTTTCAGGAGGATACTATCCTGAAGCGCCAAACTTACCTCCAGGTCTTCTTTGTTCGCAGCATTAAAACCCCAACGGGAAGGATCGGTGCCTAATGCAATTTGCCTTTGCAACAGTTGAGGGGTTACCGTATTGCCGTTTTTCCCCGGATCATTCTTGATTACCGTAGAGGGCCTGGCTTGGGCACAAACCGTCGCCGCATCCATAATAAGAATTAAACCAATAGAAACAGTTAGACAATAGGTTGTGCTTTTATACAGATTCATACTTAGTTATCGTTTTGGGGTCGCTAAAATGACCATTGTACTGCCATCTTAGTTATATCTATAGGTCCCATTTTGCATCGAATGAATTGTGTTCTTGAAAAATGATTTTTTACCGTCCGCTAAAAATTTATTGATTTCCAGCATGGGGCAATATTCATCATCAAATTTGGAAAATCCTTGCACTACTGGCAACTTATAATGGTGCCGGTAATGGCTCAGGTCATTGGATACTTTCCATTTCGCGCCAAAGGATTTACAGATGCATTGCCCGATGTAGAGCCAGGCATCGGATTTTAGTTCCTCAAAATTGGACCGGGTTTTAAAAGTAACCAGCAGCTTTTCCACTTCGTCCAGGCTATCCAATGAATAATCGAGTTTCAGGCCAAAACTTTGCCCCAGTTCAATAAATCCTTGTAAGGTATGGTCTGCCTCCACAACAATACTTTTCAGTTCTTTTTCTGCTGTAGCTTTATCCTGTCCCATATATGCTAAATATTTGTCGTTGCATAATCTGCCATATCCTTCGGATAAAAATCCATATCCCTGAAACTACTGTTATCGATACCATATAAAGCAACAACGGCAGCCGTTTCAAAGCTCCAGTAACCTTCAAAGCCTCCCTCACCTTTGGCTTTATGCGCGTCGTAATTCATAAAATCCTTCTTGCTCTTATACCAGTTGTCCAGATACCGTTTGATCAGACCGATCTGCTCGGCTCCTTTCGTCTGAGTCGCTTTAAACAGCAGCTCAAATGATTTTGGGTAGAGGAGTTTATCCGTCGCAATCCTGTCCTTTAGCCGGGTTGCCAATAAAGTTTCAATCAAAGCATCTTCGCCGTTACTATGGATATGGTCGGCTATTTTTTGAAAAAGCCCGACGGGTGCATTAAAGAGGATTGCCCAACTGATCAGGGTCAAAACCCGGTAGTAATTATTGGTTATCAGCAAATGCTTTTTGTTATCCCCGCCAGCCCGATTTTGGTTATAGCCTACCCAGGCTTCTATGAGCCGGGGTAAATGAGCTTTGATATCCGGCAGCGGTACGCCGCCGGAATACTTGAGGGTGACCAGCCGTTTGGTATCTTCATAAAGATGCTGCATCATCAGGTCCTTCCGCCATTTTTCCGGGAAAGGGACCGTTGTCACTTGTTCCTCCACCTCCCTGATAGCATCAAGGCAATCTTCTATCCAACGCTGCCAATACGGATCATCTCTTAATGGTTCTCTGTGCATATACAATAGTTCATATTGGTTCAAATCACTTAATTATCAAACAAATATCATTCCGTTTGACCCTAATAAAGCAAAAAAAGCCGTTGGAATAGTCAACGGCTTTTTTCGACTTAAACTCATTTACTTGCTTACAACTTGTAAGAAGGAAGGGAAATGGAGTATCCTAATCTATCATTTTGTTTGAGATCGCTGGTAGTTAAGGTACAGGTAGTGCATAATCCTTCGCAGAATATGGTACCCAAACCGAATAACTTCCAGTTTTTCAATTCGCATGATCCTTCACTGCAATTACAAGTAGCTTTTGCGCTGGTTGTATAACCCAGATATTTGAACGCGAATTTATCAGGAACAATAGTTACCAATCCTCTTCCCATAATACTGACACCAACAAGCGAATACCCTTTGGGGGCAATCATGGAACCATCAACATCTTTTACCGGACTTTGAACAGGTTGATTCTGATAGGCTTCCATAAGGAACTTGTTAAATGCATCTTTGAAAGCACCTAATTCAAGTAAGGCATCAAAGACCGCAGGGATTGCTTCCCCGTTTTTAATTAACCTCGTTTGGGCAGATGGCATGTAATACCCTCCGCTAAGGATGTCGATATTTTTGTCTTTCACTTTTGTACTTTGCTTCATAGTGCAATCGGTGCAATCTCCACCGCACCCTGAAATAGTCCCCTTTGGTCCAGATGCCTCAAACGGCCTGCACTCTCCTGATTTATTATTACAGGTACAACTTATGGTCTTATACGTCCTGTCCGTAATGCTGAATGTCTCTTTTGTTTCAGCATCATAACCGGTGTAGTACCATCCCGGAGCTGGACTAACCAGGTATCCACCATTGGAGGGTGATAATGTTGAACCGGCGGGTTGCCATCCTGTTTTTTTTACTGAACTGGATGCCCCCTTGCTCAATGCTAATGGGCTTTGACTTTCTGCTGTGTCTGATTGAAAAGGCTTTGCTCCCTCCTTTTGACAGGAATAAATGATGAGGCACGTAAGCAGTGCCAGCGATAGAATCGCGGTAATTGTTTTCTTCATGATGAAAAGTTTAAATAAATGAACATTTTGTTTAGGCAACAGATTGCTTCTGTGTACCACTGTCCAAATGTGCAATTACCACTTTTCGTTCATTGACAATGTTGAACAAGGTTGTTCATTTTTTAGACTCTCCAGCAAAATGATAACTGGTTATTGCGACGTTAGAATTTCTGAATTTTAAAAAGGTTTAGTATCTTTGTATAACACAAATAAGTTGTTTGAAAGGATACGAACTAGTTCTAAAATAATGGTGGCCAAAATGGTAGCCCTATTTTTAAAACCTTCAAAATAACGCTGTAAAGGCGCAAAAAATAATATGCTTGTGATCCCAGCGGGATCACTTGATGGGAAAGACTAGAAAAATCTAGTTCTTTCCCATTTTTGTTTTTAACTAACTCCCTGTTTACGAAGCTGATAATTAATTAAACACACATTTTGTGTTCGAATCCTTTCAGGTTAACGATGGACAATAACTTGTCGAACCAACCAGAATAACTTGAAGTCCAAATTTCTCAATGTTCGATTTGGTGTCATTGAGTAAGTCGTCTTTGTCGATGCAGTTATGTTCGTTTTCTATTGTCATTTTGTTGTCTATTGCGGGTTGTCCTACGGTTGCCTATAACGTTTTGCAGATTTGCGATGGGCGGGATTTTTACCGCTAAACTGTCTGCGGAGCACGAAACCCCGCCCGTTGCAAATCTGCTGTTATGTGTAGCCTTTCTTTCAGTGGTCATTGTCAAGTTCGTCTTTAACCTCGTCCATTTGGTAGTCGCTCAATTTTATTTTTGTTTTAATTGGGTCGTAAAGCTTGTTCGGATATTTTGTCATTGCAACAAGCAAATATTTGCAAAGTGTCTCATATCTAAATTTATCTTTTAATTTTGTCGTCCTGTCAAATAACTCAATAGTTTCAGGTCTTGGGAACCTTGCAAGTGTTTGATAGCAAATCCTCCATTTCGAATAATCGTATAATTCTTGTTTCCATTCTTCCTCAAATACCTTTTTAATAAAAGAATAAAAGTAGTCGTCTGGAAACTCTCTAACTGCATATAAAGCTGAAGATTGTGTATTGTCGTCTCTGAAAAATGAAGCTATTAATTCTTTGTCCGTTTGTTTTTGATACTTAGCTAATGTTCTTAGTGCAGATTCGTTTCTGTCGTCCTTTGCTAATTGTCGAATTCTTGCGTAGTTGTCTGCTGTTGGCTTTAAGTTTTTCAATACAGATGATTTTGCAGAAATCATTATTGATTTGTCATTAAGCAAAATGCTGTCGAGAGTTTTCTTTTCTGTTTGATTTAATTTATAGATGTCAACCTCAATATAGTTTGGGGTTACAACGTCAACAAAATAGTCGCCAGTAAATTCGAGCATTTCAATGCAACCGCTTAGTGTAGAAACTCTTGATGTGTCGTTAAGGTGTTTCAATAAAACGGAGAATACTTTGTCCGAACGCTTTGTTGCCAATGCTTGAAAAGCGTAACAACGCACTGCTGAATTTTTATGGTCAGTTAATGCAACAAGCTGGTCAATGGTTGCAACTTTTTTTAGTTGCTCGTATTTCTCCCATTGCTTGGAAGGTGAGCCACCTTCTCCGATATGAGAACCTTCAACTCTGTTTCCTTTTTCTAAACCGTCCACAATTTTCTTAAGGTCAGTCAAAGTATCAAGATTGATAGAAACTGGTTTTTGTTCAGCAATTTTGTCAGTGCGTTCCTGTCCACCGCAAGCAAAAAGAATGCTCGCTGTCAAGATGAATGTCAATGTTTGCAGTGTCGTCATAAGGTTACACATAACTTTCTTATACCAGCCATAAACATTCTCCAATGCAGCTATGAGTAGTTATATTGGAGAATGTTTATGGCTGGTTTTGCATTGCTAATATATATTAAATATAGAGCATCAAAAGACTTCTTGTTAACCAAACTAACGTTAAAAGTCATTTATCCAAAGTTTAAGGTGATTCCATAGCCAACTAAAGAGAAAACCAATGCAAATATCATTACAGCAATAGAGGTTTTAAGCCCAATCATATTTGTAGATTGTTCTCTTGTGTAACCGCTATTTGATTGAAATTTAATGGACAATAGAAAACCAATGGTACTATCAAACAAGCCTAAAAAAACGTTAATTATGAGTGCTGTCTTTAAATCAGCTATTTTACAAATTAAATAAGCTAGTGTCTGTCTCTTATACACATCT
>NZ_JAELTV010000259.1 GCF_016429005.1 Pedobacter sp. ASV19
AGATGTGTATAAGAGACAGCTAAGATAAACTGTGTTTTCTTAATCGGGCTCACGTTGATTTGTTCTATGGTCCCCATTTCCTTTTCCCGCACGATATTATTGGCTGCAAAGGAAGAACCGATCATGGTAACCAGCATCACCAGTATGCCCGGAACCATAAATACACGATAATTCATATTGGGATTATACCAGTTGGAAGACGTGACTTCAATGACTGGCTGAGGTTCAAACCTGGGCATTTGTATCCATTGCGTACGGATCTCCTGATTGTAGTCTCGTAGGATGCCTTGAATATAGGCTGCCCCCAGCCCTCCTTTTACACCATTAATGGCATTCACAGCAACCAACAGTTCCGCTTTATCCTCTTTTACCAGGCTTTGTTCAAATTGTGCCGGGATTTCCAGGAGCAGATCTGTTTTATCCTGTTCAATAGCATGTAAGCCGTCTTTATAAGTTGCACTGTAATCTTTAAGTTTAAAATATCCGGAGGAAATGATCTTATTGATCATTTTCTGGGAATAAGCAGAATGGTCATGATCTACCACACCAAGATTGATATTCTTGATTTCATAATCTGCTGCCAGCGGCAACAGCAGCAACTGGATCATTGGCATAATGAACAGAATCCTGATGATTGCCGGGTCCCGAAAGATTTGCAGGAGTTCTTTCTGCAGTAAGAATTTCAGTAGTCTCATAGCCTGGTTTTAAATTGGTAAATACTAACGCCAAGTAAAGCCACTGTCATTCCCAGCAGAATGGTGGTTTCTTTCCATATGGAGGCAAAACCAAGTCCTTTGATCATAACCGCTTTGACAATGATAAAATACCATCTTGCAGGAACGATATTAGAGATCACCTGCAACGGAGCAGGCATATTTTCTACAGGAAACAAAAACCCACTGAACAGAAGTGTTGGCAGGAATAAGCTCATCATAGAAGTAAACATGGCAGTTTGTTGTGTTTTTGCAGTATTGGAGATCAAGATGCCAACAGACAAGGAAGTGATGGTAAATAAAATACTTTCGGCAAGAAGCAACGTTAAACTTCCTACAATGGGTACACCAAGCGCATAAACACTTAACAACAATATGCTCGCAATATTGAGCAAAGAAACCAGGAGATAAGGAATGGTTTTGGCTATGATGATCCGGAAAGGTTTCAAAGGGGATACCAATATCACTTCCATGGTACCGATTTCTTTTTCTTTTACGATAGAGATGGAAGTCATCATGGCACAAACCAGCATCAATACCAAAGCCATTACCCCTGGCACAAAATTATATGCGCCTTTTAATTCAGGGTTATACAGCATTCTGACTTGTACCTGTATGGTATAAGGCAAGTCCTGATGCTGGTTGAGTTCTTGCTGGTAATCGTTGATGATGGCAGTGGCATAATTGGCCAATGTATTGGCGGTATTGGGATCTGAAGCATCAGCAATCAATTGTATCTGTGCATGGTTGGCATGCAACAGATCATTGCGGAAACCGGCAGGAAAAACAATAGCCATTCTAATCTTTCCTTGTTTAAAGGTGGCATCAATATCTTTATAAGTATGAAGGTTCTTGACCAGGCTAAAATATCTGCTGGCTGCAATTCTGTTTGAAACAGCCCTGGAAGCATCATCTTTTGCCTGGTCAAAAATGGCGATCTTGGAATTTTTAACTTCATTAGTTAAGGCAAAACCGTAAAGTAAGATCTGGACAATAGGCATCCAGATCAGGATAAACAATGTTCTCCTGTCTCTCCAGATGTGCAGCCATTCCTTTTTTATAAAGATGAGAAACTGTTTCATTGTCGTTTTGTTTATTATTCTGCTGTTCTTACAGCTTTTCTTGCCAATTGCAAAAAGACTTCGTCCATGGAGTTTACACCATAATTTTTCATCAGGTTTGCTGGCGAGTCCAGGGCGTCAATCCGGCCATCTACCATAATAGAAACCCGGTCGCAATACTCCGCTTCGTCCATATAGTGTGTAGTCACAAAAATGGTGATGCCACGTTCAGAAGCATCATAGATCATACTCCAGAACTCTCTTCGGGCCACGGGATCTACTCCACCTGTAGGTTCATCTAAAAAAACAATGGCCGGATCATGCACAATGGCTATAGAAAAGGCCAGCTTCTGTTTCCATCCTAGTGGCAAAGACCTCACCATGGTTTTCTCTTCTCCTTCAAGATGCAACTGTTTCATCAACGAGGCCGTTTTCTGACGGATCTGTTCATCTCGCAAGCCATAAATCCCACCATAGAACCGGATGTTTTCAAAAACGGTCAGATCTTCATAAAGAGAGAATTTCTGGCTCATATAGCCAATGCGCTTCTTGATCATTTCGGTTTGTTTGTAAATATCAAAACCAGCTACCGTGGCTACTCCGGATGTAGGCAGGGATAATCCGCATAACATCCTCATTGCGGTCGTTTTACCGGCTCCATTGGCACCAAGAAAGCCAAAAATCTCTCCTTTCTCCACTTCAAAACTGATATGGTCAACGGCCACGAAGTCTCCGAATTTTTTAGTAAGGTCTTTTGCTGTAATTACTTGGTTATTTTCCATTCCTCAATTCATTAAAGCCATAAAACAATCTTCTATATTGGGGGTAATGGTCTTGATCTCCACATCAGTATATTTGCCATTTTGAATAATCTGCTCTAATTTCTTCTGATTCGATTCTGGGTTTTTAAAAGCAACATGGTGGTATTGACCAAATGGATAACAGCTTTCTATATCCGGATCTGCTTTAATGGCATGAAGCAAGGCATACATTTCATTGGCTCGTATAGCCCACAGAGAATTAGGGTATTCTGAAATTATTCCTTTAGGGGTGTTAACAGAAAGCAATTGTCCGTTCTGGATTAAGGCTACACGGTCGCATAAGGTGGCCTCATCCATATAAGCGGTAGAAACCAATATCGTAATACCCTGGATTTTAAGCCTGTGCAGCATTTCCCAGAATTCCTTTCTGGAAACCGCATCTACGCCAGTGGTCGGTTCATCCAGAAACAGCACTGTTGGTTTATGGATCAATGCACAGCTCAGGGCAAGCTTTTGTTTCATACCACCAGACAACTGACCTGCCCTTCTGTTTTTAAAGGGTTCTATCTGCTGGTAAATCTCTTTGATCAGGTCATAATTTTCTTCTATGGAAGTATTAAAAATGGAGGCGAAAAATTCGAGGTTTTCCTGCACTGTCAGATCTGGATACAGTGAAAACCGGCCTGGCATATAGCCTACACAATTCCTGATCTTTTTAAAGTCTTTTACAACATCAAAGCCATCAACGGTAGCTGTGCCGCTGTCTGCCTCTAGTAAGGTGGTCAATATCCTGAATAAAGAGGTTTTACCCGCACCGTCGGGACCAATTACACCAAAAATCTCGCCTTGATCTACAGAAAAAGATATGCCTTTTAAAGCATTGGTCACTACCTTGCCATTCTGGTAGTTCTTCACAAGTTGCTCAACAGTTATGGTTTTCATTATTTAGCATCAAACTTAATTTCTCCGTACATCCCAATTTTAAGTAAGCCATCATTCTTTACATGTACCTTAATAGCATAGACCAGGTTGGCACGTTCATCTTTTGTTTGTATGGTTTTGGGGGTAAACTCTGCTTTATCTGCGATCATTGTAATGGTTCCCGGATATTCTTTATAACTTTCTGAACCATTATCGACCAACACCTTTACGCTTTCATTGAGTTTAATCTGAGACAATTGCGTTTCGGTGATGTAGGCCCTCAAAGTGATGACGGAGAGATCTGCAATTTTATACAAGGCTTTACCGGCAGCGGTAATTTCTCCGGCCATCGCATATTTACTCAATACGGTGCCACTTACCGGATTGACGATACGTGTTCTGCTCAGCTGGTCATCAATCTGAGCAACAGATTTTTTCAAAGGCTGATATTCGCTTAATACGCTCTTGTTTTGCGTGCCAGTTGTGGTTTCCTGTACTTTTATCTGTTGTTTATTGGCAGCAATCTGTCTTTTCAAAACATTGATCTGAAGGTCAATATCGTCCAGTTGCTTGGTGGTCGCAGCATCGGCTTTGATTAGATTTTGTACTCGGGCTCTTTCATAAAAAGCATTGATCAGCTGTACTTTTAATACTTCTGTCTGATCTTGCAGCAGTTTTACCTGAGGTTTCACATCCATTGTTTTTTGATGCAGGGAACCGATTGTTGCCTCCACCTGTGCTTTTTGTAATTGCAGAGGTACGGGATCGATCATGCCCACTATACTGTCTTTCTTTAAATTCGAACCTTCTTCCAGGTTTAATGTGAGGATCTTTCCAGGTACTTCTGAAGATATGATGACTTCATCTGCCTCAAAGGTTCCCGATGCATCAGACAGCTTATCCTTGGAGTTACATGCCGCAAGTACAACCGCAATGCCCATCAATGTGTATTTCCAGATCTTCATAAATTTAATTGATTATATTACCCATTGTATTTTGATAATTATACTGTGCCTGAAGCATTTGTATTTGGTGCAGGATTAGATTTTGCCTGGCCTGGTCTTCTGCATTCACCACCAGGATATAGTCGTGTACACTGAGTACGCCATTTTCTAATTGTGCGGCAGAGGCTTTCTTTACAGACTCGCGGAGCTGAATAATTGCATCATCGTTCTTTAAAAGATCTGCAAATTTTGAAATAGTAGCTTGTTGCTGCTTTTGAACAAGACTGGTATTGAATACAAAAGTCTCTTTTTGAAGATCAACCGATGTTTTATTGATTTCGAATATCTTTTTTTGATTTCTATAAGTATATAAGCTACCCAGGTTCCAGCTGAGTTTTACCCCACCAAGATAATACCAGGCAAAGTCGTTACTGAGCATGTTTAAACCTGGCCGGGCGTAGCCACCCTGAGCAAAAAGACCAAACTTTGGTCTGAGCTGAACATTTAAAAGATGCTCCTGGTCATCATACACTTTTTTCTGATTGTTGTACAGCAGCAGCTCCGGTCGGTTAAACTGATCTGTTAATATCGGTGATACTGGTTTTTCAAAGACTGTTTTATCGTTTACTGGTAAGTTTATAAATTGAGAAAGCATATCTGTATAAGCTTTTCTTGTGGCTTTGAGTTCTACGCGGGCCTGTTCTGTCTGTAACATTTGGGCAAGCAGTTCTTCCACACTGCTCCGGTAAGCCACTCCATTAGAGACCAGCGCCTTTGCTTTATCGATTCCATTCTGAACGTCTTTTGCCAGCAGCTCATTCTGTTTCAATTGTTCATCAATAAGGATAACACCAAAAAAGAGCTGATTTACGCGGTCATAAAGTTGGTATAACTCTACTTCCAGGCTCTGCTCCTGGACCAGTGCCGTGGTTTTGGCTGTTTGCTTCTGGTTACGGATCATCCCTCCATCATAGATCACCTGGTCAATCTGACCGTAAATTTTGTACTGATCTTTATCGTATTGAGGGATGGAAAAGCCTGGAATGGGTATGGTAAAGGGAAAACTGGTTACGGTTGACTGATAGGTGGCCTGACCGTTGACAGAGAACGCAGGCAAATAGCCACGTGCAGCATTCTGCAGCGAATAGTCCTTGGTTTTAGCAATCAGGTCATGTTGTTTGGTTAGTGGATAATTCTCCTTAGCCAGCTGGTAAACATTTTTAATTTTAAGAACTGGTAACTCTTGTGAATAGGCATTTAATCCAATAAACAGGGCAAGGTTTAAGATAATAGATTTCAACGGTCTCATTTAATTGTCTGCGTTATTTGTGCTTAAAATCCAGCTCATCCCGATCTAAATAAATTTACGCATATTTCTATTCAAATAAGTGACAATAATTATTAATGTCATTGAATTTAAACATGTTTTGATAGAAAACTCCATTTTCATTTAAGATGGAAGGATGAGCAAAGGCAACTGCTGACTGATGATGGATTTTTTTACAATTCCTTCTTTAAGGATGTTTACAAAAAAAGAATGTTGCTGATGGGTTAAAGCCAATACATCGGTTTCGGTTTCCGCGCACAATGTGTACAAACGACGGATCAGGTCTTTACCCCATACTTCCTTAAATTTCACAACTGGATAATTTTCTTCCGCCAGTGTTTCAATAAAAGATGTTACAGGAGTATTTAGGGTCTTTTCATCTGCTCCAAAGAGTTTTACATGTACAATGTCCAGTTCATATTGACATTGTTTCCTGTATTTCAACAGTAATTTAATCGCAGAAATATCTTCTTCTTTAAAATTAGTCGCAAAAGTAATCTTATTAACTTTTCTCAACGGTTTTTTTTGAGCTACGATCAGAATCGGCTTAGTACAATAATTAAGCATCGAGTTCGTATCACTTCCAAATGCCAGGTGTTCCATCTGACTTCCTGTTCGCCCGCCCATAACGATCAACGCTGCCTTATTTGCATCAATAATATTTTGAATGTTTGCCGCAATCTCTCCTTGTCCTACCTCATAATGTATCGAAGGCATTTCTTCATCAGGATACATTCTTTGACCAAAATTCCGGAGGTGTCTGGCTAAACTTTTCAATTGCTTTCCAGATTCATCCAGCCAATTCTGGTCTTCATTTATCCAGGGCATACCTGGATAATAAGCCAGCATAGGAATATCTATACAAGAATGAAAGAGTACCAGGTTTGCATGAGTCTGCACAGCGATGATCAATGCGGCTTCCGATGCATTTAAAGAATTCTTAGACAGGTCGGTAAGTACCAGTATTGTTTTCATCTTCTTAAATGATTTATAGTTTAAAATTACTGGTTATCAAATCCTTAAATAGTGATCTACGTCAATCTCAAGGATGATAGAAAACATCTACTAAGGTTTAGGTAATCGCTTTTTCCCCTGCTTCTCTAGTTTCTTAAAATAGCCTCTGAATAAGAAATTATGCTTCAAAGCTTCCATATTCTGGTTAAAACCATCAGTACCTTTTTCTATATGATCCATACTGCTGTTCAGTTTTTTAATCAACAGGGAGTCTTTTATTAAAAAATCAAGAAAACCATTGCTGTGCTGCAAATCCCTGTTCATGTTTTTAGACATTTGCTCGAGCTGGATCGTTAGATTATTTGCATGATCACTTGCCGAACTCATCTTTCTTACAGCTTTACTTAAATTTGAAGCAAAACTGGTATCATTCAACAGCCTGTCTCTTATACACATCT
>NZ_JAELTV010000025.1 GCF_016429005.1 Pedobacter sp. ASV19
CCCCCCCCCCCCCCCCCCCCCCCCCCCCCCCCCCCCCCCCCCCCCCCCCCCTTTTTAGATGTGTATAAGAGACAGCTCATATTCAGGTTGACCTCAATTTCAGGGTCATATAAAACCCTGTTCTTAAAGCCCCCATAAGTAAAAGCACGTGCGATACCTATGGCTCCAATAGCATCCAGACGATCTGCATCCTGTACAATATCGAGTTCTTTGGATTGAAAGGTCAGCTTTCCAAAACTGGCTTTAAAACTGAGATTTTTGATGATTTGTTGTACCTGTTCAATAACAGAGGTGCCAAGCTCCAGGCTTTTCAGAAACTCACCTGCCATTTGTGGCCCGATCTCTTCATCTCCACCGTTAAATTTACTGTCTGCTATATCATGGAGAAGTGCGGCTAAGGCAACGATCAGTTCATCACCTTGTTCCTGTTTATTGATATGCTGAGCAGTCTTGTAGACCCTTTCAATATGGAACCAGTCATGCCCGGCTTCTGCACCAGCCAGCGTTTTTTTTACGAAACCGATGGTTTTATTAATGATTTCTATATGGTTCATCAAATGGATTGGGGTCTAGTTTTTTACTGGTCTTTCATGCTCTGGTCTTCTGCTGCCATCATACAGTTCGTATTCCAGCATCCTGCAGTCCAGTTTTCCATTATAGAATTCGATTTTGCGAGAAGCTTTAAGTCCGATCTTTTTTGCAAGATCAGGGTTTCCTGTAAAGATATAGCCAGAATAGCCCTTGCAGTGCTGTTTCATAAAGTCGCCCATGCGCTTATAGGTCGCTTCGAGTTTAGAATGCTCACCTAAGCGTTCTCCGTATTCCGGATTAAAGACCACAATGCCCCTGCCGCCTTCAGGTACCTGGGTATCTGCAAAGTCGCAAACTTCAAATGTAATTAAAGTATCTACACCGGCAGTTTTTGCGTTTCTTCGGCTCACATCTACGGCATCTTCAGAGATATCAGTAGCGATGATGTTAAGGTCAATATTCTTGATCACCTGGTCTTTGAGGATCCTTCTTTCCGCAAAGAAGACTTCTTCATCGTAACCCAGGATGTGCATAAAGCCATAATTCATTCTGAACAGACCCGGACGTCTGTTGGTTGCGATCAGTGCAGCTTCAATAGCCAGGGTGCCGGAACCACACATTGGGTTTACAAATGGCGATTTTTTATCCCATTTTGTGCTTAATATGGTACTTGCGGCGAGGGCTTCAAGCATTGGTGCTTTTCCTGGAATTTTGCGGTAACCGTGTTTGGCCAGGGTTTCTCCGGAGGTATCCAGAAAAATGTCGGCTTCACTGTCTTTCCAGTATAAATGGACTACGGTTTTGTTGGCATCAGAACCAGAATTTGGCCGTATGTTTTTCTTTGCCCGGAAGCGATCAACAATCGCATCTTTTACTTTCAGATTGGCGAATAATGGTGTGGTAATGGTTGGGTTATCCACATTAGAGGTTACCGAGAAATAGCCGGAAAAATCAATGAGTTCTTCCCAGGGCATTTCGACCAGCTGCTGGTATAATTCTTCAGGGTTATTGGCCTTGAAGCTGTTTAAACAGTATAAAATCTGGCTGGCGCAACGCAGGTTGAGGTTGAGTTTTATACACTCTGTTAAGGTGATATTTAGCTCTACACCGGTAGGGAATTCCCTGATGATGGTGTATCCCAGGTCTTTAACTTCTTCCGCCAGATAGGAAGACAGTCTTTTGTTGCAGGTTACGATAACCTTATTCTTTGTGTGGAAAACTTGCATAATTTATTGTGCGAAGTTATCAATAAAAATATAGAGATTTGAACTTGAAAGTAGAATATAAGAGTATTTGTTATGGAATTAAAAGGAAAAGTGCACGAAATCGGTGCATTACAGCAAGTGAGTGAGACTTTTAAAAAACGTGATCTGATCATAGAGTACGCTGAAAACCCTACTTATCCGGAATATATCAGATTTGAGGCTTTGCAAGATAAAACTGCATTATTTGATAGTTTGAAAGTTGGTGACAATGTAGAGGTAGCCTTCAATTTACGCGGTCGCCCGTGGACGGATAAAACCGGTAAAGTTTCTTATTTTAACAGTTTAGTAGTATGGCGTATCAATGCATTGAACAATGCTGCTGCCGCTACTCCAGAATACGCTCCGCCTGTAGATTTAAACAGTGCACCTGGCGAGGAAGATGACCTGCCATTTTAAAGATCTTTTTTAAGGAAACAATTTTGAACTAGAAGCGCCGGGATTTATCCCGGTGCTTTTTTTTATGGCTTTTTTTGGAAAATTCTGTACAGCTGCTTCAAGACTAACGATATCAGGTCCGCTGAAGGAGCGGACAGATCTCTGAGGTCTTTCCGCAGCGTACGAGAATTTTCCGTAGCAAATAGCAGAGGGGTAGTGACCAGACAGGATGCAGAGCAAATTGAAAAAAATCAGGGTCAGGCTTTTTTGAAACTTCGTATCGCCAGAAAAGCGCTCAGCAGCATGAGTGCCGCACCAACAAAATAAGGCGCGCCGGGTAAATAGACCGGAGCTTTGGCATTGGTAAAGTAGTAAAAGATATAGGTCATAAACCAGGGGCCAAAAATAGAGCTCAGGCTCATTAAGCTGGTTAAGCCACCTTGCAGTTCTCCCTGTTCGTTTGCGGGAACCTGATTGGTCATAATACCTTGCAGCGCCGGGCCAGCGATGCCACCTAGAGCATAGGGCACCATATAGGCAAACATCATCCAGCTCTTGTTGGCCAGGCCAAAAAGGACCATGCCTATGGCATAGAGTGTGAGGCCAATCCAGATGCTGCGTTCCTGCCCAAGTTTGGGGATCGCAATCCGGATCAGGCCGCCCTGCACAACAGCGATCATAAGTCCGATAAAACCCAGGGAATAGCCCACCAGATCCTCACTCCACTTGAACTTTTGCATGGTGTAAAAGGTCCATACACTTTGTACGGCATGCCCGGCAAAATATACAACGAATAAACATACCGATAGATTGATCACGGAGGGATATTTCCTGAGTTGTATCAGGGTCCCCAAAGGATTACATCTTTTCCAGTCAAGAGGGCGGCGGTGCTCTTTGGATAAAGACTCCGGAAGTATAAAGAAGCCGTATAGGGCATTGATGAAAGCCAGGGCTGCTGCGGCATAAAACGGATAATGAGTATCTATTTTTCCCAGGATACCTCCGATTACAGG
Source organism: Pedobacter sp. ASV19 (assembly GCF_016429005.1). GTDB lineage: Bacteria > Bacteroidota > Bacteroidia > Sphingobacteriales > Sphingobacteriaceae > Pedobacter. The sequence goes on from NZ_JAELTV010000025.1 coordinate 3,185, forward strand.
GCCAAGGATAAAACCAAGACCAAAAGCCACGCCGATCATTCCAAAGTTTTGGGCACGTTTTTCAGGTGTACTGACATCTGCAATATAAGCGGAAGCTGTAGTAAAACTGGCGCCGGTGATCCCTGCAATGATCCGGCCGACAAACAGCCAGGCTATGGTAGGCGCAAAGGCAAGGAACAGATAATCGATCCCGAATCCCAGTAAAGAAAAAAGGAGTACAGGTCTGCGTCCATATTTATCACTTAGGTTTCCAACCAGGGGTGCACAGAGAAACTGCATGACGGCATAGGCCACCAGAAGCAGGCCGGAAATCCGCGATGCGTCGCTAACATTGCCGTGAATGAGACCTTCAATGAGCTTGGGGAAAACAGGTATAATAATGGCTAGTCCTATTACATCAATCAAAAGGGTAATGAAAATAAAACTTAATCCTGCCGGACGTTTTTCTTGTTGAATCTGGTTCATAACCTCAAATGTAATTAAATCACTAAACAAGATGTGGTCAGCAGATGTTATAATTTAAAAATAAGGAACGATGTATAAGCTGAAAATTATATCTGCTACTGTACGGCCTGGGAGGAAAGGTCCTGTAATCGCCAATTGGATAGCGGACATTGCCCGCCGAAATGAGGATTTTGAAGTGGAACTGCTGGATCTTGGAGAAGTAAAGCTCCCGATGATGGATGAGCCCAATCATCCCTCGCTCCAGAAATATCAGCATCAGCATACCAAAGACTGGAGTGCTAAAATTAACAGTGCTGATGCCTTTATTTTTGTGACCGGGGAATATAATTTTGGGTATCCTGCCCCATTGAGAAATGCACTGGAATATCTGCAAAAGGAATGGGCTTATAAGGCCGCTGGTATTGTCAGTTATGGAGGAATCTCTGCTGGTACGCGTGCAGCAAACAGTTTAAAAGGAGACCTTGCTACCTTAAAGATCGTTCCTCTGGCAGATGCCGTGTTTATTCCGTTTTTTGCGAAACTGATTAACGAGCAAAATGAATTTGTACCAGGCGAGATCTCCTTAATTGCTGCAGATAATATGCTGAAGGAGTTGCTTCGCTGGACAAAAGCCTTGAAAACGATGCGTGAATAAGGTCTGAAAAAGCTAAGCCTTTAAGTTAAAAAGTGTTAAAAACACAGCTTTCTGTTCATGCTTCGTTAATTTTGAATAGATCATGAAGAAAAGGAGCTTTTGGCTGATTACCGCGCTGATGACTATTGCGCTGGTAGGTGTGGTTGTAATGCAGTTATATTACATCAGGCAGGCCTATGAACTAAATTCTGAGGTTTTTAAACAAAATGTTAATCAGGCCTTAACTGCCGTAGTGAACAAAGTACAGCGGAGGAATGCCGCCAGTCTGATTACAAGGAAGGATTTTGAATGGAGGTTGAAGAGGGAGAAGGAGCAGCGTGATAAAGAAAAAATGATTGCCGGTCTGGAGGAACGTTATAAGGAGGAGGAAAGAAAACGCAAATTTGAACAGCAACGCATGATCATCGATGACCTGAATCTCCAGGACAGCATCATCAGGGCGGTCTATTTAAATCCGACCATCATTTCAGAGGCCGATTATATTGCTTTGAGCAGTCAGTCAACTACACCTTTAAATGTCGATGTAAGTGTCGCTTTTGATTCAGATTTGAATGTTGTTGGCGGCAATGTCAGGAAGACATTTATGCTTTCCAGGGCAAGAACATTTAGCATGCGCCCTTATAAACTTCCGGATAGCATCCGCTACCTGGTTTATAATAAACTGGATGGGAAGCCCTTGAAAGTATCTGTTGCTACTGTGGATGGTAATGCTGCCCTTAGGTTTAACAGAGATGATACCCTGGCAAAAAGGCGTTATGAGCGGGAAATGAAGCAATTGAAAGCGGATACGATCCCATTGTTCAATTCCAGTAATTTTAATTTGGTAGAGGAAACAGCAAAGGAAATGGAAAGGGGAGATGTTCCAATAACCCAAAGAATTTCAAAAGATGTTTTGGATACCCTTATTAAAAGAGAACTGGTCAACAATAATATTGACCTTCCCTATGATTTTTGGGTGAAACTGGTCAATAGGGATTCTTTGCTGTATAAAAAAGTCTCCAATGCAGCAGCAGAGGTTTTGCCATCCAATACTTATCAAACGACTTTGTTTAGTAATGATATCTTAAGAGACCCCGGGATGCTTTATGTTAGTTTTCCGAATAAAAGCGAGGCTATTTTTGGTAATATGGGAGTTACGCTTGCCTCCTCGGGCGGATTGTTGCTGGTGCTGATTTTTATCTTCTCTTACACGCTTTATGCCATTTTAAGACAAAAGAAAATTTCTGAGATGAAAACGGATTTCATCAATAATATGACGCATGAGTTTAAAACTCCGGTGGCGACGATTATGATTGCCAGCGAGGCGCTTAAAGATCCGGAAATTGTGGAAGATAAAAGTCGCATTAAACGGCTTGCCGGAATTATTTACGATGAAAATGTCCGTTTGGGTAATCATATCGAACGGGTACTGAGCATCGCCAGGCTGGAGAAAAATGAGCTCCATCTTGAAAAAACAGAGGTGGATATGAATGATCTGATTGCTGCGGTGGCAGATAGTATGAGCCTGCAGCTGCAGAAAAGAAATGCGACACTAACGCTAAATCTGGATGCGACGCATCCGGTAGTCGAGGGGGATGAATTACATCTTTCCAATGTGATCTATAACCTGATCGACAATGCAAACAAGTACAGCATGGAAAGTCCTGTAATTGAAATTACAACGAAGAATACCCCGCGTAATCTAATCATCCAAATTGCCGATCATGGAATTGGGATGACTAAAGATCAGACCAAGCGGATTTTTGATCAGTTTTACCGGGTTCCAACCGGAAACCTTCATGATGTGAAAGGCTTTGGTTTGGGGTTGAATTATGTGCAGGATATCGTTACCCAGCTGGACGGAAGTATTAAAGTGCAAAGTGAAAAGGATAAAGGAACTGTTTTTGAAATAACTTTACCATTAATTTAAATATCTTTATATATGCTCAAAAGAATTCTACTTGTGGAAGATGATCCGAACTTAGGCTTGCTCTTACAGGATTATCTGCAGTTAAAAGGTAAGTTTGATGTTGTGTTGTGTGTTGACGGGGACGAAGGTTTGCGTGCATTTCATAAACAGAACTTTGATCTTTGCATCCTGGATGTGATGATGCCCAAAAAAGATGGCTTTACTCTGGGGAAAGAGATCAGGAAGATCAATCAGCATGTGCCTATTATTTTTGCGACCGCCAAGGCTATGATGGAAGATAAGGCTTCTGCTTATGATCTGGGAGGGGACGATTATATTACCAAGCCCTTTAGAATAGAGGAATTGCTGCTTCGCATCAATGCTTTATTGAAAAGAGTGTCGACAGCGAGAGAATCTGATGAAAAAGAGCCGCAGCAAACACAATTTGAAATTGGGAATTATGTGTTTGATTATACCACACAACTTATCTGGTTTAACGGACAACAACAGAAGCTTTCAACTAAGGAAGCGGAACTCCTGCAATTGCTTTGTTTAAAGAAAAATTCTGTGCTGACCCGTGAAGAAGCTTTGTTGAGCATCTGGCATGATGATAATTATTTTAATGGGCGAAGTATGGATGTGTTTTTAAGTAAGTTGCGCAAATACCTGCGGGAAGATCCAAAGGTAGAGATTTTAAATGTTCACGGCAAAGGATACAAGCTTTTGGTTAATTAATTTTTCAATAGATTAATCAAAATCTTGCTATCTTTGTTTCATGGCTGAAACGAACCCTGCTGAGCTTGCTGCTAAATTTATCAATTATACCTCCAGGCATATTTTTCTTACCGGAAAAGCTGGTACCGGTAAAACTACTTTTCTCAGGAATTTAATTGAGCTGACCCATAAAAGGGCGGTTATTGTAGCGCCAACAGGAATAGCAGCTATTAATGCAGCAGGGGTAACAATACATTCCCTTTTCCAGCTTCCCTTTGGAGCTTACCTGCCCAAGCAGCCATTGGCAGGAGAGGTGCAGGGAAATCAGCACTATAATACGCCTAAATCTATTGTCCGGCATCTGCAAATGAACAGCACGAAGCGCCGGATCTTTACGGATCTTGAATTGTTGATCATCGATGAGGTCAGTATGTTGCGTGCGGATCTTCTGGATGCCATAGATATGGTGCTTCGTTATATACGGAGGGATAATTCAAGTTTTGGAGGTGTTCAGGTGCTCTTTATTGGTGATCTGCATCAGTTGCCCCCGGTAGTGAAATCCAGCGAATGGCCTTTATTAAGTACCTTTTACCAAAGTCCTTACTTTTTTGATGCACATGCACTGCTGCACCACCCGCCTATTTATATAGAATTGGAAAAGGTATACAGGCAGGCAGATGAGGTTTTTATTAACCTGCTGAACAATTTGAGGAATAATGCAGCTACTGCAGCAGATGTAGCGCTGCTGCAAGAGCACTATAAAGCAAATTTTAGCCCTCCTGCTACGGAAAAATACATTACCCTGACTACACACAATCAAAGGGCAGATGCTTTGAACAGGCAAAGTCTGGATGCACTGAAATCCCCGTCTTATTTTTATAAATCGGCTATTGAAGATGAATTCAGTGAATCCTCCTATCCGGCAGAGCAGAGCCTCGAATTGAAAGTAGGCGCACAGATCATGTTCATCAAAAATGACCCTTCGCCGGAAAAGAGGTTCTTTAATGGAAAGATTGCTACGGTGGTGTCATTGACTGCTGATGCTGTTGAAGTAGAAACGGAAGGAGATAGGGAGCGGATTAAGCTGGAAAAATATACGTGGAAGAACATCAGATATACCACTGATAAAGTAACTCATGAGATAAAGGAAGAGGTGATTGGGAAATTTATTCAGTACCCGATCAAGCTGGCCTGGGCTATTACTGTGCATAAAAGTCAGGGTTTAACTTTTGACAAGGCAATTGTTGATATTGGTAATGCTTTTGCTCCCGGGCAAATCTATGTGGCCTTGTCCAGGCTCAGGTCTCTGGATGGTCTGGTGTTGACTTCGCCGCTTCCCTCAACAGGTATCCGCCAGGATCCTAATGTTTCTCTTTTTTCTAAAAATAAGGCTGATGGCGTTGTGCTCAATGAGCAGATCAAATCGGAGAGTGAAATATTTTTGCAGCGCTACCTTTTGAAGTGTTTTGATTTAACCAGCCTTGATAATTATGTTTATGAACATGTTCATTCCTATACCAAGGATTTGAACAAGTCAGCAAAACAAAAGCATTTTAAGTGGGCTCAGCAATTGTTGAGGGAGCTCAGCGAGCAAAAGGTGAATGCCAGCAAGTTTTTGGCTCAGATACAGCGGCTCTGTGCGGATAAGACTGAAGCGGGTTTGAATTTGCTGCTGGACCGTACAATTGCTGCGGAGAACTATTTTAATCCATTGCTTCAGCGGATGTCGAAGAATATTTTTGACCGTATGGAACTGGTCAAACAGGATAAACAGGTTGTCGCCTTTCTAACAGAACTGCTGGAGATGGAGTCTTTATTCTATGAACAATATAAAAATATCAGGAAAGCCACTGCGCTTCTAAAGGCTACAATCAGAGGAGAAGAATTCACAAAAAAGGATGTCAATGATCTGCTGGATGAAGCCAATCGTGAGTTTGAAATGAAGAAGGTATTTGCGATGCCCAATACGCTGGACTTTACAGCTAAAAAAAGTAAGACATCGAAAACGAAAAAGACTGAGGCTAAAGAAAAGGCGCCAAAAGTAGACACAAAGGAGCTTTCTCTACAGTTGTTAAAAGAAGGTAAGACGCTACAGGAAATAGCTACAGAAAGGAAAATGGCGCTCGGGACCATTGAAGGTCATCTGGCCCACTACATTGCAAGGCAGGAAATCTCTGCAAAAGAGATTATAGGGGCTAAAAAGCTCCAGAAGATCCTGGAGGCTATCCGGGATCTTAAGACTTTACAAATGAACCCTATCCGGGATCGCCTTGGCAGAGAATACAGTTTTGGTGAGATCAAAATTGGCATTGCCGCACACCTGGCTGAAGGAGATTAAACGTCGATTGTTCCGGCAAAGACCTGCTCTGCTGGTCCGCAAAGAAAAATATCGGTGAAGGCATCTCCATCATAATCAAATTCAATGCGGAGCTTTCCGCCCAATACTTTGATGGGTGTGCTGATATGGCCACTCTGTCCTTTATGTTTAGCCATAGATAAAGCGACAGCGGTAACACCTGTTCCGCAAGCGTAAGTTTCATCTTCAACCCCTCTTTCAAAGGTTCTTACAAAGAGATGGTCGCCTTTGTCTTCTATGAAATTCACATTAATGCCCTGTTCTTTGTAGGTGTCATTGTTCCGGATGGATTTTCCTTCCAGATATACATCCAGTCTTTCCAGGTCAGTAACTTGCTCTACATAGTGAGGAGAACCTGTGTTCAATACATAAGCCTCACCATCCTGGCTGATGTGGTTCACATCGATCATCTGTAATTCTACCCAGTTGCCTTCAGCTGTAATTTTGGCGTGATGCGGACCGTCTACAGCCAAAAAGTCAGTTTTTATGTCGATAATGCCCAGGAATTTGGCAAAAGCCACGATGCAACGTCCACCGTTACCGCACATACTTCCCGGCCTGCCATCCGCATTAAAATAAAGCATCTCAAAATCATAGCCAGGATGCTCCTGCAGCAACATTAATCCGTCGCCGCCAACCCCAAATCGCCGATCACATATTTTTTCTATATCTTTATAATTCAGTTGGTTGTATTCTTTTTTTCTGTTGTCGATCAGAATGAAGTCGTTGCCGGCGCCCTGGTATTTATAGAATGGAATGTTCATTTATTTTATTTGCTCCCGATTTAACATTTTTTAACTAAATAATGATGCTGAGCAGATACAAATATCGTGCATATGGTATTAAATTTGAACATAGGATTATAAAAATAATTATTTCACTCATTTACAGCCATTAAAACCGGATTAATGATGTTTTGAAACAGATATAATAATTGATATACACCATAAACATACAGAACAAATGAAAAGGATAGGATTAGTAATTTTAGCGGCACTGGTAGGTGGTGCTGCAGCAATTGGCGCCTATAGATTTTTAGAGCGCGGTCAGGATGGGATGTCTATTGAAGAAAAGCAAAAGGTGCTTTTTGCAAGTAACCCGATTAAGATTTCCTCAACAGGGGCAGTAGATTTTGTGCAGGCGGCAGCTGCGGTTTCACCGGCAGTAGTGCACATCAGAACAACATTTAACAGTTCAAATAACAGCGGGGGTTCTTCTCCAATGGATATGATGGAACAGTTTTTTGGCGGCGGGGGCAGATCCCGTGCTCCAAGGGCAGCATCAGGATCAGGAGTAATCTTAACGCCCGACGGATATATTGTAACCAATAACCATGTGGTAGAGAATGCAGAGAAAGTTGAAGTGGTTTTGTCGAACAGGAAAAAAGTGATTGCCAAAGTAATTGGTGCTGATCCAAATACAGACCTTGCATTGATTAAAGTTGAGGCTACAGATTTACCAGTGGTAAAGATGGGTAATTCAGATAATGTACAGGTTGGAGAATGGGTATTGGCCGTAGGCTTCCCATTAGATCTGCAAACCACAGTAACTGCAGGTATTGTAAGTGCTAAATCCAGATCTATTGGGATTTTGGCCAGAAATCAGCAGCCAACTGAAGAAGAATATGAACAATACCAAAGAACAGGTAAAAGACCAGCCAACAGCAGCATTGAATCGTATATTCAGACCGATGCCGCCATTAACCCGGGAAACAGCGGTGGTGCTTTAGTCAATGCTAATGGTGAATTGATCGGTATCAATGCCGCTATTGCTTCTCAAACGGGAACAAATGAAGGTTATGGTTTTGCAATTCCGGTAAACCTTGCTAAAAAAATCCTGGAGGATTTTAAAAAGTATGGCGCAGTAAAACGCGGTTATATCGGCGTTACTTTTACCCCACTTGATGCGGATCAGGCCGAGCGTCTGAAAGTTAAAGATATAGACGGTTTATATGTGAGCGATGTATTGCCTGATGGTGGTGGTGCGGCTGCCGGAATTAAACCAGGAGACATTATTAAAAAAGTAGAAGGTAATGTGATCTATGATTCTCCTGATCTTCAGGAAAAAATTGGACGTCTGAGTCCTGGCGATAAGGTGAACCTGACGATCTTAAGAGATGGTCAGTTAAAAGATGTGAGTGTGACCTTAAGAGGTGATAAGAGTGTAGGCCTTGTGGCTAAAGCCAATGGCGCCAAATCTACCGGAGCAAGCATCTCTAAACTGGGCGCTTCGTTTTCGCCAGCACCAGCTGGATTAAAAGCGAAATATGGTGTGAGAAATGGTGTGGTAGTAACTAATGTGGAAGAAGGTAAAGCATTTGACTCTTTTGATATTTCAAGAGGTACGCTGATTACTTCAATCAATGGTAAGCCGGTGAATAGTGCAAAAGATGTAGAAGAGGCATTGCCTACTTCCAGAAACGGAAGAACAACCATCTCAGGCGTTGGAGACAGTGGTAAATTTACGATCGCCTTCTAAGCCTTAAAAATTTTAGGTGAAAGGGGAGCTTCATTAGAGCTCCCCTTTTTTATTTATCATCCTTATGTCATCTTAGAACGTTTCTAAATAGTCGATTTGTGCTTGGAATTACCAATTTAATTCATTTATTAAATACTTTTGCAGGAATAGAATTATAAAAAAACAATCAAATGGCTAGTTTCGGAAACGCTTTTTCCTCCTCTATCGGAAAAAAATTAATAATGGGCATTACCGGCCTGTTCTTGGTTTTATTTTTAATAGTGCATTGCTTTATCAATGCACTGATCTTTATTAATGACGGTGGACTTACCTTTAATATTGGGGCACATTTTATGGCTACCAACTGGCTGATCAGGGCTGGAGAGATTGTCCTTTTCGTAGGACTTATTGCACACATTGTTCAGGGTGCACGTTTAACTTTCCAGAACCAGGCTGCGCGTCCGGTAAAATATGCGGTAAGCAACGGTAATGCAAATAGTAAGTGGTATTCCCGATCTATGGGTTTACTGGGTACCTTGTTGCTGATCTTTTTAATTGTGCACTTGTCTAATTTCTGGGTAGTATCCCGGTTTACCGGTATTCCTACAACAGATGCGAATGGGCATGAAGATCTGTTTGCTGTGATGAAGGAAACTTTTAAAAATATCTGGATCGTTGTATTGTATGTGCTGGCAATGGTTTCCCTTGCTTATCACTTATTACACGGTTTTTCCTCTGCATTTCAAACTTTGGGATGGAACCATAAGAAATATACGCCGCTTATTAAAGGCGTTGGTGTATGGTATTCTATTATCATCGCGTTGCTTTTCGCTTTAATGCCAATCGCAATCTATGCAGGTTTTATTAATTAATTTTTGAACGTATAAGCTTAAAATAACATGGCAGAATTAAATGCTCATATACCAGAAGGTGAATTAACCGAAAAATGGACTAAGTTACGTTCTTCTATGCCTTTGGTAAATCCAGCCAATAAAAGGAGTATAGAGATCATCGTGGTAGGATCAGGACTGGCAGGAGCTTCGGCTGCAGCCACTCTGGCAGAAATGGGATATAAAGTAAAATGCTTTTGTTTCCAGGATTCGCCCCGCAGAGCGCACTCTATTGCGGCTCAGGGTGGTATCAATGCGGCAAAAAACTATCAGAATGATGGAGACAGTACTTACCGTTTATTCTATGATACCATTAAAGGTGGTGATTACCGCGCCCGGGAAGCAAACGTACATCGTTTGGCAGAAGTAAGTGCGAACATTATAGACCAGTGTGTGGCACAAGGTGTGCCATTGGCCAGAGAATACGGGGGTTTATTAGACAACCGTTCTTTTGGAGGTACACAGGTACAAAGAACTTTTTACGCTGCAGGTCAAACTGGTCAGCAATTGCTTTTGGGTGCATACAGTGCTTTAGAGCGTCAGGTGGGAATGGGTAAAGTAGAAATGTTTACCCGTCATGAAATGCTGGAAGTGGTGGTTATTGATGGAAAGGCACGTGGTATTATTGCCCGTAACCTGATCACCGGTGAACTGGAACGTCATTTTGGACATGCTGTACTGCTTTGCAGCGGCGGTTATGGTAACGTATTTTATTTATCTACCAATGCGATGGGCAGTAACGTAACAGCAGCCTGGAAAGCGCACAAAAAAGGTGCATTCTTTGGTAACCCTTGTTATACACAGATCCATCCAACCTGCATTCCGGTTTCAGGCGATCATCAGTCCAAGCTGACCCTGATGTCTGAGTCATTGCGAAACGATGGACGGATCTGGGTACCTAAGAAAAAAGACGATCCACGTAAGGCAACAGATATCCCTGAAGACGAAAGAGATTATTATTTAGAGCGCAGGTATCCTGCTTTTGGTAACCTGGTGCCGCGTGATGTGGCTTCTCGTGCAGCCAAAGAAAGATGTGATGCCGGATATGGTGTGGGTGCTTCTAAATTGGCGGTTTATCTGGACTTTAAAGCCAATACAGAACGTTATGGAAGGATAGAAGCCAATAAGCATAATATTCATAATCCAGATAAAGAAACCTGCATGAGACTGGGCAGGGAAGTGATTAAAGAGAAATATGGTAACTTGTTTGACATGTACAAGCAGATTACCGGAGAAGATCCATATGAGCTTCCTATGCGTATTTATCCTGCAGTTCACTATACCATGGGCGGTTTATGGGTAGATTATAACCTGATGACTACTGTACCGGGCTTATATGCTTTAGGGGAGGCCAACTTCTCTGATCATGGAGCAAACCGCTTAGGTGCATCCGCGTTGATGCAGGGTCTGGCAGATGGATATTTTGTGATTCCTTATACAATTGGTGCTTATTTGTCAAAAGAACTGGCCACCAAGCCTATCCCGACAGATCACCCGGCCTTTGTTGAAGCCGAAGCCAGTGCAAAAGCGATTCTGGATAAGTTCTTTGCGATAAAAGGAACAAAATCGGTAGATCATTTCCACAAGAAACTAGGTAAGATCATGTGGGAAAGATGTGGTATGGCGCGTAATGCAGAAGGTTTGAAAAAAGGTATCGAGGAAATCCAGCAATTGCGTAAGGAATTCTGGTCTGATCTGCGTGTACCAGGTGATGCCAATGAGTTGAATCCTGAACTGGAGAAAGCAGGCCGGGTAGCTGACTTTATTGAACTGGGCGAACTGATGTGTATGGATGCACTGAACAGAAATGAGTCTTGCGGCGGTCACTTCAGAGAAGAATACCAGACAGAAGAAGGCGAGGCTTTAAGAGATGATGTGAACTACGCTTATGTTTCTGCATGGGAATACAAAGGTGATGTAACTTTTGAACTTCATAAAGAAGAGCTGAAGTTTGAAAATATTAAGGTTGCACAAAGAAGTTATAAATAGGTAAAAAATCCCAATACCATGAGTACAGGAAATATGAATTTAACGCTGAAAGTATGGCGTCAAAAAAATAACATTGCCAAAGGTAGTTTGGTAGATTATAAATTATCTAATATTTCACCTGATATGTCATTCCTTGAAATGTTTGACGTATTGAACGAAGGTCTTGTTGACAAAGGAGAAGAACCTGTTGTTTTTGACCACGATTGCCGCGAAGGTATTTGCGGGGCCTGCTCTATGTTTATCAATGGCCAGCCTCACGGACCGCTTCAGGGGGTAACCACCTGTCAGCTGCATATGCGTTCCTTTAAAGATGGTGATACCATCGTTGTGGAACCATGGAGAGCAAAAGCATTCCCGGTGATCAAAGATTTAATGGTGGATCGTACGGCATTTGACCGCGTTATCGCAGCCGGAGGTTTTATCTCTGTGAATACTGGAAATGCGCAGGATGCAAATAACCTCCCTATTCCTAAGGTAAAGGCAGATTCGGCTTTCGAGGCTGCAGCCTGTATCGGATGCGGTGCTTGTGTAGCTACCTGTAAAAATGCTTCGGCAATGCTGTTCGTTTCGGCAAAAATCTCACAACTGGCACAATTGCCTCAGGGACAGCCAGAACGTTACCGTCGTGTTCAAAGCATGGTATCACAGATGGATGCGGAAGGTTTCGGTAACTGTACCAATACAGGGGCCTGCGAAGCAGAATGCCCTAAAGGAATATCATTAGAAAATATAGCCAGGATGAACAGAGATTTTTATTCGGCAAAATTTGTTTCTGAGGAAGAAGTTTAATAAATTTATATCTCGAGACAAGGATATTAAACGAAGCCCCTGCCGTATTGGTTGGGGCTTCGTCCTTTTTAGAAGGTGCTGATTTCTATTTGCTTAAAGAAAAGGAGATTGGGATATTGTATTTTACCCTAACTGGTTTTCCTTCAACCAATCCAGGATCCCAGTTTGGGCTTTCTTCTAATACTCTTACGGCCTCTTCATCTGTACCATAGCCTAGTTTTCTATCGACATGAATATTGCTGAGCTTACCATCTTTTTCTACGATAAAGGATAGAAATACTTTGCCTTGAATATTATTCTTTACTGCACCTTCGGGATATTTGAGAGAGCTGTGCAGGTATTCGTAGAATTTCTTCATACCACCCTTAAACTCTGGTTGTTTCTCGATGCTGACAAAATCATAAACTTTATCCTGTCTGGGTTGTCCATTCTGATCAAGTATGCCATTCGACATAAAGAACGAAGTGTTCAATGGAATGCCTTCTGTAAGCTTGGCAACTTTATCATTGGTTCTAAGTGTCGCAGACGATAGGGTTAAAGTCAATGCGAATAAGGGCAGGAAAAGGCCATATTTCAGTACAGCTCTTTTTTTTGATTTTTCTTTGTACAACATAGTGATTCTTTTTTTAAGTTGAGATTGAGTGAAAAAATGATTGTTCAGGGAAGTTCTTGGAACCTGGAAAGAACTACTCAGCAGGAGCATGGCGTATTCTTCCTTGTCCCCCTGGAAGTTTGCCGCCTGCTCATCTGCCAGATATTCATGAAGGTTTCGAATACTGCGTTTATAGAAATAAAGGATTGGATTGAACCAGTTGAGTATGGTCAGCACCTCAAAAAATAGAACATCTGCGGTATGCCATTGCTTCATATGAACATTTTCATGCTGATGGATGATGTCTACATTGGGCAAGTCCGGATCTATGGATTTCCTGTTGAGGAAAGAAAATGCTGTTCCTTTTTTTGTTGTCTTTAGAGAGGAGGAAGCCTTGATAACGCGAACAATAAGCCTGGATGTCAACAGAATTACGCCAGCAACATAAACCAGGACAAGTACGCTTCCAATCCAGACGGCATAAGAATCTGGTGTCGCCTGGTTAAATTCACTGATATAGGAATTGAGCTGATAGGCACCCATATATATTGGCTGACTCACGGTTTGACTGGCAAACCATTCAAATCTTAAGAATGGAATAGATATGGAAAGCAGACCGGCAGACAACAGATAAATCCGGTTCAGCATGAAGTACGTTTCTTTATCTAGTAATAGTTTATAGAAGCCATAGAATACCACCAGGTATATATTGACTTGCAGGATATAATGGGCCCAGTTCATTGTGGTTTGTTTTTAAGGTTATTGATCATTTTTAGGATCTCATCTACATCATTGAGATCAATTTTTTCCTCTTTAACAAAAAAGGAAAACATACTCTCTACAGAATTTTCGAAATAGCCGCCCATCAGTTTTTCAGTGGCATGGCGTTTATAATCTTCCTTACTGATCAAAGCATAATATTGATGTGATTTTCCAAAGGCATGGTGGCCTATAAAACCTTTGGTCTCCAGAATGCGGATGATGGTAGAGACCGTGTTGTAGGCGGGTTTGGGAATGGGAAGCAGATCAATGACGTCCTTTACGTAGCCTTTTTCAATTTGCCAGATGATTTGCATAATCTGTTCCTCGGCTTTAGTTAAATCTTTAATTTCCATATGTTCTTATTAATCAGGTTATTTTAGGTTCTTGTAACGCGTTGTATAAAGCTATAACTAATTATTTAGTTATGCAAATTTTTATTACTAAATCTTTAGTTTGAAAATTATCCTTGAATAATTTGTACCTTTCTTAGACGATTAAACCCATTCTTATGAAATTAGCTTATTGTGTTTTATTCTTGTTGGTGATCCATACCGCGTCTGCACAGCGGATCGTTGTCCGTGATCCTATGATTTCAGGAATGCTGGAGCAGGTTTCCGCAACTCACCTGGAGCAAACGATAAGAAAACTGGTTTCTTTTCAAACCAGGCACACGCTTAGTGATACCTTAAGTAAAACCACAGGGATAGGTGCTGCACGCACCTGGATCAAATCAGAATTTGAACGGTATAATCAAGATAACGGGGGAAAGCTCAAGGTCAGTTTTGATCAGTTTGTTCAGCCTGCAGACGGAAAACGGGTACCGGAGCCTACAACATTAAAAAATGTAATGGCCATTTTACCGGGCACGGATCCGGCTGATCAGCGTATGCTGATGGTATGCGGACATTATGATTCACGGGTAACGGATGTGATGAACAAAAAAGATTTTGCCCCGGGGGCTAACGACGACGCGTCTGGTGTAGCCGGTGTACTGGAGCTGGCCAGGGTGATGAGCAAAAACAGTTTCCGTTCAACCATCGTATTTGTAGCCATGGTGGGCGAAGAACAGGGGCTGTATGGTGCCGCGCATTTGGCAAAGCGGGCAAAAGAGGAAGGATGGAATGTACACTTATTGCTCAATAATGATATGATTGGTAATAGTTATGGTATGGAAACTGATCTGAAAGACAACAGCAGTGTTCGGGTTTTCAGTGAAGGGATTTCTGCTGCAGAAACTAAAGAGCAGGCTTTGGCGAGACAATCTGCAGGAACAGAAAATGATGGCGCTGCCAGACAGGCAGCCAGCTATATTAAAGAGACCGGAGAAAAATACGTAGATCAGCTGCAGGTAAAATTGATCTATAGAAGGGATCGTTTTTTAAGAGGAGGGGACCATACTCCCTTTTCCTTACAGGGTTTTACTGCAGTTCGGATAACGGAAATGAATGAAAACTTTAACCGGCAGCATCAGGATATCAAGAAAGGACAAGAATTTCAAATTGGAGATTTGCCGGAATATGTAGATTATACCTATTTGCAGAAGATCACACGATTGAATCTTGCCGTACTTGCAAATTTGGGATTGGCACCTCAGGAGCCCGGAGAAGTTCTTTTATTAACAACAGAACTGACAAATAAGACGGCTTTAAAGTGGAAGGCGCCTGCAGGCATACAGCCTTCTGGTTATTATGTGCTAATCAGGGAAACCAGCAGCCCTGTTTGGGAGAAGAAGTTCTTTTTTACAGAGACTTCGGCTGTCCTTCCGTACTCGAAGGATAATTATTTTTTTGGTTTGCAGTCTGTTGACGCATTGGGGCATGAAAGCCTGATCGTGACACCAAAACCGGGGAAATAACTATTTGGAGAACAAGGCATCAACCTTCACCACCGGACCGCGTGTGTTTAGGGTACGTTTTACGGAAGCTTCATCGTTTTGACGGGTGCTGTTGATGCTGGTTGTAAAAGTTAACAACAGAACTACAAAAACTGGAACCAGTAAAAGTATAAATGGCGAGATGTTAGATAACGTTTTCATAATATTCTTTTTTTCAAGTTTTATTCTCACGGAGCTTACTAATGCTCGGTTTGATGAAACAAATAGAATCATAAAAAATATCCTGCTAAAATGTTTTAGACCAAGCGCAGGTTATTCTAGATAAACAGTTAATTTGGACGGTTTGAAAGAAAATCGTCTTTTTTGGGGGTTCGTAGAAGAAAAAAGCCAGTTCGTCGAAACGGAAGCCGTACAGAGGATTTGTTTTTTTATTTTGGAAGCCTACAGTGGAATGGTTATTATAGCACAACATAGCTTCGTTGCCATATACCGCCAAGGGCAGCTTGAAGACAACTAAAGAAAAATAAGCACTGCTGAAAAAACGATAGTATACGAATGAAAAACAGAGGCTCTTTCCTGATCCATTTTATATTCTGGTTGATCGTGATCATTATATGCGGCCTGGCTATCGCCAGCAACGAACGAAGGTTGTCGCCACATGAGATCATGGTCCATTTTGGATACTATGGCCTGATTAATATTTCTATCTTTTATATCAACTATACTTTGCTTATTCCGCAATTGGTTCAGGATAGGAAAAGATACGGTATGTATGTTTTTTCTATGCTGCTGCTTATCGTTTTCATGTGTATTTTGAAAACAATGATCGCTGTATTGAACAGTGATGTCATTTTGGCTTATCTGAGCAAGAGCGGAGAAAAGAAGTATACAGAGATTCCCGAATATATTGTCAGGTCGGTTTTTACTTCCGGTTTCTTTATCGTGATCAGCGCATTAATTAAACTGGCCATAGACTGGTTTGGTAATGAACGGGTGCAGCGTAAACTGGAGAGTGAAAAAAAGGATATGGAACTGCAGTTTCTCAAATCGCAGTTGAATCCACATTTCTTATTCAATTCATTAAATAACATCTATTCCCTTGCTTATCAAAAATCGGATAAGACAGCAGATGCTGTTTTAAAGCTATCGGAGATTATGCGTTATATGATCTATGAAAGTAATGATAGCTGGGTGTCGCTGAGTAAGGAGATTGAATATGTGAAAAGCTTTATAGAGCTTCAGAAATTACGGTTTAAGGATGGGGCCGCAGTGGAGCTGACTTTGAACGGGGAGATCGACGACCAGCAGATTGTACCTCTGATCCTGATCTCATTTGTAGAAAATGCATTCAAACACGGAGTGGCTAATGATCCAAAGGATCCGATTAAAATCAATATCATTGCCAATCAGAAGATCCTCCACTTTAGTATTACCAATAAAAAAAGTAAACAGAATAAAGACGAAATGGGTGGGGTAGGGCTCAATAATGTAGAGCGCAGATTACAATTATTATATCCTGAAAGGTATAAATTAAATATTGTAAATTCGGCTACCCATTACACCAGTGAACTAATGCTTGATATATGATGAAACTTAAATGTATTGCTGTTGATGATGAGCCTCTGGCTCTGGATATTATAGAAGACTATATTTCTAAAGTTCCATTTCTGGAGCTTGTTAAACGCACGGAAAATGCAATTGAGGCTTTGCAATTGGTTCAGGCCGGGGGTATAGATCTTGTTTTTCTGGATGTCCAGATGCCAGACCTGACCGGGATTCAGTTTCTGAAAATTGCAACTGGAAAATCGAATTATATACTCACCACTGCTTATTCCCAGTATGCACTGGAAAGCTATGACCTGAATGTTTCAGACTATTTACTTAAACCCATTGCCTTTGACCGTTTCTATAAGGCAGTAGAAAAAGTACACAGCCAGGTGAAAAATACAGAAGCAGCAGTAACACCTGCACCCGTCCCTGTTGCCGCACCCGCCCCAGTAGTTATCCATCCGGTACAGGACTTTATCTTTGTTAAAACAGAACACAAAATACAGAAGATTGAACTGGCCGACATACTCTATATTGAAGGCTTAAAAGATTATATTTCTATTTATACAAAAACAGAAAGGGTGATTACACTTCAGAATATGAAGAAAATGGAAGAAACCTTGCCTTCATCTCAGTTCATCCGGGTCCATAAATCCTATATTATTTCGCTGGATAAGATTGAAAGTATAGAAAGAAGCCGCATTAGCATCTGCGGAAAAGTGATTCCGATTGGAGACACTTACCGGGATGAGTTCTTTAAACGTATCGAGAATAAAAATCTTTAAGCAGGCAGTTCCTGGTTTAGCTTTTTGCGGATGGCCTGCTCGGCTTCCAGGGTAATCTCTTCAAGCGATTTACCTTCGGTAGAAATGGCAGGCAGTACGGTCCACTTTAACCGTTCGAAAGTGCTTAAAGGATAGGAGCCATAACGTACAATTTTCCAGGAGTTCTCAATAGCGATGGGAACGACAAGCGCATCAGGATTAATTTTTAACAATGTCGCGATTCCACCGATATGGAATTTTTTCATCTGACCATCTTTTGCACGCGTACCTTCAGCAAAAATCATAGCCGACCAGTTGTTTTCTTTCATCCGCCTGCCCAGTTTTATAATTTCTCCGATAGATTGTTTACTGTCTTTCCGGTCAATATTTGCTCCCCCACCATATTTCAGGTTAAAAGAAATCGAAGGAATCCCCTTGGTCAGTTCGATTTTGGAAATGAATTTAACATGTTGCCTGCGTAAAAACCAGATAATAGAAGGAATGTCGTACATGCTCTGATGGTTGGCAATAAAAATAACAGAACGGTTATCCGGCAGGTGCTGGTCATTTATAAACTGAATGGAATTGCCCAGGAAAATCTGGCAATAGGTCAGGAAAAAATTTAATACATCTACCGACCATTTATGGGCCTTATAGCCAAAGCATTTGTAACAAACCCATTGTATGGGTTGAAAAACCACCAGGGTTAAAGCAAAGAAAATATAAAATACAGGGCTTAATATATAACCTAAAAGCTTCTTCATTGATATTATGTTTTAAAGGATGTTAAGGGCACCCTCGTCTAATAAAATTTTCGTTTTTAAAATAGCAGCTACACTCATGCTGTCGGTGATTTCTCCCAGGAGAACCATTTGATAAGCCTGCTCAAAAGGCAATTTACGAATACAGAGTTGTTCGGTCTCTTCCGGTTCAGATTCGCCCTCGCTTAAACCGGTAGCCAGATATATAATGGCCAGTTCATCAGAAACGGAATTTGACAGGTGCATTTGCTGGATCTGTTGCCAATGGCTTGCCCTTAAACCGGTTTCTTCCAGCAGTTCACGTTTGGCACTGTCAAGTGCCGGGAGATGAAGCGGGCCACCACCTTCGGGAATTTCCCAGCTGTAGGCATTTAACGGGTATCGGTACTGACCAACCAGCCAGGTGTTCTTTTCCGCGTCCAGGGGTAAAATACCAATGGCCAGGTTTTTAAAATGAACCTTGCCATAAATACCTTTGCCTCCGGAAGGGTTGATCACATCGTGTTCAGTGAGGCCTATCCAGTTGTTTTCATAAATCTTGCGGCTTTCCAGGGTTGTCCAGGGATTCTTTTCATCCATGCCGCAAGATACAAATTTCTCTTAAAATGAGCCTTCATCTGGACGCTGCTGATCCTGTTGCTCTTGTTTTTTTGTCTTTTTAGAAATGAAGTCTGTTCTTCCAAAACGATAAGAGAAGGTCAGACTGCCCATCGGACCGGTCATGTACCGTTTAAAGTCTATGGCTGTTCCCGGTGTATTGGTGGTCATACTCCAGCTTCTGCTGTTCAGTACGTTCCTTACATTCAGGCTCAGAGAAGCTTTTTTATTTTTGAAATCATATTTTGCGCCCGCATCCAAACCGTACATCGCATTTCTTTTCCCCTGGGCAATGACTTGTGATGAGCTGTAGTCTCCTTTGAGCTGCAGGCTGATGTTGTAGGGAAGGATAAAATTATTGGTCAGGTTGGCATCCCAGCTGAATCCTGAATTATCTGTCGTACCATATTCCGGAGAACCGGTGAGTTTACTGTGGTACAAATTGGCATTAGCGGTAAAATTCCAGGCTTTCATGATATCCACTTTTCCAATCAGCTCTAAACCTGTAGCCAATTGTTTGGCCAGGTTTTCCGGGGTCGTCGTGGTGATGCCCTGATCATTAGGCAGTGATCTGATCCGCTCAATGACATCATTGGTCTGACGGACATATACGGTAGAAATAAACGTGACCTTCTTCCAGAATTTATTGTAACTGAATTCATAGGCATGGACATCTTCTGGCTTCAGGTTTGGATTACCCTGACGGTAGTTTAAAGGATCGGAAGTATCCAGGAATGGATTGGTGTCCCAGGCTCTTGGTCTGTTTACCCTTCTGCTGTAACTCAATTGTATCTGCTGATCACCTTTCAGTTTTTCTGTTAAAAACACGCTGGGGTACAAGCGGGTATAGTCTACTTTTCCAGGGGTATAAATAATACTGTTATCGCTGTGGTATGCTCCCGATGTGGTGTTTAACAAAGCATCTTCTGCCCTTAAGCCAACCTGATAGCCAAAATTACCAACCTGGTTCTGGAAATTGGCATAAATAGCATGTACCTGGTCTTTACTATGGAAATTATTGGTCAGGGAATAATCCGTATCGTAATTTCCGGTGGTGTTGTTTAAAATAGAAGACAAGGTATTGTTGTCTGCGTAGCGGATCTGACTGCGGTAACCGGTCTCAAACTTACCTGCTTTTCCAACCGGAAGGCTATAATCTGCCTGGATATTATAACTCTTGTTAGAACCTGTACCAATATTGGTATTTATACTGTCAGGATAAACACCTGTTTGTCCGCCTCTGTTGTAGAATTCGGTTGTGTAGGTCTGATTGTTGTCATTGGTGCCTTTAGAGTAGCCAAGATTAAAGGTTAGTTCCTCTTTAGGTTTTTTAAATTTCTGGCTGAAATCCATGTTCAGGTCATAGCTGTTGCCATTACCATCTGTCTTATTTTGGCGGTTGCTCAGCTCAAACGGGCTCCGGTCTGCATTTAAGCGGTTTACTTTAAGCAGATCCGTTCTGTCATTGTCACGGGTATTAAAGTTTCCTGAAAAGCTTAGGGTGCTTTTGTCGGTAACATTGTAATCAATCCCTGCTTTTACATTATGACCCTTATCCAGGTTTTTGGAATCTGTATTTTGATCGGCATAACCTGACGGAACTTTATTGACCATATCTATATAGGTAATGTTATTGTAGCCACCACCTAAACGGTTTCCATACCTGTAACTGTAATTTCCATACAGGTTTACCCTTTTGTTTTGGAAACTAAGGCTCGTATTCGCATTGTAATTGTCGCGGTTTCCGGCAGTAAGTGCCAGGGAACCGTTAAATCCTAGCTTTTTGTTCTTTTTCAGTACAATATTGATGATCCCCGATTGCCCTTCTGCATCGTATTTTGCGGAGGGGTTGTTGATTACTTCCACGCTTTCAATAGAACTGGCCGGAATAGACTGAAGGATGGTCGCTACGTCGCCACCAGCAATTAACGAGGGCTTTCCGTCTACGAGGACTTTGACCCCTGTCGAACCCCTCAGGCTTACATTGCCATCCATGTCGGTTTGTACTGTGGGTACGTTCTGAAGAAGATCCGCTGCTGAACCACCTTCACTGATCAAACTCTGGTCTACAGAGAATACTTTTTTATCAATGCCCAGCTGCATGGTGCTCTTCTGACCTGTGATTTTGACTTCATTCAGCACGGTACCTTTGGCTGGTTTCATTTTTATGGTGCCAAAATTCAGATCTTTTTGACTTCCGTTAATATTTACCGAGTCTCTGACCAGAGTTTGATAGCCTATATAACTTATTTTAAAGGTGAATACACCATTCGGCAACCCTATGATTTTTAAATTTCCGTTAACGTCTGTTTGTGCTACTTTTACAACAGCTTTCGTTTTTCTGTTGAGAATACTTGCGGTGGCAAAAGGAACGGTTTCATTGGTCTGAGCGTCTATGACTTTTGCGCTGATTGATGTTGGTGTGGTTGATTGAGCATTAAGTTTTACAGTTATTATACAAATTCCAATGGCTAATAACAGAACTTTGCCTACATATGTTCTCATCTGGTGTTTTATCCTTTTTTGTGTGTTTATTTAAGAAGGGCAAAGTAACAGCGAGGAAATTTAATATTAGAGGGCGTAACCATTTTATTACAGCGATATCATGATAAATTACAGTAATATTTTTGATAGGGAGGGTTTAAGCTATACGGCTTACCGCCAATTGATCGATGAAAAGTTAAAACAAGGAAAAACGACCGGTCCGGACGACTCGGAAGCGATGCTTCATTATACAAAAATGAACATACAGCGGATGAGCAGGGTGGATAAGACTGTTGAGTTAAATGAGGATTTGCTTCTGGCATTGAGGTCTGTTCAAAAGCCGCTCAGATTGCTGGTGATTTCAGAGGGCTGGTGTGGTGATGCTGCACAGATTGTTCCTTTGTTTGCTAAAATAGAAGCAAGTGATCCGGGGAAATTCAGCCTGAGATTTGTCTTGCGTGACGAACATTTACCTTTAATCGATGCACACCTGACCAATGGCGGACGGGCCATTCCTGTGCTGCTTGTTCTGGATGAACAGGGAGAAGTGAAAATGCAATGGGGGCCAAGACCACAAATTTTGCAAGGCCTTTTAAAAGGATGGAAAGCCGAAGAAACAGATATGATGAAAATTGCCGAAAAACTACATGGCTGGTATGCAAAGGATAAAACACAGACCACCCAGGATGAGCTGACGGCCGTATTTAAAAAACTGTCCTAATCTACAGAGACGGTTAAGCCCTCCTGTTGAAGGATTTTCCGGTAAATTTCCATTTCGGTAAAAGAACCTTCCAGGATGGCGCATTTTCCTTTATTATGTACCTCCCAGGCAATTTTTTCTGCCTGGCTTTCTGTATAGTCCAGGTATTTCATCATACAATGGATAACATGATCAAAAGTGTTTATATCATCGTTCCATAAAATTAAACGATGCGAGGTTTTTAAAGAGGAAAGGATCTCCTCGAGCGTAAAGGTTTCTTCTTTTGTTTCTGTGGACATGCTACAAAAATAAGCTTATTTCAAAATAATGTTGCAGTTAAAGTTATTTTTGATTAAAATTTGCAGTTAAACCAAATAAGATGAACAGTTCTAAAATTGCAGGCATAGGTTATTATGTTCCAAAAAATGTCTATACCAACGACGATCTCTCTAAGTTTATGGATACAAATGATGCCTGGATACAAGAACGTACGGGGATCAAAGAACGTCGTTTTGCAGACAGACTGGAAGAAACGACCACCACAATGGGGATCGAAGCGGCTAAAATAGCCATTGAAAGAGCTGGAACTACAGCTCAGGATATTGATTTTATTATTTTTGCAACCTTAAGCCCTGATTATTATTTTCCTGGTTGCGGAGTATTGCTCCAACGGGAAATGAAGATGAAAGAGATTGGTGCGCTGGACATCCGGAACCAGTGTTCTGGTTTTGTATATGCGCTTTCTGTTGCAGATCAGTTCATTAAAACAGGGATGTATAAAAATATCCTGGTGGTGGGGAGTGAAAAACATTCTTTTGCAATGGATTTTAATACACGCAGCAGAAATGTTTCTGTCATCTTTGGTGATGGTGCAGGTGCAGTGGTGTTACAACCTGCCGAGCGGGAAGGACAAGGGATTTTGAGTACCCATTTGCATAGTGATGGGGCGGATGCTGAAATTCTTTCCATGTATTACCCTGGTGCTGCTGCCAATAAATGGATGAAAGATAAGCCCGGCTATCCGGATCAGGAACTGGGTGGTTTGTTCATGACAACCGAACAGCTGGAAAGCGGAGCGGCCCTGCCTTATATGGATGGACCTGCTGTATTTAAAAAGGCGGTAGTGAAATTTCCGGAAGTGATCAAAGAAGCTCTGGAGTCCAATCATCTGAAGCCCGAAGATATCGATCTGCTGGTTCCTCATCAGGCCAATCTGAGGATCAGTCAGTATGTGCAGCAATTGCTTGGACTGAGTGATGACAAAGTATTCAATAACATTCAGAAGTATGGAAATACAACAGCAGCCTCGGTTCCAATTGCTTTATGCGAGGCCTGGGAAGCTGGAAAAATTAAAGAAGGCGACCTGGTTTGCCTGGCCGCCTTTGGTTCCGGGTTTACCTGGGCAAGTACATTGATCAGGTGGTAAAAGGAGCTTAGCTTCCTTTTGCTGCTCTTGTCATTTGCTCAAATGCATCCCACATTTCATTAGGAATAGCTTCCAGGCCGTTGAATTGTCCGGCACCCTGGAGCCATTCGCCGCCATCAATGGTAATCACTTCACCATTGATATAGCCTGCAAAATCACTGATTAAAAAAGCAGCGAGGTTGGCCAGTTCCTGATGCTCTCCTACTCTCTTTAAAGGAACTCTGTTTTTGAAATCAAATTTCTCAGCCAGGTCTCCCGGTAGTAAACGTTCCCAGGCACCCTTGGTTGGGAAAGGGCCTGGCGCAATGGCATTGGTTCGGATACCGTATTTGCCCCATTCTACGGCTAATGATCTGGTCATCGCCAACACACCACCTTTGGCACAGGCAGAAGGAACGACATAAGCTGATCCGGTAAATGCATAGGTGGTGACGATATTTAAAATACTGGCAGGTTGTTTTTCTTTGATCCAGTGTTTTCCAAAGGCCAAGGTACAGTTCACAGATCCTTTCAATACAATGTCAATAACAGAAGAGAATGCATTGGCGGAAAGACGTTCAGTAGGAGAGATGAAATTGCCTGCTGCATTGTTCAGCAAGCCATCTACCCGGCCAAAAGTTTTGAGGCTTTCTGCAAGCACATGCTCTACCTGTTCATATTCCCTTACATCGCAGGCCACAGCAAGCACTTTCCCTCCGGTTTCTTTTTCCAGTTCTTCTGCCGTTTTTTGGATGACCTCCAGTTTTCGGCTGGTGATCACCAGGTTGGCCCCGAGTTTCAGGAAATAGGTTCCCATGGCTTTACCCAATCCGGTACCACCTCCTGTAATTACAATGGTTTTGCCTTTTAAGGCATCATCTCTCAGCATGGGTTGGTTGTACATCGCTTATTTTTTTTGAAGGTTATCAATAATTGTTTTCAGGATGCTCCTGGTAGAAGGGGCCCACCACTGCTCCAGCATCAGGGCAAGTGTTGCACTTTGATCCTCTGTTGTGGCAGCAATCAGTTCCTGTCTGATATTTAATTTGCTTTGTTGCCAGGTATTCGGCTCAAAAGCCATATACTTCCTGATCCTCCGCTCTGCTGCGGTCAGAATGCTCTCCGGTTTAACCACTTCGTCTATCAGGCCTGCCTGTAATGCTTCTTCCGGACTAAACAATTTACCTTCCAGTAAGCTTCTGGCCGCATTTGCCTTACCTATCCAGAAAGCATACAGCTTGAAAATGCTGTTGGGTACAATAATGCCTACCGGCACTTCATTCAGTCCTATAATATATTTGCCTTCGGCCATAACCCGCGCATCACAGGCCAGTGCCATTACGCAGCCTCCCGCCGGGCTATGTCCGTTTATCGCTGCAACCAGGGGTTTTTTGAAACGGGTAAGGGTAGAGGCAAAATCCAGGAACAATTCCCAGAAGGAGCTGACTTCCTTCTCATCATACTGGTAGAGCTCAATCAAGTCAAGCCCGGCCGAAAAAAAGTTTTCCTGGCCGGTAAGGATCACTCCGCCAATATTGGCATCTGTAGAAATATTACGGAACATATCGTTCAGTTCCGTGATCATTTCCCTGTTCATGGCATTCGACTTCGCCCTGTTGAGGGTAATAATGGCC
This sequence comes from Pedobacter sp. ASV19, assembly GCF_016429005.1. Classification (GTDB taxonomy): domain Bacteria; phylum Bacteroidota; class Bacteroidia; order Sphingobacteriales; family Sphingobacteriaceae; genus Pedobacter. Next base: position 28,448 of record NZ_JAELTV010000025.1, read on the forward strand.
AGGCGGTCTTTTATGCTAACTTTAATTGTCTTCATTTTTATCTATTTTACTTCATAAGTATATACAGTTCTTGCCAGTTGGCCTATACGGTTCATGCCCTCTGTAACCACCCGGTAGGTGCCGCTCTGATCGGTATTGAAATAACCAACCTTGGCTGTTCCTGAGGTACTGGTAATAATTTGCGGATTCCAGTATACGGTTGTTCTCAGGTCAGGCTGGCTGCCGGATTCCGGAGTATATCGCGGAGAATAAAATTGTCTTGGTGTATAATATCCCTTTTGCGTGTATACCATAATTCCCGGGGTGTAAACTGAACCATAATTTCCTCCCCCACGTTTAGTCGTGATCACCAGGATACCTCCACCACCATTCATTCCGTAGATCGCTGTATTCCCGATGCTCTTGAGTACTTCGATGGTTTCTACTTCCTGAGGTACAATGTTATCCAGAAAATCTGCATCCATATTCATACCGTCAAGAACGATCCGCATAGGTGTATTTCCGTTTCTCATCAGATAAGCCTTTCCATCGCGTATCATCAGACCGGCTACCCGACCCTGTAGACATTGAGACAGGGTTGTGCAAGTGCCTAATTGATCTGCGGTGATGATGGCATCTGCATGACCGGCTCCATTTAGATTGGCGGAGTTTGGAGCTTTGTTCTTTTTTTCTACGATATTGACCTCGTTCAGCATGATGGTCCGCTGTAAAAGTCCCCGTTTGGTCAGTTCATCAAAATAGGTCTCACTTTTAGTGATGTAAGAGGAAATGGCCTCGTTGATGTTCACCTCTATATCCCCGGTATTTTTGTTTTTGGTGACGACTTGTCTTGGCACGAGGTCCAGCTTGATCTCTACATTCTTTTTGTTTTTTGCGTTTCTGCCCTGAACAACAAATTTTGTACTGTCACTAAACAGGAGTTTGTCAAAATTGAAGCGGCCATTGGCATCTGTTAAGGTATCGATCATAAATAGTCCTCCTGAAGAAGAGAACAAAGAAACTTTTCCCTTTTCTATGGGTTTACCACCCAGGGTGGTGAGTGTGCCGCTAATTGCAAGGGACTTTTCGGCTTTATAAGTTACCGGAGGATTGGTGTTGCCTGTAAAGGTTTTCCATGAAAATCTCCGCCATCCCTGTGTGAGCAGTAAATTATCCAGATCATTTTGTGCAGCTGGATCTTTATGGAGGAAGTAATAATTTGGTTTCTCTACATAGCCTGCCAGATCGGAAGTGAGTAGAAAAGTGGTGAAAATATTGCTTTCATTGTCTTCGTCTGGTTGAACAACGGATGTATTGGTTACAGACATCGAAAAAATGCCTTGTACCGGTTTATTGTCTGCGGTAGAAGTCAGAGTGAGCTGTACAGAGTCTCTTTTGTTATAGGTTTTCCGGTCACTTTGCACCTGAAGGTTCGTCAGGTCGGTTTGGTTTTGTACAAATGTTAATCTTTCGCAAACGGGTTTGTTATCCGGTCCAAATAGTGTAAGCTGAAGAATTCCCATAGGGAGATCTTTTTTAGGAATATTTATGATCACCAGTTGTTTCTCTGTTTTTGTGGTAAAAACAGAAAATACATTCCCATTGTTCTGTGCCAGTAATTTTAGTTCACCTTTACCCAGCATATTGCTGCTCAGATAGATTTTGACACTTATTTTTGAAGTGTCCAGATTGTTTACCGATAATACATAGCCTCCGGGTAGAGCTTGCGGAAGCTTGATCTTTTGATCAGATCCATCTTTGAACTTAACGATCGCGGTGTAGGTTTTTCCTGGCTGCGGATTGAGGATCACATTACCCATACCCAGGTGTGTGGTGTTGAATTGAGTGATTTCTGTACCCTCATTATCAACAATGCTTCCGGAAATGTCTTTGCCTAAGCCGGCGCTGTTTATCGCTTTGATACCTAGTTTGGAAGGGATATTTTCCACGAGATTTCCACCCTCCGGAAAGAATTGTATATCTATGGCATCGGAAGTTGCCGTGATGGGAATAAGTTTTACCACTTTCTTTTTCCCCGGCAGTTCAATTGTAGCTGTAATTTTTCCAGAGGATTTTAGTTCTGGCCGGTTATTTAGGAAATCAAAGCTGATTTCTCCGTTGCTGTTGGTGAGCGCTTTTCCTTTGCTGACATTCTTATTGTCTATCTGAACGACATAGTTCACCTCATTACTACTATATGCCTTTCCGGTTTTATCTGTAAATGTGAGTTGAGTGTTGACCTTTTCTGCATTTTTTTCTTCTGAGAAGGAATATTTTGTACGGGTAAAAACTTTATTGGCCCAGGAGTTACCAATTTTTAGGGTTTTATCGAAAAAGAATTCCGGACCAGCATTCCGCATCCATTGTGTATAGGCTCTGATCCTATAGTTGCCCTCGGCAAGAGAATCAGTCAGTTTAAAGTCTCCCCAGGTAAAACCGCCAATAACAGGAAGTTTAATCTGTTTTTTGACAGAATCAGATTCATTGATCAGCTCTACATATAATATGTTGCTGATTTCACTGGGTAGAGATGTTGTAGCATTAATGATATAGGCTTTGAACCAAATATCGTCGCCAATAGCATAATAGGGTTTGTCCAAATGAAGGTGGACTTTTTCCTGGGGATTTTGTTGGTTATAGGCTTCCAGTTTTTTAATCAGGGCTGAAAACGGATCGTCATCGATTTTAAAAGCCACAAAGCAACAGAGGCCGAAAAGTACAAAGAGCGTTAGAACTAATTTTTTTTTCATTGGAATACAATTAGTAAAGTTTTTTTCGAGATTTTTCTGTTTTTAATTGCTCTTAAATGGGTTTAAATCTGTATTTGGTTAGCGGTTGCATAAATTAAGAGTAATAAAAATAAAGCCTCAATATACGAGTATTGAGGCTTTATTGCAATATATGAAAGGAAGGTTAAAAATGGATCAGAACTTGTTCTGCCACATCATACTTTCTACAGGTTTAGTCGTTTTGTTGCTGTATTTGGCATTGTCTTTTGTGTTATACATGGTTTTAATATCGCCTTCTACCACAAAATAAATCAATTGGCCAATTGGCATACCAGCATAAATTCTTACGGGTTGTGCACAGGAAATTTCCAGTGTCCAGGTATTGCAAAAGCCAACGTCTCCTTTGCCTGCAGTAGCATGAATATCGATACCCAGGCGTCCGGTGCTGGACTTGCCCTCCAAAAAGGGAACATGTGCGTGTGTTTCTGTGTATTCCAGTGTTACACCAAGATAGAGTGTGCCGGGCTGTAAAACATAGCCATCTTTGGGAATTTCAAAATGCTCTATGGTATTGTGTTTTTTTGCATCGAGTACTCTGTCTTTATAGGTGGCCAGATATTTGCCTAGGTGCACGTCATAGGAGTTTGTGCCTAAGCATTCGGGTTTAAAAGGCTCTATAATAATGGTGCCCTTATCTATTTCTTCTAGAATACGTTTGTCGGAAAGTATCATTTATTAAGTATTTGGGCTAAATTATGATTAATTTAAGATACTTTTACCATTGATTTCCTAAAATAGAGATGCCAATCGTTTTTAATAAGAATATTGATGATCAAACCATGCTTTCTGTATGGAAGATAGAAGAGACTGAGGAACAACTAATTGCAGGTTTACAGCTGAAACAGCATGAACTGGATTTTATTTCGTCTCTGAGTAATGGTAAGCGCTTAGTGCACTGGCTGAGTACACGTTTATTGCTTAGAACTATGCTGCAGACCACTGAATATATAGACTGCAGGATGGATGAGCACGGTAAGCCTTATCTCGTTAATATTGATTATGAAATTTCTCTGAGCCATTCTTTTGATTATGCTGCAGTTATGATCAGCAGAAATAAGAAAGTGGGCGTGGATATCGAACTGATCAAAGACAAGATTCACAAGATTGAACAGAAATTCCTTTCTGTGGAAGAACTGGAGCAGAATGATCTGAACCGGACTACCGAGGGCTTGTATGTTTGCTGGTGTGTAAAGGAGGCTATTTATAAGTGGAATGGAAGAAAAGGCCTGGAGCTAAAAAAGGACATGTATATCGAATCTTTTTCTTTGCAGGAAGAGGGACAGCTGAGGGCCTTTGTCAGTTTAGCCGATGAGCGAAAAGAGTTGACAGCTCATTATTTTAAAGTAGAGGATAGTTATATGTTAGGTTATGTAATGGCTTAATCATTTCTGTTATGAATAAAAATGTAAAATATATAGACTGGGGATTGATCGATTACCAGCAAGCCTGGGATCAACAGGAAGAAATTTTTAATCAGACTGTAGCCCTTAAAACGGCGAACCGCACCAATCATACGGAAATTGAAACCCCAAATGTGCTGATCTTTTGCGAGCACCCTCATGTATATACGCTAGGGAAAAGTGGCTTGCCGGAGAATTTATTGTTGGATGATCAGGGTCTGGAGGAAAAGCGGGCTACTTATTATAAAATAAACAGGGGCGGTGATATTACTTATCATGGTCCGGGCCAGATTGTTGGGTATCCTATACTTGACCTGGATAATTTCTTTACTGATATTCATTTATATCTGCGGACCCTCGAAGAGGCGGTTATTCTCACTTTAAAGGATTATGGTGTTGAAGCTGGGAGATACCCTGGTTATACTGGGGTTTGGCTGGATGCTGATAATGAAAAGGCCAGAAAGATCTGCGCTTTGGGCGTAAGATGCAGTCGCTGGGTGACCATGCATGGTTTTGCTTTTAATGTGAATACGGATCTGGACTATTTCAAAAACATTGTTCCTTGCGGAATAGATGATAAGGATGTGACCTCGCTGAAGCGTGAACTTGGTCGTGAACTGGATATGGAAGAAGTTAAGGCTGTTCTCAGAGGTCATATTGCGGATCTGTTCTCTATGAAACTGGATGTTTAGTTTTATCTGTCTGGAATAATCTTCTTTCCTTCGTTTTTGAGAGGGAGGATATCATTGGAATTTTTAGGACACCTTCTTCCAGGCTGCGCGATATCAGGCGGCTGAAGAAGCCGCAGATCTCTAAGGCCTTCCAGCAGGTATCCTAAACATTCCTTAGCATATTGGCTAGGGAGGGTGCTAACCGGGCAATTCTTTGATTTTTTTCAGTGACCTTATAATTCCAGTAACCTTATATATAGGATATATTAATCTGTAATCTATATACCACCTATATAGCGCTTAGTCAGGGGCTATAACAAGCGGCGAACAAAGATAAACCCGGTACGCCTGTGAACCGGAGCAGGATGGGCATTTCCCGAATGAGCTGCGTTTGAGGTGCGGTTTTGATCCGTGGAGGTCCAGTTTTGGTTATAGGCCCTTGTCCTCTTCCTTTGAACGCCATTCTTACCTTATGCTTCCTAATCCTTTCTGCTGTTGTCTGAACCCTGCTTTTGTCTGCACCCTGTCGGTTCTGCACCCTCCTCTGCACTTTGCCGGGAAAACCGGGGTATGCTGCGGAAAGGCCTCAGAGAGCTGCGGCTTCTTCAGCCGCCTGATCTCGTCCAGCCTTGGAGCAGCATGCCCCCGGTTTTCCACCAAGTCACCCCACTATCCCCAGTATTTCGTATTATATATATACTACCTGGTATTGGGCAAGTGTACGGCAAATGCCTATCAGATGCGTATCTTGTTCGCAAAAGAGGTACCTTTTGGCGAACGAGATACGACCCAGAGACGAGGTTGATCCGCACTTGGTAGCTTCCAGGTAGCCAGCAGTCCGGTTTCTGCGGTGCTTTTTTGCCGACCATGATGGAACTCAAACTCTGGTTCTAAAGCTACCGCTCTTTTTATTTCAAGTTTTTATGATTGAAAATAAGGGAGTTATCAAAATACTTGAAATAATAGTAAGAATATGTTTGCGTGTAGGGAATTTTTTTCTACTTTTGCATCCCGCTTCGGAAGGAAGGGGACGGCAGAAAAGGTTAGTGAGGAGGATTTGAAGAGAGGTTTAGCAAGGTGTTAGGGTTATTGAAGTAAGCGAAAGCAGCGGAAATAAAAAAGCAAAAAAAAGATAAAATAAAATTTGCGAATAACATAAAGATTGCTACCTTTGCAGTCCCAAACAAAACGGGGAGTTACCAAACGGAGTTTGATAACAAGTAAACAAGATTGAAACAATGAAGTTGATAAGTGAAACAGAAGGAATATTCAAACAGACCTTTTGAGAAACGAGCCAGCAGAATTGCAAAATATATAGATCACCGTGAGGCGAGATCGATAAGTTCATTAAAGAGATGTCATTTATAAAAGCGTAGC
>NZ_JAELTV010000260.1 GCF_016429005.1 Pedobacter sp. ASV19
CCCCCCCCCCCCCCCCCCCCCCCCCCCCCCCCCCCCCCCCCCCCCCCCCCCCCCCCCCCCCCCCCCCCCCCCCCCCCCCCCCCCCCCCCCCCCCCCCCCCCCCCCCCCCCCCCCCCCCCCACACCCTCTTTTTTACGTTCGTCGGCAGCGTCAGATGTGTATAAGAGACAGAATATGAGGTGCTGAACACTGCCAATCATTTGTTTGTTCAGATAGTTGGCGAAAGATACAGAACTGTGTTTCTTGCCCTTTTCATCTAAAAGGACGACCAGATCAGAATTACCAATCTGTTTTAGGATCAATTCTGCTTCTTTGCTCTTCTGCTGGGCTTCGGTAAGGTTCTTGGTATTTTTTATGTCTGGAATTACGGTCAAGTTAAAGCCAATATAATGCTTCAGTCTGTTCAGGTATTTTTCAATACCTTCAATCAAGTATTTATCTTCTGTTTTTCCAACCACCAGTAGGGTTATCTTCATTCCGTTATTAGGGTATATAATGTATTGCCTATATTTATGATTTTCTGAGAATCTTCAAATATATGGTAAAAACTAAAGAAGCTATTTTAATTCACTATCAAAATCAAATACAGACCCAACAAAACAAGGTAGAGGGGCTGGTCAAAAAACTTAACCAGGTCTCCTTATCCAGATTGGGGGTGTTTGTTGCAGAGATATTAATTGTTGCGCTGATCATTAGTCAGGGCTATCATTGGATTATGGGATTGCTATTGTGTATTCCTGTTTTGATTTTCATGATTCTGGTCAAAAAGCAAGTGAGCTTACAGGGCGAATTGAAGTATGCAAGAAAACTATTGTGGATTTATCAGAATGAGGAACATCACTTGTTAGACCGAAAGAATGGGTATGATGACGGAGCTCTATATCAGGATGAACATCATCCGTATACCTCAGATCTGGACGTTTTTGGCCCTCTGTCTTTATATGCAACACTTAACCGTTGTAAAACGACCAGAGGAATGGATTTACTGGCCCGTCATTTGGAAGCGCCATTGGAGCGGAGTGTGATCCTGGAGAGGCAAGAAGGGATTGAAGAGCTTAACAAACATATCGAAGATACTTTTCATTTCCGGGCCCAGTTGCAAAATCATGAATCCAGTCAGTTAGGCGTTATTGAACATAAGCTCGCTCATGAGCTGGAATTGCAGCTTCGTTTCATACATGCTAAATTACTTCGGGCCTATATAGCTTTTGTCCCATTTTTAACGATTGGTTTGCTGATCATTGGCTCATTTTTGGGTGGGGTATGGTGGAATCTTCTGGGGTTTGTTGCAGTATTTAACGCCGGGCTTACTTTTTTTAATCTGAAAGCGATCAATCAGGTTTACTATGGTTTTAGCGGAGGAGCAGAATTATTAAGGGCATTTTCCGGAACGATTGAATGGACAGAGCGTGTACAGTGGAAGAGCAAATATATCCGTGACTTTTTCCAACCGGAGGTGGATCGTACTCCTGTAAGCAGACAGATTAAACAACTGTCATCTATCATTCAAGCTTTTGATGCCCGGTTGAATATTATCGTTTCTTCATTCTTAAATCTTTTCTTTCTTTGGGATTTGAGGTGCACGGTAAGGCTGGATAAATGGTATGCCGGTTCTTCTGCTCATATATTGAAAGGGCTATACCGGATCAGTCAGTTTGAGGAACTGATCTCTTTTGCGACCTTAAACTACAATGAGCCTGCTTGGGTATACCCTCAAATTCAGGAAAATTTTGCTTTGGAAGCGCTGAATCTTGGTCATCCTCTGATTGAAGATGGAAAACGAATTATGAACAGTTATAGCTTAAGTGAAAAGCCAACTGTTGATATTGTAACTGGTTCTAATATGGCGGGTAAGAGTACGTTTTTAAGAACAGTAGGTGTGAATATGGTACTGGCCTTCTCCGGAGGGCCAGTGTGTGCTCAAGCGCTTAGTTTGTCAATTTTTAATGTACTTTCTTATATGAGGATCAAGGATTCTTTGAATGATCAGACTTCTACCTTTAAGGCAGAGCTTAACCGTCTTAAAATGATCCTGGATTCGACCCGTATGCAGAGGAATTCCTTTGTACTAATTGATGAAATGCTTCGGGGAACGAATAGCAGGGATAAGTACCTGGGCTCTAAAGTTTTTATTGAAAAGATGATTGAACAGCAAACCCCAGCTTTATTTGCTACTCATGATTTGCAATTGTCTGAAATGGAAGCAGAATATTCTTTCTCTGTTCGGAATTATCATTTTGATATACAGATTGAAGATGGCGAGATGCATTTCGATTATAAGTTGAAACACGGGGCATGTAAAACTTTCAATGCCGCTATACTTTTGAAACAGATTGGTTTGAGTTTGAAAGATTAGGCTTACTTATGTTGTTGAATTAATATTGATTTAATATCTGATTCCCATATTGCCTGTTATTTATAGGGTTATGATAAAAGCATCTCAATTTGGAACTGATTTTTTATGGGGTGTAGCCACAGCAGCAGCGCAGATTGAGGGTGCTGTTGATACTTATGGGAAAGGTCTGTCCATTTGGGATACTTTCTCTAAAAAGTCTGGTAAGATAAAAAAAGGTCATCATCCTGCAATTGCTTGTGATTTTTATCATCGGTATAAAGAGGATATTGCTTTAATCAAGACACTTGGTTTTTCGGTATTCCGTTTTTCCATTTCCTGGCCGAGAATTGTCCCTTCAGGCCATGGTCATGTAAACGAAGAAGGTATCCGTTTTTACCATCAGGTTATTGATGAATGTCTGCAACAAGATATTACGCCGTATGTTACGCTTTACCACTGGGATCTGCCACAGGCATTACAGGATGAGGGGGGATGGACCGCCTATAGTATTAATAGTGCTTTTAACCATTTCGTAACGATATGTGCTAAGGAGTATGGAGACAAAGTAAAAAACTGGATTGTGATGAATGAACCTTTCGGTTTTACCTCACTTGGATATATGCTTGGAATACATGCTCCTGGAGAAACGGGACTGACTAACTTTTTCTCAGCAGTGCACCATGCTGCTCTGGCGCAGGCAGATGGCGGGCGTATTCTTCGTGCTGAGGTCAGTCAGGCACATATTGGTACTACTTACTCCTGTTCTGAGATTATTCCTTTTACACAGAACGAAGCCGATCTACAGGCTGCAAAAAGGGTAGATTGTTTAATGAACCGTCTGTTTATTGAGCCAGCCTTAGGAATGGGTTATCCTATGGCTGACTGGGATGTGATGGAGAAATTTTCAATAAATCATTCTACCTGGAGACATACCGAAAGACTGGCATTTGATTTTGATTTCATTGGTCTTCAGAATTATTTTCCCCTCACCATAAAGTACAATGCGTTTATTCCGGTATTACAGGCCTGGGAAGTAAAAGCTAAGAGCCGTAAAAAGCCTCATACTGCGATGGGTTGGGAAATTAATGGAGATAGCTTTCAGAACATCATCAGGCAGTTTGCAGCCTATCCAAATGTTAAAAATATCATTATCACTGAAAATGGCGCCGCGTTTCATGATAAGGTTGTTGATGGGAGCATTAACGATACAGAAAGAATAGCCTATTTTAAGCTCTATCTGGAGGCCTTATTAAAGGTAAAAGAAGAGGGAATAAATATAAAAGGTTATATGGCCTGGACACTTATGGACAATTTTGAATGGGCTGAAGGATATAACGCACGTTTTGGGCTTGTCTATAATGATTTCAAAACACAGGAGCGTACTATTAAAGACTCCGGGCACTGGTTTCAGGATTTCCTTCGGCGATGAGACCGCGACGTTTTTTTAGGCATAAAAAAAGCTCCCGTATTTCTGCGGGAGCCTTTTAATATTAGCATTGCTTATGCGTTTTTAGCCGCAGCTTCTCTACGGATGATGTTTAATGCACCTCCTGCTTTAAACCATTCAATTTGTTGAGCATTATAGCTATGGTTTGCTTTAATCTCTTCTTTAGATCCGTCTTTATGGTTTAAGACCAGAGTAAGTGGAACATCTGGTGTAAATTCAGTTAAGCCAAGGATATCGATCGTGTCATCTTCCTGGATTTTGTCGTAATCTTCTTTATTGGCAAAGGTAAGGCCAAGCATACCTTGTTTTTTTAGATTCGTTTCGTGAATACGGGCAAATGATTTTACCAGTACGGCACGAACACCTAAGTGACGAGGTTCCATTGCTGCGTGCTCGCGGCTGGACCCTTCACCATAGTTTTCATCACCAACAACGATAGTACCAATTCCTGCTGCTTTGTAGGCGCGTTGAGTAGCTGGTACTGGACCATACTCTCCAGTCAGTTCATTTTTTACATTGTCGGTTTTCTCATTAAAGAAATTCACCGCGCCAATAAGCATGTTGTTAGAGATGTTGTCCAGGTGTCCACGGAATTTTAACCATGGACCAGCCATAGAAATATGGTCGGTTGTACATTTTCCTTTGGCTTTGATGAGTAATTTCAGGCCTTTAAGATCTGTACCTTCCCAAGGTTTGAATGGATCCAACAATTGCAGACGGTGAGAAGTAGGAGAAACAATAACTTGTACACCACTTCCATCTGCAGCAGGTGCCTGAAATCCGGCGTCATCCACGTCAAAACCTTTTGGAGGTAATTCGTGTCCTGTTGGCTCATCTAATTTTACCTGCTCGCCTTTATCATTTGTTAATGTATCGGTAAGCGGGTTGAAACTTAAGTCGCCAGCAATAGCCAATGCGGTAACCAGTTCTGGTGAGGCTACAAATGCATAAGTGTTTGGGTTACCATCTGCGCGCTTGGCAAAATTCCGGTTGAAGGAGTGAACAATAGTGTTTTTCTCTTGTTTTTCTGCACCGACTCTATCCCACATACCGATGCACGGTCCGCAGGCATTGGTAAATACAGTAGCACCAATTTGTTTGAATACGTCCAGGAATCCATCACGATCAATGGTATAACGAATTTGTTCTGAACCTGGGTTAATACAGTACTGTGCATTAGTTTTAAGTCCTTTTTCGGAAACTTGTCTGGCTACACTTACTGCACGTGAAATGTCTTCGTAAGAAGAGTTGGTGCAAGAACCAATCAAACCCACCTCAATTTTCATTGGCCATCCATTCTCTGCAGCTACTTCTTTCATCTTAGAGATAGGGGTAGCTAAATCAGGTGTAAACGGACCATTCAGGTAAGGCTCAAGTTCCGATAGATTGATCTCGATCAGCTGATCGAAATATTTGTCTGGATTTGCGTAAACTTCTGGATCTCCTGTTAAGTGTTCTTTTATCGCATTAGCTGCATCCGCAACATCTGCACGGTTGGTTGCACGCAGGTAGCGCTCCATGCTTTCATCATAACCGAAAGTTGAAGTTGTTGCACCTATCTCTGCACCCATGTTACAAATCGTACCTTTACCAGTACAACTCATGTTATTGGCTCCTTCGCCAAAATATTCTACAATAGCACCAGTACCACCTTTTACAGTCAGGATGCCTGCTACTTTCAGGATGACATCTTTAGGGGAAGTCCATCCGTTTAGTTTTCCGGTTAACTTTACTCCGATCAATTTAGGGAATTTAAGCTCCCAGGGCAAACCTGCCATAACATCGCAGGCATCTGCACCACCTACACCAATTGCAACCATACCTAAACCACCTGCGTTCACAGTGTGAGAATCTGTACCGATCATCATTCCGCCCGGGAAAGCATAGTTTTCCAATACTACCTGGTGGATAATGCCTGCTCCTGGTTTCCAGAAGCCAATACCATATTTGTTGGATACAGAGGCAAGGAAATCGAATACTTCTTTGCTTTCTGTGTTGGCAGCAGGAAGATCCTGTTCTGCTCCATATTTTGCTGTAATTAAGTGATCGCAGTGTACGGTTGAAGGTACTGCAACTTTAGGGCGTCCAGCCTGCATAAATTGCAATAAAGCCATCTGAGCCGTTGCATCCTGCATAGCTACTCTGTCAGGAGCAAAATCTACATAGTCCGTACCTCTAACATAGGAAGTATTGGTATTCTCATCCCAAAGGTGAGTATATAAAATTTTTTCTGAAAGTGTTAAAGGTCTGCCTACTAGTTTACGGGCCGCTTCAACACGGGGTCCGAAGTTTGCATACACCTTTTTGATCATATCTATATCAAAAGCCATTGATAATCTGTGTTAAAAGGTAATATATTAGAATTATTTGTAGCGAATTTACAAAAAAAAACAGGGGCGGGCCATCATCTGAGAATCATTATATTATTTATAAGTATTCTAAATAATAGGCGGAAGATTAAGCATTACAAAAGGGCTGTTCATTAACGGACAGTATTGTTCAAAAATGAACAAACTGAACTTTGTTTTTGGTTTTGAATTGCTGTTAATTCGCTGCCCATGACGATTTGAAAGCTTTGGCCTGAACTTAGTAAACGGACAGGAGAAACTATAAAGCCTCACAAGTATAACCCTGATCATTCAAGTATTGTAGTGTTCGGGGCAAGGCATACTTCAGTCTGTCAAATGCTTTGAGGCTATCATGAAAAACAATTATAGAGCCATTAGTAGTATGTCTGATTACATTTTCGAAACATTTATCGGGGGCAAGGAAAGGGTCAAAATCTCCACTGAGCACATCCCACATAATAATCTGCAGATTTGGGAACCGTTTCCTGATCTGACTGACCTGCGATTTTTTAATCCTGCCGTATGGCGGACGAAACAGGTCGGTGCCGGTTAATTCCTGGCACTTGAGAAAGTTTTGGAGATAAGTTTGATCTTCAGTTTTCCAGCCTTTTAAATGATTGAATGTATGATTTCCAATCCGGTGGCCATCCTCAATAACCCGCTGAAAAACATCAGGATGCTTTACAATATTGTCTCCAATGCAAAAGAAGGTTGCCTTTGCTTTAAAGCTTTTTAAAGTTTTTAAAACAAAGTCTGTAACAACAGGTATAGGTCCGTCGTCAAAGGTTAAATAAATGACTTTGTCAGAGCGGGTTTTGTTCCAGACTAAAGATGGGTAATACCATTTTAAGAGAAGAGGTGATTTTACCAGGTACATGTCCAAATGTAAGAATTTTGCTGGCGGCGGTACTTGAAAATTTACAAAATCAATTAGTTGTTTATAGTATTATTGCTGTCTCTTATACACATCT
>NZ_JAELTV010000261.1 GCF_016429005.1 Pedobacter sp. ASV19
ATAGTAAGTATACACTGCTTAACTCCTATATCAGCAGACAATTCTTTAAAAACAGAGGAACATTTAAATTTGAGGTATACGACCTGTTGAACCAAAACCGTGGCGTGAGCCGTACATCTACGAGTAACACGATTACGGATTTAAATTACAATGTGCTTAAGCGCTATTGTTTATTGTCTTTTACTTACTCGTTGAACCGAATGGGGGGCAAAAATATGCAGGGAGATATGAAAATGCCAGGCAGAGGAGGCGACAGAGGCGGTATGCGGATGAGAATGTAACATTAGTTGGTCTTTATTTGGAATTATTATTAATAAAGGCTAACTTGCCCACCTAATTTAGGACAATGAAACTTTCGCAGTTAAACGTAGGAGAAACAGGAACTATAGTCGCATTTACAGATTTGGAGATGTCAGTGAAGTTAATGGAAATGGGATGTTTGCCTGGGGAACTCGTTGAAGTAGAGCGTTTTGCACCTCTTGGTGATCCTATGGCTATACGTGTAGCCGGCTATCAGCTTTGTTTACGTAAAAATGAAGCATCCGTTATCATAATACAATAAAGATTTGGCTTCTGTTTTTAAAATTGCCCTGGTTGGTAATCCTAATACAGGAAAATCAACCCTGTTTAATCTGTTAACTGGTTTAAACCAGAAAATCGGGAACTTCCCGGGGATTACTGTTGATAAAAAGGTAGGCTATTGTAAGCTGTCTAATCAGCAGCAGGCCGAGATTATAGATCTTCCCGGAACGTATAGTCTGTATCCGAAAAGCAGGGATGAGAGTATTGTTTTTCAGGTGCTTGCAGATAAAAATAATTCCAGCCATCCGGACTTGGTCATTTTGGTTGCTGATACCACAAATCTTCGCAGAAACCTGCTGTTATATTCGCAGGTGGCGGATCTGGGACTACCGGTAATTTTGGTGCTGAACATGACAGACATGGCTAAAAAGGAGGGCCTGACTGTAAAGATTGATCTGTTGGCCAAAAGGCTGGGCATCCAGGTCGTGGCGATATCAGCCAGAAGCAATATTGGTTTGGAAGAACTTAAGCAGGCAATTGTCAACAGTACCGCTATTCCGACACAGCTACAAGGGACAGATGTGCATGTGCTGGCACCTGAAGCAATTGATAAAGCCAAGGCTTTACTGGGTACGGAAAACGATTATTTTGCTTTACAGCTGCTTCATCAGCATCAACACCTCGATTTTTTATCTGCAGAGCAACATACAACCCTTGATGGGATAAAAGAAAGAGCTGATTTTGAATCTTCGAAACAACAGGGAGCAGAAACGATTGCACGTTATAGATACTTGAGCACCGTTCTTTCTGGTGTGATAGAAGATACTGGTGCCAAACGTAAATTTATTTTTAGCGATAAACTGGATGCCATATTAACCAACCGCTTCTGGGGATTTATTATTTTTATAGCGATACTATTTTTCATTTTTAACTCTATTTTTTCCTGGTCGTCCTATCCAATGGAACTGATTGAAGGAAGTTTTGCCTGGTTAACAAATTATGGGCATCAGCATCTTCCGGATGGTATTTTGACTAATCTTTTTGTGGATGGGATTCTTGCCGGATTGGGGGGTGTAATGATCTTTATTCCTCAGATTGCCATTTTATTTGCTTTTATTTCTGTATTGGAAGATACGGGTTATATGGCGAGAGTGACTTTTATGATGGATAAGGTGATGCGTAAATTTGGGCTGAGCGGAAAATCGGTTGTACCAATGATTGGTAGCCTGGCTTGTGCGGTGCCTTCTATCATGAGTGCGAGGAATATTGAAAGCTGGAAAGACCGGATCATTACGATTATGGTGTCTCCATTGGTGAGTTGTTCTGCCCGTTTACCGGTTTATACCTTGCTGATCTCACTGATTATTCCAAATAAACATGTTTTTGGATTTATCAATCTGCAGGGCCTGACATTAATGGGGATGTATGTGATCAGCATTCTCGCCGCTGTATTGGTGGCCTTTGTTATGAAATTTCTGATCAAAGCGAAAGAAAAATCGTATTTCATTATGGAACTCCCGGTATACCGGATGCCAAGGTGGAAGAACGTGATCTTTACCATGTACGAGAAATCAAAAACCTTCGTTTTTGAAGCGGGTAAAGTGATTATCGCGATTTCTATTATTCTATGGGTACTGGCAACCTACGGGCCACCAAAACGGATGGAGCAGATTGAAAAAAAATACGCGCAGATTGAAGCTTCAAAAGATAGCGTACAGGTGAGTACCCTGGAAAGGGATAAAGCTGCAGAACGCCTTGAAAACTCTTATGCCGGGATATTGGGACAGACCATCGAGCCTGTGATCAGACCTCTTGGTTTTGACTGGAAGATTGGCATAGCTCTTATTACGTCTTTTGCTGCCAGAGAAGCATTTGTGGGTACAATGGCTACAATCTATAGTGTAGAGGGAGGCGATGCGCAGGCGGGCACCATCAGGGCTAAAATGCTGGCAGCAAAAGATGCCAATACTGGATTGCAGATTTTTACCTTTGCTACTGGTTTTTCTTTAATGTTGTTCTATGCCTTTGCGATGCAGTGTATGAGTACTGTTGCTGTTGTATTCAGGGAAACGAAATCCTGGAAATGGCCGCTGATCCAGATTGTATATATGACAGGGATGGCTTATGTAGCCAGTCTGATTGCCTACCAGTTATTAAAGTAATTTTCTATCTTAGCCTCTGTGGAAAAGGTACAGGTTCTTACGCAATATATGCCGCCGGCTGCTGCGCCGCTGATCGCGAAATGGATAGATTATTTCCAGTGTGAATTTAAAATATCCAGAAACAGGGCAACTAAGCTTGGAGATTACAGGCATCCCTTTAAAAATGCGGGACATAAGATTTCTGTAAACAATGATTTGAACCGCTATGCTTTTCTGGTGACGACAGTTCATGAATTTGCACATTTACTGACCTGGAATGAATATAAGAATAAAGTAAGACCTCATGGACAGGAATGGAAGAATAATTTCAAAAGGATGATGAGTCCCTTTTTGGAGCAGTCTGTTTTTCCGGAAGATATTCACCAGGCTATTTTAACCTATCTGAGTAATCCTTCAGCATCCAGCTGCACCGATTTACAGCTCTCCAGAGCGCTTAAGAGGTATGATCAGGCATACAATTCTTCCAGGCTTGAAGAAATCCCTTTAAACACCGTATTCACCATTAAGGATGGGCGGAAGTTTCGTAAAGGAGAAAGACTTCGAAAGAGGTATCGGTGTATTTGCCTGGACAATGGAAATATTTATTTGTTCAATCCTTTGGCCGAAGTAACTTTGCTGGCCACTGGAACATAGATGGCCTGCTTGTCTTTGATGATCCAGTTGAACCGGATCTTTTCACCTTTGTATTTTAGCGGGTCTGCCAAAAGGCTGTCTACAAGAGCATCCTTTTCTTCAATAAGTAGGGTAGCCTGATAAGCACTGTTGATTTTACTTTTTAAGCTCATATAGCTTTCTTCGGGAAGAATGTGGATGGCCTCAAATACCATCTCAAATTGATTTTGCTGTGTCAGGGCATCTTGCAAAAATTTGATTTGTTGTTGATAGGCCTCAGGATTTGTTTTATTGGAAGTGCCGATCATTTTATAGGAAGGCTTTTTTTGCTGGCTTTCATTAGTGCTTTCTCTTTGTGCGATCTTAAAAATGGTGTTATTTCTTAAATAGGTAAGTGTATCTTTTAGTACCGGACCCTGAAGGCTGCTGGTTTTTACCAAAACCAGGCTGTCATTTTTAAAGTAGAATGTTTTTCTTGTATTCTTTAGCGCGCCATTGTCTTCATTGGAGAGGAGTAATACGGTGTTTCCGTTGCCTTGGTATTGTTCAACATAAAGAGAATGGTCTCTGATGTTATAAAGCAAGCTGATTTTCTTTTCTGTCTTGTCTATGTTTTTGTCAATAGAATCAGCATAGCTGCTGATGATCTTTTCATTTATGGCGGTAGCAACAGAGTCCTGCGCAAGTTCTGCTTGCGGATGATTTGATTTAAGGTTACAACTGTAAAGTACACATAGGAGGTAAACAGATGCTAAGGCATTAAAGAATTTCATAACAGGAAATTTATTTAGATATGGATTCTGAATTACAGGCCATTATCGTGCCAACACAGCTAATAGGTCCGTAGCTTCTCTACATTCTCGTGTAGTCTGCTTTTCGCAAGGAAACTGTCTTCCAGTACTTTATTCATTGGGATTGCGGTGTCCAGGCTTCCACATCTGATCACTGGAGCATCAAGGTATTCAAAGCAGTATTCGGAGATCCAGGCTGAAATTTCTGCGCCAAAGCCAGAACCGAGTGTATCCTCATGCAGGATTAATACTTTTCCTGTTGCTTGAACAGCGGTTTTTACCGTTTCTTTATCCCAGGGTTGTAAACTGCATAAATCTACCAGCATAATGGAGTATTCTGGGTATTGGTCCAGATAAGATAGCGCCCAGTGCACTCCCATGCCGTAAGTGATGATCACTATGTCTTTTCCTTCCTTCAGGATATTGGCTTTTCCAATTTCAACTGTATAATGACCTTCTGGTACTTGCCCGGATAAACTTCTGTAGAGGTATTTATGTTCAAAATAGATGACCGGATTGGGATCTTCAATTGCAGCGATTAGTAGGCCTTTGGCATCATAGGGAAATGCAGGGTAAACGACTTTAAGTCCTGGAGTCTTGGTAAACCAGGCTTCATTGCTCTGAGAATGGAAGGGGCCTGCGCCTGTTCCGGCTCCGGTTGGCATGCGAATGACCACATCTGCTTTTTCGCCCCAGCGGTAGTGTGTTTTGGCCAGGTTGTTTACAATCTGGTTAAAGCCACAACTTACAAAATCAGCAAACTGCATTTCTACAACGGCTTTATAACCATTAATGGAGAGGCCGAGTCCTGCGCCAACAATTGCAGATTCACAAATCGGGGTGTTGCGAACCCGCGCTTTGCCGAATGCTGAACTGAACCCATCGGTTATTTTAAATGCACCTCCGTAATCGGCAATGTCCTGCCCCATTAACACCAGATTAGGGAATTGCTGCATGGAAAGTTTAAGTGCATCGCTGATGGCATCAAGATATCTCATTTCTGAACTAACTTCTCCAGGAGCAGCTACTTTTTGCTGATAAGGAAAATACATGTCCTGGAGTTCATGATCTGGATTTGCTACAGGCTCGGGTTCTTGAAAGGCGCTTTCTACTTCTTGTTCTATTTCCTGTTTCAGACTGGATTTTAAGGCATCAGCCAATTGGTCGTTGAGTATACCCTGTTCATATAGATAGGCTTCAAAAGTCTTTACGGGATCTTTTTTTTCCCATTCTTTAAACAATTCTTCAGGTACATACTTTGTCCCGGAAGCTTCTTCATGTCCTCTCATTCTAAAAGTAAGGCATTCAATTAGCACCGGCCTGGGATCTTTTCTGATGCGCTCTGCAACTTCGTTTATCGTGTCATACACTTCCAGTACATTGTTGCCGTCAACCTGGATGCCTTCAATCCCATATCCTATGGCTTTATCCACCAGATTTTTACAGTGATATTGTTCTGAAACAGGAGTCGATAAGCCGTATCCATTGTTTTCAATGAGAAAGATGACCGGAAGGTTCCATACCGCAGCGACATTTACAGCTTCATGAAAATCGCCTTCACTGGTTGCACCTTCTCCTGTAAAAACTAAGGTAGCATGCGGTTTCCCTTCAATCAGATCGGCCAGTGCAATGCCGTCTGCCAAAGCCATTTGAGGACCAAGGTGGGAGATCATACCAATGATTTTGTAGTCCTGTGTACCGAAATGAAAAGAGCGGTCTCTTCCTTTGGTAAATCCGGTTAATTTACCCTGCCATTGGGCCATTAATTTTTTAAGGGGAACTTCTCTTGCTGTGAACACTCCCAGATTGCGGTGCATAGGAAGGATATATTCAGTGTCCTTCATAGCCAGTGTACTGCCAACGGCAATGGCTTCCTGTCCAATTCCCGAGAACCATTTGCCTATGCGGCCCTGACGAAGTAAGATGAGCATTTTTTCCTCTATCATTCTGGGATAGAGCAGTTGTTCATATAAGTTTAATAAAGTTGCATCATCCTTACTTTTTCTGTCAAAACGCATCATACTATTTGGTTTTTAGCAATTGGTCTAGGTTTCTTATTTCTGCTCCTTATTCCTTTCTTCCCATTGTTTAGAGAAAGATTTCGGCGCAATTTCCGGCATGGAACGGTATTTCCCCCATACCTTTTTGAATAGAAATTTAAGGAAAAAATTCTTCAGTTTTCCACCAATCATGTCCATCCTGGATCTTTTCTGCATACCTGCTTTCCAAACCTTCCAACCCATATCTTCCGATTTGGTATTGTCATGTTGGGCGGCGGCATCTCTTCGGTTCAGCAGCAGCATTTTGTGAATGTCGATCTTAACCGGGCAGACTTCAGAGCATTTTCCACATAAGCTGGAGGCATAGCTCAGGTGCTTAAAGTCTTTCATTCCCTTTAAATGAGGGGTAATGATGGATCCTATAGGTCCGCTGTACGTGGTATTATAGGTATGTCCTCCTATATTTTTATATACAGGACAAGCATTTAAACAAGCACCGCACCTGATACAGTATAAACCCTGGCGTTGTTCTTTTTGTGCCAATAGATTGGTTCTGCCATTGTCGAGAAGGATGACATACATTTCCTCCGGGCCATCAGTTTCGCCGGTTTGTCTGGGGCCGCTTAATATGGTATTATAAACGGTCAGGTTCTGTCCGGTTCCATGGCTTGCCAGTAATGGCCAGAAGAGGTCCAGGTCTGTCATAGAAGGAATGATCTTCTCAATGCCCACAATGGCAATATGTATTTTTGGAAAAGTAGTACATAATCTTGCATTACCTTCATTTTCGGTTAATGCAATGCTTCCGGTATCTGCAATCAGGAAATTACCTCCGCTGATTCCGATATCTGCTTTCAGGTATTTTTCACGAAGTAATTCCCGTGCCTTTTGTGTCAGTTGTTCTGGTGTTGCATCTAAAGGGGTGCCGAATTTTTCGTTGAAAAGTTTGGCGATGTCCCTGTCTCTTATACACATCTAAAAGTGGGGGGGGGGGGGGGGGGGGGGGGGGGGGGGGGGGGGGGGGGGGGGGGGGGG
>NZ_JAELTV010000262.1 GCF_016429005.1 Pedobacter sp. ASV19
AAAGTCTGCTCAGCAAGGACAAGCAAAAAACACTGTTGTCTTTACAGACCCAATTCCTGAACGACCCTGATCTGAACAAATACCTGAATGGACAAAACCTCTATATCAGCTTTATTGCGGCAGAAAATAAAAACACAGACCTGTTGATCAGTACCCAAACCAATGGACAAAATGATCCGGCAACGTTAAAACCACTGTTAAAATCAAAAGTGCTTTCCTTAGCTGACACGGCAGATGTTTTCAAACTGACCACCAAAGACAGCCTGACTTTTTATCTTAAACAAAAAGACAACTTACTCCTGCTTTCTACTTCTTTTAAAACCATCAGCAACAACCTAAGAGCAGAGGCAGGCAAAACCGATCAGCAGTTTTTAGACTATATCAAATCCAATCTCAAACTGACCAGCAACAGCGTGGCCAGTGTATATATTAATTTTAATTTTCAACAAAATCTGCTTCAAAAAATCAGCCCTTCAGCACTGGATGAATCCCTTATGCTCTTTCAGCAACAGGATGCCTTTGCTTGCCTGAGCTACAACTACAGTAAAGAAAAGATCCTTTTCACCGGAAATACCCTTATTAAAGCTGAGCAAAACTATTTGAAACTATTTACAGAAAGTAAGGCGGCTAAAATAACCATTGATGCCCTTTTACCAGAAAACACAACAAATTACACCATCTATACCATCAGCAACTATACAGAATGGAGCCAGCAACTCCACAAAAGATTTACGGAATTAAATAAAGAAAACGAAATTCAGACCGCACTAAGCCGTCTCGACACAAAATACCACCTGAACCTTCAACGCACTATCCCCGAATATTTTAAAGACCAGCTGGTTACCTTCCAGATTTCCAGCGGAGAAAAACTCGGTGCAATTAACCTTAAAAACGGCGATAAACTCAGTCAATTGTTACTGGACATCAGCAGCGATTACCAAACAGAAATTAAATCCTTCAAAGAACAAGATTTATTGTATTACTATTTTGGAGATCCCTTTAAAAGCTTTAAAAAACCTTACTATATCATCATAGACAACGCTATGATTTTTGCAAACAACGCCAGCACCTTACAGAACTTTTTAAACAACTATTCCGGAAACCACCTGCTGATCAACAACAAGACTTATGTCAAAGCCCTGGATCAACTCCCAAACACCTCTACCATTCTTTTTTATCTGGGCAAGAAAAATCAAGAAAGCACAAATAAATTTGACACCTTTATCTATCAACTCAGTGCCGACCACAGGAACTTCCAAACCAATACACTTCTTTTTAACAACAACACACCATAAAAAGGCAATACAGATAAAATCCTTAGCGAAAAATATTTAGATTTAAAATATCTTTAATTTTTATGAGAAGGTTCTTAATTATTTGTGTTTTGTTATCCCTGGTTTTGAAAACTGAAGCCCAGCAGTATGGTTTGTTTAATACAAGGACATTATTCGATGCTTTTGAAAATCCGGCGCAGAAAGCGTTTGTTTTAGACTCCTCCAGAAAATTTGCCTCTAATTTTCTCCTGCCCTATCTTAGTTTGAATGCCACCAATACCGGCGATGCCAACAAGGTTTTCAGAAGAGCCATTTCGGATAATGTATTTAAAACTTCTGATCTGCCCATTGGCAATGGTGCACTCAATCATGTGTATCAGAACTCCAATATTTATCTGCTCACTTTCAGAATTTTTCAATCCTACAAATACCAAAAAGAATTAGGCTTCTCCTGGCAAGTCAGAACGGATGGAATGGCGACTTACACCAACGAAACCCTGGCCATCCTCAATGATTACCAACGCTTCAGCAATATCCCCGCAGACAACAATCTGTTCAACAATAACGGGTATGGACAATCTTACCATCAGTTCAGCATTACCTACCGGGAAAACTACACGAAGAAACTCGCTTTTGGTGTAAAACTGAGTCTGCTCAGCGGTATCAGTTATCATAAATTAGACATCGATGGATCTTCATTCTCTGCCTATAAAAATGCTTTAGGCCAGGATGTGTTTGATCTTGGACTCCGTGGCACTTACAAGGCAACTTTCATGAATTCTGATGAACTCAGCGCCAATACTTTCATGCCAAGCTTTAGAAATCCCGGCGCTTCTATTGGCTTCGGTACAACCTATACGTCTAAATCAGGTTATTTTTTAATGGCCAATATTAAAGACCTGGGTTTTATCAAATGGAACAATGACACCCACAACATCCCATTTAACGGGCGCGCCATCATGGAGAATCCCGATGCCCTGTCCACCCACGATTTCAAAAAGAAAATCACAGATATTGTCACACTTCAGGATGCAAAAAGCGGTTTTTATAGCCTAACCAATGCAAAAGCAGATATTACAGCCTCCAAATCCTTCGGTGCTTACACCCCAATGCTGATCTTGTCTAAAAATCTGTTCTTCAAAGGTGGTGACGCTGCCTTTGTAAATACGTTTAAATACAATGAGTTCTCGGCAAGTCTGATTCCTGATTACAACTTTAACGGTTTCTTTATGACAGGCCTGCAAGGAATGTATAAAACACCTAATTTCGAGGCTTTCCTTGGCACAGATAACCTGATCAAAACCATCAACATCAAAAGCAATTCAGCTTCAGGATATTATGGCGCATCCTTTTATATGGGGATCGGTATTAAATTTGGGGGAACTGTAGAACACCCATTAAACAGCAGTCATATGCCTGGTGTAGGCGACGAAGAAGAAAGAAGTTTCTTTAAAAAACTGTTCCATCTTTTTGAAGAAAAAAACTAATCTAAACTTTCTTTTTAGGCTGGGTAAGCACGAAATCTTTAAGATAGTGTGGTTCAAAATAAGCCACATCTTCAAAGTCTCCATCCTGATAAGCCTGTTCTGCCAGTTTGCTGAGGTGTGCCGCAGAATTAAAATTCCTATCCAGAAACAATGCATGATCGTTTTTCAGTATATCCTTACATTTCAACGCACCGTCACCGATAAAGGTCATCTTATGCTGAAGGAGTTCCTCCGCAAAAGAAGTTCCATCAATGATCTTCGCTTCTGTTTGGCTGATCGTATTCAGCGAATGATCAAAAATTGCCGTATACACTTCCATCCTCCTGGCATCGATCATTGCACATACAAGTCCCTTATCCTCCGGATTAGCCTCTGTAAAGCCATTTGCCATCACCTTTAGGGTATCTAATGCAATCAGAGGTTTATCCAATGCGAAACAAAGACCCTTTGCCGTAGAAACACCAATCCTAAGCCCGGTATAAGAACCAGGCCCCTTACTTACTGCAATGGCATCCAGCTCACTATATTCCACAGAAGCCTGTTTCATCACCTCCTCAATAAACAGCGTCAAACTACCAGCGTGTATATTCTGAGCAGTTTCTTCTTTTAAAGCAATTGTTTCACCATCAACAGACAGGGCAACAGAACAGGTCTGAGTTGCAGTTTCAATTTGGAGTATCTTGGCCATGGGTACAAATATAGCAGATTTTTAAATTTAAGGTACAGGATCATGCCCATGCGCCCCCCAGGGGTGGCACCTTCCTATTCTTTTCAGGGTAAGCCAGCCGCCCTTAAAGGGACCATACTTTTTGATCGCTTCAATCCCATACTGTGAGCAGGTAGGCGTAAACCGACAACTTGCCCCAAGCAAAGGCGATAACAGCCATTGGTAAAGTTTAATCAAGCCTAAAAACAGCCAGGCAACAATTTGCTTAAGAAATTTCATCGGCTTTCAGATTAGGCGCCAGCTTGTTTAAAGCAGCAATCATTTTCTTTTCCATAAAAGCATACTCATACTTCTCCTTACCAATATACTGGATAGAAAGCAATAATAACTTGTCCTGATCTTTCAGGTACTCGTACAAATGACTTTGCTTGTAATGACGATATACTTCTCTGGTACGTCTTTTCAAAAGATTTCGGTCTACCGCCCGTTTAAATCTCTTTTTTGCAACGTTGATCACCACCTGAGCGGGATAAGGAGAGGCTTCAGGTATCAGCAGATAAGAGATCCTGAAGGGATACAATAAAAAAGAAGAACCGTTCTTAAACAATAAATCTAATGACTTCTTGCTGCATAACCGTTCTTCTTTAGAAAATGTTTTCATGTTTTTGATTGCAATTTTGCAGATAAGCTGATCTGCTAACACTTAATGTGCTGCAATCAAAATTATGCTTTGTGACGACGCTCGTCAGAAACTGATAATTTTTTTCTTCCTTTTGCACGGCGGGAAGCTAATACTCTTCTACCGTTTGCTGTAGCCATTCTTTCGCGGAAGCCGTGTTTGTTTCTTCTCTTTCTTTGCGAAGGTTGGAATGTTCTTTTCATAACTGTATTATATCTTAACTATATATTTTTTAAATAAGAGGTGCAAATATAGCTTGATTTTTATTCAAATGCAAATACATTTGAGATGTATAGCATTTTTTAGATAAATCGCTATAGACCAAGGGCTGCTTTAAGCTTCAAATATCCCGTTTTACTTACCGGAAGCCAGATATCAGACTTCAGCAACACAATATAACTTTCCTTTTCTTTCAATTCTATCCTGGTCACCTGCGACAAATTGATGATATAAGAACGATGGATCCGGATAAACTGTGAAGGTTCCAGGCTTTGCTCAAAAAAGCTCATGGTTTTATTTTTATAGTATATCCCTTCTGTTGTACTTAATTTCACCTGATCATCATCTGCTTCAAAATAATGAATATCCATCACATTCAGGATCTTGATCACCCCGTTCTTTTTAACCACAACCCTGTTGTTGTGCGCTGGGTTTAAAGAAGCCGTGTCCAGCAACTCTTTGGTTAGCGCGGTTCCCCCGTTCAATTTTGCGGGCAGTTTTTGCATAGCCAGATCAAAGCGATCCTTTTCGATAGGTTTCAGTAAATAATCCACAGCATTTACTTCAAAAGCCTTAATCGCATATTCATCAAAGGCAGTAGTAAATATAACCGCAGGCGGCTGCTCCACCAGCTCCAGCATTTCAAAGCCACTGATCTTAGGCATCTGGATATCCAGAAAAATAAAATCCGGTTTCACCTGAGAAATGGCTTTTAATCCTTCAAAACCATCACTACATTCTGCAACAACCTCTATATCAGAATAATCCTCCAAATAGAATTTCACAATATCCCTGGCCAGCGGTTCGTCGTCAATGAGTAGTGTTCTTATCATTATGTTGTGGTATTTTAAGCTGTGTAATAAACAAATTTGTGTCTGTTGCAGATGTTTTAAGTAAATTATGATCTGCAAATAATAAATATAACCTCCGTCTGATCGCTGTCAGTCCAAAACCCGTCCCACCGGTGGCTTTCATTTCCAGATCAAATGGATTTTTAACCGTCACCTGCAGAACATGATGCTCTACCTTCACCTCAATGGTTATGGTAATGGCAGCTGAGGTATTGTAAAGTCCAAATTTAATGGCATTTTCCACAATCGGCTGCAACAAAGTACCCGGCAGTTTCAATTCCATCGTATCTTCTTCCACTTGAATGTCTACACTCAGTCTATGGCTAAACCTGACCTTTTCAATGTCCAAATATAACTGAATGTACTCCATTTCTTCTGCAACACTGACCCAAATATCATCATCTCTTTTTAAAGTCCCCCTTAAAAAGGAAGCCAGCTTGGTAATCATCGGGCCTGCTTCTTTTGGTTTTACAATGGTTAAAGCATATACAGAATTTAAACTATTGAATAAAAAGTGTGGTTGTAACTGGTGCCTCAGTTTATTCAGTTCTGCCTCTTTGGCCAGGTTCTGCGCGGCAAATAATCTTTCCTGCATTTCAGACTGTTCTTCCAGCCTGTACCAAAGAATATTTGCAAGGGCACACCAAGCCAGGAAAACAAAATTAATGACCAGCCTAAAGGGAAGTTTAGACTGCAGAAAAACTTCATAATTTGCATCTGGCACCGCCAATCCCAGAATAAATTTACTGCTGAAGGTAATGAACAAGGCCAGAATAAAAGTCAGTACAAAAACAAAAATAACGGGTTCATTCTTTGGCTGATAGTAACCCAGTAAAGTACTGAATACGATACAGGATAAGGCCAGCAGTACATTAGCAACCAAACTGTCCAGTCCGGAAATCAGCAAATTATAATCCAGTACATAGTAAAATAAAGCCGCATGAACAGCTACACAGGCTATAAAAATGCCTGTCGCCATTTTCTGTATTCTTGGCAGGGATAAAGGTTTGGTTGTCAATTTAGCTTAGTTTACAGGAACGGTTTCTAAAACATCTGATAAATATTCCCTGCAACGGCCCACATGGTCCTTAAAAGCCTCTGCATCGGTAGGTTCATGAATAAAAGAGGTCACTTCTGTTCCATCTTCGGGAGCCTCAATTTCATGCAGGCCAGAAATCCCGATAAATTTCCAGGATACATCTTCTCCCCTGATGTTCTTAAAGGAATCCTGAAATTGCCTCGCCAGCCCTTGAGCCTTTAACAGCGCTTCGCTGATACTCCTTGACAAGAGCAACCTGATCTGTTCATCAAATTGCGGTGTATGGTTCCCTTCACCGCTTACTATTTGATATACATACTTTACTGCAAACCATTTCATAATTTAAAATTAAAAGTTTCTGATGTCAACGCCTCCAAATATGGCCACGCCTTCAATAATTAAAATCTTCCTTGCACCCTCACCTTCAAAAGGCACCACTGCCCTCTTGTCATCAATTCCCCCAAAAATGGCTGTGGCTTCCGATTTCACCAGCCAGGTTGGAGGAACTATAATTTTTATCCCTCCAAACAAAGCCACCACATCGATCCTTACTGTCCCCTCAAAATCTGCCTGGGTCAAATTGATTTCGCAACCCCCAAAAATTGCCACTACATCCCCTCCTTTAAAGTTTTTTGAATATACTTTATGGTGCGAGCCACCAAATGCGTTTACAGAATCAATAAAATCACTTACATTTCCTTCAGTTGCAGCACCCTCCGTATCTGAAAAAGACGAACCATACTCAAATTGGGCATCCTTTTCTTTATTAAGCTCCGAGAACTGCGACGCATCGAATTTCTTTTTCCAACGGTTCTGATTTCGTTTAGGCCTAAAGATCATATACAGGCCAAGGCCGATAAAAGCAAGTGAAAAATAGTATTTCCTGACGTCAAAATCTGCGATATTGCCTAATGTAAAATACCCTCCGATCAATACCAT
>NZ_JAELTV010000263.1 GCF_016429005.1 Pedobacter sp. ASV19
TAAATAAACGGTTTCCTTTCTTGTTTTTCTTAGGTTGCAATACATCAAATTCTTTCTCATAGAATCTGATCTGGGAAGCGTTTACACCAAACATTTCCGTCACTTCTCCCATAGTATAATACATTTTATTAATTTCCCTTTCTTTGTACGGCATAATTTGATGTTGATTATTAGCTGTTTATAGCATTTATTTAAAGCATTCAAATGTAAAGGGATTTTAGTAGAATACCGCAATAAAATTTTAATTTTGTTGCATAATAAACTAGAAGGATGACAGCTAAAGAAATCAGAAGCGCTTATTTAAAATTTTTCGAATCTAAACAACATCATATTGTTCCATCTGCCCCAATTGTGGTTAAGAATGATCCAACACTGATGTTTACCAATGCAGGAATGAACCAGTTCAAAGACTTGTTTTTGGGAGAAGCCCCTATTAAATATAAGCGTGTTGCCGATACCCAACGTTGTCTTCGTGTTTCCGGTAAACACAATGATTTAGAAGAGGTGGGTATCGATACTTATCATCACACCATGTTTGAAATGTTGGGAAACTGGAGTTTTGGTGACTATTTCAAAAAGGAAGCCATTGCGTGGAGCTGGGAATTGCTTACAGAGGTTTATAAAATACCAAAAGACAAACTTTACGTTTCTGTATTTGAAGGAGACGATAAAGAAGGTTTGCCGCAGGACACTGAAGCTTACGAAATCTGGAAACAATATGTTCCGGAAGACCGCATTATATTAGGTAATAAAAAAGATAATTTCTGGGAAATGGGCGATACAGGACCATGTGGTCCTTGTTCGGAGATCCATGTAGATTGCCGCCCTGATCAGGAACGTGCTGCAGTTTCCGGTAAAGAACTGGTCAATGCAGATCACCCCCAGGTTATTGAGATCTGGAACAATGTGTTTATGCAGTTTAACCGGCTGAAAGACGGTTCTTTACAGCCATTGCCAGCAAAACATGTCGATACCGGTATGGGTTTTGAGCGTCTGGTTCGGGTACTGCAAAACAAAGCATCCAATTACGATACTGACGTGTTCCAGCCACTTATTCAGTTTATTTCTGCAAAAGCAGGAATTGCTTATGGGGCCGACGAGAAAACGGATATTGCTATGCGTGTAATGGCCGATCATATCCGTGCCATTTCATTTGTAATAGCAGATGGGCAATTGCCTTCTAATAATAAAGCCGGATATGTGATTCGCAGGATTCTTCGCCGGGCAGTTCGTTATGCTTACACTTTCCTTGATCTGAAAGAACCTTTTCTGAATCAGTTGGTGCCTGTTTTAGCGGAACAGTTTAAAGGTGTTTTTGATGAATTACTTGCACAGCAAGACTTTGTTCAAAAGGTTGTTATGGAAGAAGAAGTATCCTTCCTCAGGACCCTGGCTACAGGTATTCAGCGTTTTGAAAACTACACCAAAAAACAAGCAGAACTACTGATGTCAGAAAATGCAATCGAGCTGGAAAAGTCATTCGAAGATGCATGGGTGTACAGTATCTTAAAAGATCAGATGGTGATTTCCGGAGAATTTGCTTTTGAACTGCAGGATACTTATGGTTTCCCAATTGATTTAACTGATCTGATGGCCAGAGAAAAACGCTGGACCATTGATATGACTGGGTATAATAAAGAACTGTCTAAACAGAAAGACAGATCAAGAGCGGCAACAGCTATTGATACGGGAGACTGGGTACCGGTGCACCCTGATCTGGAAACTGAATTTGTTGGTTATGATGATTTTGAAGTAGCAACAAAGATCATTAAATACCGTAAGGTAAGTACCAAAGGAAAAGAACAATACCAGATTGTATTAAGCAAAACGCCTTTTTATGCGGAAAGTGGAGGTCAGGTTGGTGATACTGGACGTATTGAAGACCACAGCCGTTTATTCTTTGTAGAAGTAACGGATACAAAAAAGGAGAATGGAGTTACCGTTCATTATACAGATACCTTGCCTGAAGATCTTGAAGGAGATATGTGGGCGGTGATTGATGAAGATAAACGTTTATTATCGCAGGATAACCACTCTGCAACTCATTTGCTGCATGCGGCTTTGAAAAAAGTACTTGGTAATCATGTCAACCAAAAGGGCTCACTGGTGAATCCGGATTATCTGCGTTTTGACTTTTCGCACTTTGCGAAAATCAGTGAAGATGATCTGGCCAAAATAGAGCATTTAGTGAATCAGAAAGTACGGGAGAATATTCCGCTCAAAGAAGAACGTGATGTGCCTTATGACCAGGCGATTTCAAGTGGAGTAACAGCTTTGTTTGGTGAAAAATATGGAGATTTTGTACGCGTTATTACTTTTGATGACCACTATTCAAAAGAATTGTGTGGTGGAACACATGTTCAGGCAACTGGTCAGATCGGTTACTTCAAAATCATATCAGAAAGCGCTGTGGCAGCCGGGGTAAGAAGGATAGAAGCCATTACCGCAGATAAAGCAGAAGCTTTTGTACTGGACCAAAACAGAGAACTCAATGAGTTGCGTGCTTTGTTAAAAGGGAATAAGGATCTTAAATCAGCTGTATCTTCTTTATTGGAAGAAAATGCCAGGTTAAAAAAGGATGCTGAAAAAGCCGTTATAGAACAAGCCGCTAATTTAAAGCATGAGATTGTACATCATCTGAAAACTGTTAACGGAATTAATCTGATTGCAGTTCATGTAGACCTGCCCAATGCCGACGCGGTAAAAAATCTTGCTTTTGCTGTAAAGGACCTGGTAGATGATTTATTCCTGGTATTTACAACATTAATCGATGATAAACCAGGTATTACAGTGATGCTGTCAGAGAACCTGGTTAAAGATAAAGGGCTGAATGCTTCAAATATTGTCAGAGAGCTGGCGAAGGATATACAAGGTGGAGGTGGAGGTCAGCCTTTCTATGCCACTGCCGGAGGCAAGAATAAAGATGGTTTGGCTGCAGTGCTCGCTAAAGCAGAAGGTTTAATAAAATAACATTAAAAAAGTGGGTGATCATAGCTATGATAAACCCACTTTTACTGTCGAAGGATTATATTGGTACTCCTTGTCTGGATAATTCGTCTTTTCTGGAAACAATGATTTCTGCTAACAATTCGTCAATTTGAACTTTAGACACATTTGGCATACAAATAATATGAGACCAGCCACCCTCTGCGGCCAATTGCCACTTTTTTCTTATAGATAAAGCCGGCTCAGGAAAATTAACCGTTATAGAATTTTTGTTTCTCCAGGCTTCAATGCCAATTTTATTGAGTTGTTCCTGGGCGTATTCTGCAACTTCGAGGCACCTCATGGCACGCTCCTTCAAACCCGCTGTTCCCAGCTTTTTAATCGTATACCATAAAAACAGTGGACTATGGCCGTTTCTGGAACCGGAAATCGTAGTGTCCATACTACCAATATATGCTACAGAACGCGCAATCCGGTCGCGGTTGGATTTTTTAGCTACTACAACCCCGCAAGGCATAGGAGAGCCCAGGAATTTATGACCACTGATGGCTATGCTGTCGGCCCCATCTGCAAAATCAAAAGCAGGTCTTGGCTCTACAAAGGCACTGTAACTTCCGGATAATGCCCCGTCAGCATGAATGTAATAGTGTTTTATGGCTAGTTTTTTAAGAATAGCTTTAATACGACCAATGTCATCCCGCGCCTCTGTCATGGTGGTGCCTATATTGGCCATAATGATTACAGGCATCTGTCTGTTCATCCGGATGGTGTTTTCAAGATCGTCATAATCAATCTCTCCATTGGCTTGAGTACTTATGATGATGTTCTCCATGTTTAAAAGGTGAAGATTCTTTTGGACACTATAATGAGTAGCTTCTGAGTAATATACCATTCCTTTTGGATGGAGTTCTCTTGCAAGGTACAAGCCATATAGATTACCTTCAGATCCTCCGTTTGTGACATAACCCCACCAGTCATCTGATTGCGCTCTAAAAAGATCTGCAAAGAATTTCACTACCTCTTTTTCCAATTCTCTTGAGCCTACTGCATAAGTAGACGGAACAAATGGATCGCCCAGATTATTCATGGGATATTGAAGAAAAGGCATCAATTCCTCATAGTTAAAGTCTTTTGTTACCGGATACCCCATAAAAAACTCTGTATTGTGCTTAACATCCGCTAAGAGCTGAACGAGTAGCTGATCTTCCTCTGGTGATAAAGAATGTGACATATATAGTGTGATTTTGAGGGTCAAATTTAATGTGTTCAGAATTATATATTATGATTTATTGTATAAAAAGAATATTATATTTTTTTATGTGTTTTTAAGGAATATAATATTGATTATTAACGCTAACTGTATATACACAGAGAAGAAAATTTGCTTATTTTTGTGTTTGCTGAAAATTATGAATAAAAACGAGTCTGACATTCAGGAAGAACTTAACGACGAGATATTGGCACCCTTCTACAAGAGAAGTTCCTTTATCTATCTGGCCATTGCTTGTCTTGCCCTTATTGCAACTGCAGTAGCTGCTGTATTTTATAAGAACCATCCAGATCTGGATAACATCTCTAATATTGCAGATCACGACCTCCATGCAGGCGGCTATAAAGCAATTCTTTTGTTAGACAAAGGTGAAAAATTTATGTTGTCAGACGTTGGTAAAGGCGAAATCACAAAAGAAAATGGCATCCGGATTCTGGAGAATACCGGCGGAGAGCTTCGGTATCAGACGGAGAATCTGGCAGTTGACACCATTTCCAGTCCGCTTGCAATGGCCTATCATGTTATAAAAACACCACGAGGCGGGCAATACAAGATTGTGCTGTCGGATGGCACTAAGGTTTGGCTTAATGCAGCATCGTCTCTTCGGTACCCAGATAAATTTAATTCAACAGTTCGCGAAGTCGAATTAGAAGGAGAGGCTTATTTTGAGGTTAGTGAACAAGATTCTATACCTTTTATCGTTAAGAGTCCATTACAAAAATCTCTGGTTACCGCGGGTCATTTTAACATTAGTAATTACTCCGATGATCCCGCTACCACGGTAACGCTTTTACAAGGACATCTGGAATTGTCTTCAGTAAACAAAATTCAGAAAGCAAGTGATGATTTGACCCCGGAGAAAGTTTGGCTTGAACCTGGCGACGAAGGTTGGATAACTGCCAGGGGTATAAAACTGGTTAAAGTACGTCCGGATGAATCGATAAGCTGGAAAAATGGCTATTTCCAATTCAGTAATGCAGATCTGAAAAGTGTTATGCGCGAGATGTCGAGATGGTATGATGCAGACGTGATTTATGAAGGAGATATCCCTGATGTAAAATTTAATGGAGAAGTAAGACGGGACGTAAGTGCATCTGCATTTCTGGAGATGCTGGCTTATCTAAAAGTTAAGTTCAAGATCAGAAAGAATGATCATGGTCGAAATGAGATTTTAGTAAGAAGACAGAAGAATAACTAAATAATAACCCTATCTTCACCCATACCGGCAATTTGTCCGGGGTAGTGTTAAAATATTTTTCTTGCAGAAGATCTTCAGTAAACTCATTGATAGTTTTATAGACAATAAAGTAGGCGTAACGGATGATTTTCTGACCAGTTCGCTGGCCATTAACTTGAAACAGAATCTCATTGAGTTGTATGCCGCACAGCAATTTAGAAATGCAGGAATAGGTAATGAACAGCTTGTTCGCCAGAATCAGCTGATTAGAAGCGATCAAATCTACTGGCTGGACCGTAAGCATAACAATAGTTATGAAAATAGCTTCTTTGACTGCATAGATCGTTTTGTTATTTATTTAAACGCTACGTGTTATGCTGGGATTACAGGATACGAATTTCATTACGCATTATATGAAAACGGAAGTTTCTATAAAAAACATCTTGACCAGTTTCAAAACGATGGCAGTCGAAAGTACTCGATGATTATTTATTTAAATGCAGACTGGAAAGACAGTGATGGAGGAGAATTATGCATACACCATTCAGATCATTTGCAAATGATCAGTCCTTTGAACAGAACATGTGTTTTTTTTCAAAGCAGTGAACTGGAGCATGAAGTATTATTGACCAATACGAACAGGTTGAGTATTACAGGATGGTTAAAAGGATAGCTTTAAAAGGAAACAGGGATGGACTATGAGAGTCATCCCTGTTTAAAGATGGTTAATCCACCACAGATCAACCTAAACCAAACAAACTGCAACTATAACGAAGGATATTGCTTAAATGTTTTATCTTTTTTTAAAATTTTTAAAATAATTTATTAATTATCTGATTTACAGAATATTATTTTTTCGATTTGTTGTTTGAATTTTATCCTTTAGCGAAGACACTAAATAAAAAAGCATCCAATTTGGATGCCTTTTTTATTTAGTGTCTTCCGTGACCTCGTCCGTTTCCATGGTCATTATCATGACCTCGTCCGTGGCCGTTATCGTGGCCTCTTCCCCAGTTATCATGACCTCTGCCACGTCCATTATCCCAATGTCTGTTGTCACGTCCGTAATCTCTGTAAACTACCCGTTGAGGTCGGTTGTATACATAGGTATTACTTGCGTAACGGGTTCTGTAAACATTATGTTGTAAATAAGGACGATCGCCATTAATTACAACTTTTCGTCCCCCGTAAAGATCATAGTCTCTGTATCTTGATGGTAAACTACGGGCATGGATCCATCTGTTTCCGCTTAAATAAATGAACTGTCTTGTGGGTACATAATAATAAGATTGTACCTCTGGTAAATAGTAATAATCTACATGGTTATAACCTCTTGGTCCCCATGCAGGTTGAGAGCCTATGTTAATACTAACGCTAACCTGTGCTTTAGCAGGCGTAACAGCAATTGCGGCAAAACCGATCAATGCAAATACAATTAATTTTTTCATAGCCTTATTTATTTGTGTGTGTATAAGCTTTGATTCAAAGTCTGTGCCAAGGTTTAATTTTAAATCTCCATCTTATGTAACTATTTGATAGAAATCCTCTCGTACCACTATTTTGGTTATATTTGCAATGGAGACAAATAAATTTTGTTACATATATAACCCCTTAAATGAGTACCACTAAGGCAGCCGAAACTTCAGAATTTGAACTGGTATCAGGTTTAGAGATCCATGTACAGTTAAATACCCATACTAAAATATTTTCGTCAGATAGCGCTTCCTTTGGCGC
>NZ_JAELTV010000264.1 GCF_016429005.1 Pedobacter sp. ASV19
CCCCCCCCCCCCCCCCCCCCCCCCTTTTCAAGCAGAAGACGGCATACGCGATAGAGCTGCCTGTCTCGTGGGCTCGGAGATGTGTATAAGAGACAGGATGTATACAAACTGGTATGACAACCCCTATTTAATTGCCTATGAGAAATTGGATGGAATTACCCAAAATACTGTAAATGCAAATGTTACGGCAAATTACAAGTTTAATAAAGACTTTAATTTAATGTTGCGTTTGGGCTATGACAACTACAATAATAAAGAAACGATGACCAATCCAACGGCAAATATATTTTCAACACGAGGTGGAGATATCGGAGGCTGGGATGCGAAGGGTTTATACCGTTTATATAATACCTGGGGTTTTAGTACCAACGATGACCTGATCTTAACCTATAATAAAAAGGTTAATAAGTGGTCTTTTGATGGTTTAGCAGGGGGGACTTTATATTACTACGTAGACGAAAGTCTCAATGCGGCAACAAAGGGGGGGCTGATCTCACCACGTTTCTTCTCTTTAAAAGGTTCGGTTGAACCGCCTACTATAACTCAGGGAGGATCCTCAAGGCAGATTAATAGTCTTTATGGCAGGGCTTCTGTAGGCTGGAACGATGCTGTTTTCTTTGATTTTACAGGTAGAAATGACAGAAACTCTGCACAACCAAAAACATCCAGGTCATTTTTCTATCCTTCTTTGGGTTCCAGTGTAGTACTTTCTGAACTGATAAAAATGCCCGCTGTAATAGATATGTTCAAATTGCGCGGCTCCTGGACAGTATTTAAATATGCTTCAGATCCTTATAATATTAATAGCCCCTATTCCACAAAGACATCCGCCTGGAATACTTTGAATTCTGCGGATTACCCATCTTATTTGGTTGCCGATGGTGTTCTGCCTACTTCAGCACGGACCTGGGAAGTTGGTGCTGCCGGTTACTTGTTCCAGAAACGATTGCATTTTGATGTGGCTTATTTCAACAAATATTACTATAACAGGCAAACCGATTTAAATGAGAACGGAAATACCGCTTACCTTCCTTCATCTACAGGCTTTAATATGGTGATTGTGAATACAAAGGAAACCTATGAGAGAAGAGGCTTGGAAATTACTGTAGATGGCTCGCCTGTTAAAACAACAGATTTTGAATGGCATAGTACCATCAATTGGTCTAAACAACATCGTTATTATGTTGATACTGACCCAATCTATACACCAGATAACCTTTGGGCAAAGAAAGGGCAGAGAATGGATACTTATACGCAATATTACTGGCTTACAGATCCAAATGGGAATGTCATTTATAA
Organism: Pedobacter sp. ASV19; assembly: GCF_016429005.1. Taxonomy (GTDB): domain Bacteria; phylum Bacteroidota; class Bacteroidia; order Sphingobacteriales; family Sphingobacteriaceae; genus Pedobacter. The sequence goes on from NZ_JAELTV010000264.1 coordinate 1,300, forward strand.
TAATGGATTTCCAATAGAGAGTGATTATAAGAAAAAATATGGTTATGGGGATCCGGATTTCAGTTTCGGCTTTATCAACAATTTCAGGTATAAGAACTGGAACCTGGGGATCAATATTGATGGCCGTATCGGTGGTTTAATGTACAACTATATGTACGATAAAATGTGGGATACGGGTACAAACCCTGACTCAGATAATCAGTATCGTTATGATCAGGTGGTCAATGGCCTGAATAACTATGTGGGTAATGGAGTTAAGGTCATTTCAGGTGAAGTTACCTATGATAAATATGGTAATATTACCAGTGATACCCGTAAATATGCCAAAAATGATGTTCAGGTAGGCTATCAGGATTTCGCACAATCATTTAGAGGTGGAGACATGGGGATACAAAGCGAGTCATTCGTTAAACTTCGTGAAGTTTCCCTTGGTTATTCCTTCCCGGCCAAGCTTGCAGGTAAGCTTGGGGTAAAAAAGGCTTCAGTTTCTGTTACGGGCCAAAATTTGTTCCTATGGACCAATTTCAAATATTCAGATCCTGATATAGATACAGAGAACCTGAATTCACCGTCTCAGCGTATGCTTGGTTTTAACATCAAAGTTGGTTTTTAAATGCATGTAATTATGAAAAGTAGATCTTTAAAATATATATTAATATTGTCTGTATTGGTATTGTTGATCAATGGTTGTAAGAAATTTGATGACATCAACACGGATCCAAATACAACAACACAAGTGACTTCAGGTTTACTGGCCACCTCTTTAATTTTAAATGTGACCAGAACCGATATCAGTACGCAAAAATCTTTTATGCAGCCTTTTCTCTTGGGAAAATATCTTACCTGGGGAGAAGGGCAGGAGAATTTCCAGTACAATAAACTGGGCCGTACGGATTTTAACAGGTTAACCATATTGAGGGACATTCCCCCTATGGAGAATTATGCGACAAGTGAAGGTCTTAAAAAATCATATCAGGCCTTAGGGCATTTCATCAGAGCATGGCAATTTTTTATTGCAACCATGCAGGTAGGTGATATTCCTTATTCCGAAGCAGTAAAGGGTGCGAGTGACCAGATGCTCCAGCCAAAATATGATACGCAAAAGAAGGTTTTTTTAGGAATCTTAAATGAACTGGATCAGGCAGATCAGCTATTCTCGGCAGGATCTAATTTTGAGGGGGACCCGGTCTATAGTGGTTCTGTAGATAAATGGAGAAGGCTGACGAATAGTTTTGAGTTGCATGTATTAATGAATTTATATATAAAGACAGCTGACGCCGACCTTAAGGTGGTTGAACGCTTTAAGAATATTGTTTCAGGCCGACCGCTGATGCGTGATTATAATGATAATTTTGCTTTGGTTTACAATAACACTGCCGGTCAGAATTACCCCTGGTCAGATGTGCCTGCAGGATCGGGCAATTCATTTGTGAAATCGAATTATACGATGCTCTCCAATACTTTACTGGGACCTTTAAAAGCTATGAGTGATAAACGCCTGTTTTATTATGCACGGCCTTCAGCCGTTAAGCTTGCAGCTGGCCTTCAACAGTCCGATTATAATGCATATCCAGGAGCAGAACCTTCCAATGCATTTGCAAATTTACAGACCCAACGGGTGGGTAAAGACTACGCTGATATCAACTACAGGTACGTGCAGCTTGTGAATGCTGAGCCGGTAAGTGTTTTTAGTTACTGGGATCTGCAGTTTATTTTAGCCGAAGCTACTGTAAGGGGCTGGATCAGCGGAACGACTGCCCAAACCTACTATGCTTCTGGTATCTCGAGTTCAATGACCTTTATTGCAGCCAATACACCGGACATTCCTGATTATAATCACAATATGAAAATGGATGCTGTCTATATTAGTGCCTATCCGTTGACTCCTGCAGTTGCACTTAGCGGAACGATGGAACAACAAATTGCCCAGATCATTACTCAAAAGTACCTGGCTAATTTTTTACAGGGAGGCAAATATCAGGCATGGTTTGAGAACAGAAGGACGGGCTATCCAATATTTGTTTTAAATACATCTACAAACTTAAATAATCCATCCTCCAAACTTCCATTGCGCTGGTTATACCCTTCCAATGAGCTGGACTATAACGCGAAAAATGTTTCTGATGCTATTCAAAGCCAATATGGTGGAAGTGACGACACGAACCAGACGATGTGGATTCTAAAAAATTAGGTATTTATTGCATAAAATTATGGACAACAGAAGAGATTTTATAAAGAAAGCATCGCTGTTAACAGGAGCATTAGGTCTTTCGAGTATTTTGCCGCCATCCATTCAAAGAGCGTTGGCCATAGATCCCGAAGTGGGAAGCAGTTATCTGGATGCAGAACATGTGGTTTTTCTGATGCAGGAAAACCGCTCTTTTGATCATGTATTTGGTGCGTTGAAGGGTGTTCGTGGGTTTAACGATCCAAGAGCAATCCGGCTTGCGAATAACTATCCGGTTTGGTTGCAAAGTAATAAAAAGGGTGAAACCTACGCGCCTTTTAGATTAGACATTAAAGATACAAAGGCCACCTGGATGAGCTCGCTTCCGCATTCCTGGGATAACCAGGTAGATGCCAGGAACAAAGGCTGGCATGATGGCTGGCTTGATGCAAAACGTTCAGGGAATAAAGAATATGCGGATATGCCATTAACTATGGGCTATTACAATAGACTGGACGTGCCTTTCTATTATGCGCTGGCTGATGCTTTTACGGTTTGTGACCATAACTTTTGTTCTTCTTTAACAGGGACGAGTCCAAACCGCTGCTTCTTCTGGACGGCGAAAATCAGAGAACAACAACGCGCGGATTCTAAACCGCATCTGTCAAATGATAATATTGATGGGTCTGAAAGGATTTCCTGGAATACATTTCCAGAACGATTGAGTAGCCATGGTGTAGACTGGAAGATTTATCAAAACGAGCTGAGTGTTGGTGTAGGTTTTAAAGGAGAAGAAGATGACTGGTTAGGGAACTTTACAGATAATCCACTGGAATTTTTTAAGCAATATCATGTAAAGAGGCATCCTGAACACATTACGTATTTAAAAACAAGTAAGAAGGAGCTGGAGCAAAAACTTCAGGAAAAACCAGATCCTAAGCTTCAGAAGAAATTGGACTGGGTAAAAAAAGAACTGGAGTTTCTGGAGCAGAATCCATTGGATAAATTAAGCCCCGAAGAACAGGATATTCATCGCAGGGCTTTTGTAACAAATCGAAAAGATCCGGATTATCATAGTCTGGAGAAGATTACCTATGATGACCGTGGTACCCAACGGACAGCTAACGTTCCCAAAGGGGATGTTCTCCATCAATTCAGAGCAGATGTGGACAGCGGTAAGTTACCAACGGTTTCCTGGCTGGTCGCTCCATCTAATTTTTCTGACCACCCAAGTGCGCCATGGTATGGCGCATGGTACCTTTCTGAAGCTATAGATATTCTGACCAAAAACCCGGAGATCTGGAAGAAGACTATATTTATCTTAACTTATGATGAAAATGATGGGTATTTTGATCATATGCCACCTTTTGTGGCGCCAAATCCCAAAGATCCGGCCACAGGTCTGGTCTCTAAATCTTTGGATGTTAGTGCAGAATATGTGTCCGGTGAAAAAGAAAGTCCGATTGGTTTGGGTTACAGAGTGCCGATGCTTGTCGTTTCCCCGTGGACGCGAGGAGGGTATGTGAATTCACAGGTCTTCGACCACACCTCTTCGATTCAATTTTTGGAACACTTTTTAACACATAAAACGGGTAAGAAGATCCATGAGGATAATATTACCTCCTGGAGAAGAAGTTTGTGCGGTGATTTAAGTTCTGTGTTCAGACCATATCATGGTGAAAAGATAGCTTTTCCGGAGCCCATAGAAAGAGCGCCTTTTATTGAAGGTATCCACAAAGCAAAATTTGCTAAACTGCCGGATAATTATAAGAAATTAACGGCCCAGGAGATTACCGGAATTATGAAGTCGCCAAAAGGTAATACACTTCTTCCTCAACAAGAAAAAGGGATTAAGCCAGCGAATGTTATACCTTACGAAATCTACGCGCATGGAAGTCTGAACCATACTAAGGGACAGTTTGAAATTGCATTTACTGCGGGTAATACCTTTTTTGGAAAAGCATCCAGTGGAGTTGGGTTTAATGTGTATGGAGGTGAGCGTTATTGGGCCTTTACGGCTGATGCGGGAGATACGCTACACTATCAATGGCCATTGGAGATGTTTAAAAACCAGCAGTATGATTTGAAAATACACAGTACAAATGGCTTTTACAGGAGGTACACGGGGGATGTAAATGATCCCGAATTATCTGCGGCTGTGTTATATGATCCGCAAAGGAAAAACTTGCTGTTGAAAATGACCAGAAAAACTAAACAGCAGGAATTAAAATTTACTTTGGAAGACCTATCCTATGGACAGCCAAAGCGTGAGATTGTATTTCCATCGAACCGAGGTGAAATGGTGGAGACTATTGTTCTTGGAAATAACCACAATTGGTATGATTTTATTTTACGAACAGATCAATACCCAGCTTTCAGTCAGCAGTTTGCCGGGCGTGATTTTTATTTTCTCAATAAGCTGATCATATGTATAATCATTTAAATCTACGGGCTTCTCATCTTCGTCTTCACTTACATTTTCTTCGGACTTTTTAGAGGTAATTTTCGGACTAGGAATTCTCTTTTGTTTTTGTTCGGACTTGTCCGAGTTCATTACATTTTTTTTCTGTTCATCTTGGTCACTCATTCGGACTGACAATTTGTCTTTGCTAACTCCGGGACGAGGTTTGACTACAGAATGTAAATGACCGTATTCCTTATCCGCCAAATGTTTTATAATCTTCTGTTTATTAGTGTCATATCCCTTTTTTATCTTGCCCTCAAGCACAGCATTTCTAACTGCCTTTTCACTTATGCCCAGGTAAATTGCATAAGCGTTTTTAGACATGAATTCGATTTCTTTTTTTGCCATATTATCTACTTATCTTCGGACTTATAAAAAGCTATTCAGTAGTGAAAGTTTGGGACTCCGGGTAGTCGCATTGTAAAGCTCCAGGGAGGACCCAAAAAATTCCATTTTGTCCTTCTTTTAGTACAATATTTCTTTGTTTATAATGCTATGGGGTATTTGACATCAAACTAACCTGATGCTGAAGTGCAGTAGCAAGGTTCCTTGCGTAGTCCTGGTAAACTATACGAGCTATGTTTACTTTAACCTTGGGATTGATGACTGCTGCGAATACAGTTACTGAAGCTAACGGCTTTACACTATCATTACCAGCACTGTTTTCTTTTCTCTTGTGCCTCTGTATAAAGCCATAGCTTCCACCACCGTCCCTATACTCACCTCTCGCAAAAATGCGTGGTTTCATACCAGGCAACATAAAAGCGAAAGGCACAACTGTCCTTTCGCCCTTTTTTACTTCTATAGAAACACCTAACTGTTGTTTTTTATTCTTGGATCTTTTCGTTGAAAGTACTCCGCGTTTACTTATAGACTGTGTCCCTCTTACCTTACCGCCTGATGATATATCAAACTTAGGGCTAAATATGTCCATAGGTAGGGGCTTAGTGGATGCGTATATAGTCCCTTGTAAAAAGGAAGGTTTGGACCTGGTAATATTAATTCCATCTAATTTATTCTGTGGTATGTTATAAGCTTTTTTAACAGCGACTCTTGCAACAGTCCGCCCTTTTAATAGAGTTTTATTTATTGCAATAGAAACAGCCTTGGATATTGCTGCCTTGTTTAACTGTTGATATGCTGCTGCAATTCTCCTACTCTCGTTACTTACCCTTACAGTGATCATTACATAATGT
>NZ_JAELTV010000265.1 GCF_016429005.1 Pedobacter sp. ASV19
CCCCCCCCCCCCCCCCCCCCCCCCCCCCCCCCCCCAACCACACCCCCCCCCCCCCCCCCAACACACCCCCCCCCCCCCCCCCCCCCCTCACCCCCCCCCCCCCCCCCCTCTCCTCCACCAAAAAAAAATTTTTTTACGTTCGTCGGCAGCGTCAGATGTGTATAAGAGACAGCAGTTACAGTTTTACAGGAAAAGCTCTGAAGATGTTTGACCTTCAGGGAGCCTCTATATCTTTTGTTGCGAGAAACCTGTTGACCATTTATAAGCAGACAGACAATTTTGATCCGGAGTCTAGTTTCACTAATGGGTCAAGCCAGGGCTTTGAATCTCTGGGCCTGCCCAGGACCAGAAGTTTTGGGTTAAATCTATTGGTTAAATTTTAATTATAAACTTTTAAAAAGGGATACCATGAATTTGAAAAAATACCTTAGCAACTATGTCCTGTTACTGTTGCTGGCCTGTTTTGCTTTACAGGGTTGCGATAAGGGCTTTGAAGAAATGAATACTGATCCAAATGCTTCACCTAACCTTACACCTGCATTTGTCTTTACCAAATCCCAGCTAGATGGTACAAGTGAGCTGCTTAATCTTTTGCAGGGAACCATGCAGTATACCACCAGTTTTAACGATGTAGCTGGTTTTGGAGCTAAATATATCCTGAGCCAGAGCCAGCAGTCCTGGCTGGTTTTCAATACGGCCTATCCAAGGGAAATTAATGCCATAGGACAAGTAATCAATGCACTCTCCGGTAAACCAGAACAAGTTAATCTTCTGGCCTCTGCAAGGATCTGGCGGGTGTATTGCTTTAGCCGAATTACTGACCTTTATGGCGATGTTCCTTATTCAAAAGCAGGTTTGGGTTACACTGATGCTATCTATAAACCAGCTTATGATGCTCAGAAAGATATCTATGCAGATATGCTTAAAGAATTACAGCAGTCTGCCTTAAGTTTGAATCCGGCGAAAGGCAATTTTGGTGCGGCAGATTTGATTTACCAGGGAGACGTGTTAAAGTGGAAAAAATTTGCCTATTCCCTGATGCTCCGGTTGGCCATGCGTATGACTAAAGTAGATCTTGCACAGGCAGAACTTTGGGCGAAAACTGCCATCGCCGGTGGTGTGATTACGGCAGATGAGGATATTGCCAAAGTTACCGGGTACATTTCCAAAGGCCAGGACATCAACAAAAATCCACTTGCATTGTGGATGTTGAACTCTGATTATATTGGTGCAAATGGCAATACAAATCCTGAGGGCGGTAAATACCAGGACGTTTTTATCAATTACCTGAAAAACAACAAAGACCCACGCCTTGCTGCTATCTCTGTAGTTTGGGTTGGGAAGGTTGCAGATACAACAGCTAGTATCCAAAAGGGGATGTCGTCTAGTTTGAGTGCTAAACCAGCCGATTTTGGCACCTATTCCGAACCTAATCCAAAGACCATTTTATTGTTGGAAAGCCCTTATCTGCTTCTAACGAATGCAGAGACTTCATTTCTCATGGCCGAGGCCACATTGCGTGGCTGGATCAGCGGTAGCTCTGCAAGTGCTTTATATGAGAACGGGATTAGTGCTTCCATGCGGCAGTGGGCTTTATTTGGCAGCGCTGGTGTGATTACGGCTAATCAGATCCAAACCTATATAAAATACCATCCTCTAAATACTGCAGGGTCATTTGCCAGTCAGATGGAACAAATCTATACTCAATTCTGGGTGGGGGTATTTCCTAATTCTCAAGAGGTATTCTCTACATACCGCCGTACCGGATTTCCAGCCTTGATGCCCAACAATTATGTTGGAAATGCAACGGGAGGTAAAATATTCAGACGAATGTTGTATCCGGCAACGGAACAGAATTTAAATAGTGAAAATTATAACACGGCAATTGCAAGACAGGGTGCCGATGATTTCCTGACCAGAGTATGGTGGGACCGTCCTTAATTCATTCATCTAAATCAATAAAAACATGGAAACACAAAGAAGATCAATCTTAAAAAAATTATTAACCTCAGTAGCGGCCATTTCAATTTTTGGTTTAACCTCCAAAGCTAACACCGGCATGGACGAGAAAGAAGTACAATCCATCACAACTTCCGATGATGTACCCTTGTTTTCCGGTTCTACCAAGCTGGGCAACATGATCTTTATCGCTGGTAAAGGTGCGCATGTGGAACCGTTTGAAATTAAGGCACATACCGAAATTGTATTAAAGGAACTTGAAGCTGAATTGAAGAAGGCAGGCTCTTCAATGGAGAAAGTACTTAAAGTCAATGTTTATCTGAATGACATTGCGGATTACAAAGGAATGAACGAAGTCTATAAAGGGCGTTTTGGAAAAAAGCCACCAGTAAGAACAACTGTAGCTGTAGCTAAGGGAGGTGTTCCAGGAGATTCTTTAGTTGAAATGGATTGTATCGCTTATATATGAAACGCAGAGACATCCTTAAAGGTTTGATAGTCCTCCCCGTGGCGGGGGGACTTCACGGAAGCACCGTTTCTTTTATAGAAACCGTAGCGTCCCCGCAGCAAACGAAACGTGATTTTTTTAAAGAGCTTGGTGTAACTCCTGTCATCAATGCCTCTGTAACCATGACTTTCTTATCCGGGTCTTTAATGATGCCAGAGGTTTTGGAAGCTATCAATGGGACGGCACATGACTTCGCGAATATGTATGAACTACAGGACAAAGTTGGGGCAAAGATAGCGGAGATGCTAAAATGCGAGGCTGCCATGGTGACCTCGGGGGCCGCTTGTGCAATTGTATTGGGCACCGCAGCAGCCATTACCGGAACAGATGCAGAAAAGATCAGGCAACTTCCTAATCTTCCTGGCCCTCGTCCGGAGGTGATCATGCAGAAAAAGCACCGTTATCTTTTTGATCAGGCTGTAACTACTACTGGTGCTAAGATTATAGAAGTAGATACTGTTCAAGAGATGAAAGAGGCCATGAACCAACATACGGTGATGGCATTGTTCTTTAATGGTGCAGAAGAAAGTAGTATTTCTCATGAAGATTTCCTTTCTGTTGCTCAGGAACATAGAGTGCCGACTTTTCTGGATGCAGCGGCCGATGTGCCACCAGTAGAAAATCTGTTCAAGTTTCAGAAGATGGGCTTTGACCTTGTTACTTTTTCGGGAGGTAAGATGATCCGAGGGCCACAAAGTGCAGGCTTGCTCTTTGGCCGTAAGGATCTTATTCATGCTGCACGTTTAAACCACAGCCCAAACGAGGCACCTATTGGCCGCCCTATGAAAGTAAATAAGGAGGAGATGTTTGGTATGTACGCCGCATTGAAATCTTACATAGAGCGAGACCATGAAAAAGAGTGGCAGGACTGGTTGGCGAGGGCAAAACAGATTGGGAACCGTTTGCAAGTTATACCAACGGTAAAATCGGAAGTCTATGTGCATCCTGGTCCGGCCAATGCCTTTCCAAATCTTAATGTGTATTGGGACAAGCAAAAAGTGAAGATTACGCCAAAAGAAGTTGTCGCAGCATTGAAAAGTGGTTCGCCAAGTATTGTAGCGAACAGCAAAGATAACCTCCTGGTTGTAGGCGTGGTTTTACTCCGACCAGATCAGGTCAATATTGTTGCAGACCGCATTAAAGAAATCCTTAAAAAAGCTATTTAAAAACTTAAGAATGAAAACAAAAACCTTTTTGATCATAGCCATCATAAGCTTCTGGTCTTTATCTCTGCATGCACAACTTTATACCATTGTGATTAAGGGTGGGCACGTTATTGATCCTAAAAATAATCTGGATGAAGTGATGGATGTTGCTATTAAAGACAAGAAAATAGCACTGGTGGCTAAAAATATAGATGTTAGACAGGCAGTTCAGGTGGTACAGGCAAGTGGGCTATATGTAACGCCCGGTTTAGTTGATATCCATACCCATAATTTTATAGGAACCAAACCTGATCACCAATATGCGAATAGTTTTCTGGCCGTTGCACCTGACGGTTTCACCTTTAGAAACGGGGTTACAACAGTAGTAGATGCTGGAAGTTCAGGCTGGCGGAATTTTCCGGTGTTCAAATCCCAGACGATTGATCATTCTGAAACCCGTGTCCTTGCCTTTTTAAATATTGTTGGAGAAGGTATGCGTGGAGGATATGAGCAAAATCAAAATGATATGGACCCTAAAATGTCTGCTTTGATGGCCCGTAGGTACAAGGATGTTATTGTAGGCTTTAAACTTGCTCACTATGAAGGGCATGACTGGACGCCAACAGACCGTGTTGTAGAGGCTGGAAGGCAAGCTGGAGACCTCCCGGTGATGATCGATTTTGGTGCCAGTATACCTCCTTTACCTCTGGAAGAGTTGTTTATGAAACACCTTCGGCCTGGTGATATCTACACACATTGCTTTGGGCAATTAAATGGCCGGGAATATATTGTAGACCTGGAAACCGGCCATGTAAAACCATTCGTTCTGGAGGCAAGGAAAAGGGGGATTATATTTGATGTAGGCTACGGAGGGATCAGTTTTACATTTTCACAAGCTATTCCTGCAGCTAAAGAAGGATTTTTTCCGAATTCCATCAGCACAGATATTCACGTTGGTAGTATGAATAATGCAATGAAAGATATGCTGACCACGATGTCTAAGTTTATGGCCATTGGTATGGACTTGAGAAGCGTCATCCAAGCCAGCACCTCTAATCCTGCAAAGGAGATCAGGCGGGAAGACCTTGGGAATCTATCTCCCGGTTCCGAAGCTGATATCGCGATCCTGAACATTAGAAAAGGCGATTTTGGTTTGTTTGATTACACGGGATACAATATCAAAATAGACAAGAAACTGGAATGTGAATTAACCTTAAGAGCAGGAAAAGTTGTATATGATCTTAATGGTATCGCCAATCCTTTACCTCAAGCCAAAAATAGTAAATGATGAAATTGAAATATGTATGGAGCGCGGTGTTACTTTGCGCAAGTAGTTACTCAACAAAGGTAAACGCACAAACTATCCCTAAAGAGGACCTCATTTTTTATACTTCCTACTGGAAAGGTGAACGTTTTGCAGATGGCCGGCCCAAAATACCCGACGAATTGCTGGAGCGGGCAAGGAATATTGGTATTGAAGATGCCTGGACAGTATTGAGGAATGAGGGCTACAATAATCAATTTGAAAGCGGTTGGAAATTGGTTCATGATGATGTTCCTGTCGTAGGAAGGGCAGTAACAGCTTTATTTATGCCCAGTCGCCCTGATGTGGAGCAGAACATCAAAGAAAGAGGCGCAAAGCAGGGAAGGAAAGGAAATACAAATGCCTGGCCGATAGAAGTTCTCAGTAAGGGCGACGTCTACGTTGCAGATGGGTTTGGCAAGATAAAGGGCGGAACTTTAATAGGAGATAACCTGGGCAATTCCATTTATGCCAAATCGGGCAATGGCGTTATTTTCAATGGCAGCGCCAGAGACCTGCAGGGCTTGAGCAAAATTAAAGGCTTCAACGCCTTTGTCCGTGATTTTGATCCGTCTTACCTGGAAGAAATGACCTTAATGGGATTAAATACACCCATTCGCATTGGCCTGGCGATTGTACTGCCTGGCGATCTGGTCCTTTCTGAAAGAGAAGGTGTACTTTTCATTCCGGCTCATTTAGCAGAAAAGGTCATTGCAACCGCAGAGTTTATCGGCATGCGTGATGTTTTTAGTCATGAAGTATTGAAAAGCGGCCGTTTCAGTACTGGGGAAATTGATAGCCAATGGACAGATGAAATTAAATTAGCTTTCCTTAAATGGCTGGAGAAACACCCCGAACAAGGTAAACTGACAAGGGCTCAATTGGATGAATTTATGAAAAAAAGGACCTGGTAAATTCCAGGTCCATTATAACCAAATTTTGTATGAACGTTTTTATCCTTATTTTTCTTGCCCTAGCTATATTATTCAGACGTTTTGCCATGTTGAAGGGTTATTCTTATACAATGGTAATCTTTGCTGCGGTAACCACAGCACTATGTTATCCTCAATATTTTGTAGAACTCAATGGTTTTAAATTTGCCATACTGATTACCCCGCTTATTCAGCTGATTATGTTTGGAATGGGTACTTCTATGAGTTTTCATGATTTTGTTGGAGTTGTAAAAATGCCAAAAGGTATGATTATTGGCGTATGCAGTCATTTTTTAATTATGCCCTTGCTGGGTTTTACTTTAGCTAACTTAAGTGGGTTTAGCCCTGAAATTGCGGCAGGTATAATTTTGATTGGTTGTTCTCCTAATGGAATGGCCTCTAATGTAATTTCTTACCTTGCCAAAGCCAATTTAGCCCTCTCTATTACCATCACGGCAGTTTCGACGATGCTCGCCCCATTTTTTACACCTCTATTGATGAAGTTGTTTGCAGGTGCATTTATTGATATTCATGTTCTGGACATGATGTGGGACATTATGAAAATGGTGATTCTACCCATTGGTGCTGGTCTGATCTTTAATAAATTCTTTGCTGGAAGGACCAAGTGGTTTGATGCGCTGATGCCATTGATCTCTATGGGGGGAATAACCTTTATTATCGTTATTATAACCGCGGCGGGAAGGGAGAGTCTGTTAAATATTGGTTTTATGCTGGTGTTTTTTGTATTGATCCATAACGTACTGGGCTATACTTTGGGCTATTGGTCTGGCAGGTTATTCAAAATGAATGAAAGGGATTGCAGGACTATTGCAATAGAGGTTGGAATGCAGAATGGAGGGCTTGCCTCAGGTCTAGCCAAGGAAATGGGAAAGATGGCGACTGTTGGGCTTGCACCTGCAGTTTTTGGTCCATTGATGAATGTAACTGGCTCTATATTGGCTTCTTATTGGCACAGAAAGCCTGTTGAAGATCTTGATGAAATAAAACCATAATGAGTTGAAAGAGGGGTAGCTCACCAAAGTTGCCCCTTTTTTTGCAGCAAACAGATCGGAGCGTCCAGGAGTGTATAACCGTCTATACACAAAGCTGTCTCTTATACACATCT
>NZ_JAELTV010000266.1 GCF_016429005.1 Pedobacter sp. ASV19
CCCCCCCCCCCCCCCCCCCCCCCCCCCCCCCCCCCCCCCCCCCCCCCCCCCCCCCCCCCCCCCCCCCCCCCCCCTCCAACCACCCCCCCACCACCCCCACCTACACCGGCTAACGTTCGTCGGCAGCGTCAGATGTGTATAAGAGACAGATTTTGAATACGAAAGAGCCATTGCCCAGATCAACCAAACCATGATGCCCGAAATGGAGACCATCTTTATCCTGAGCAAACCCGAATATTCTGCTATAAGCTCCACCATAGTACGCGATATTCTGCGTAACCATGGTGATGTGCATAAATTTGTACCGGAAGCGGCAATACCTTACCTGTAATTAAATGAGCTTTCCTGCTTTAAGGACATCAAAAATCAACAGATAGGTGTTCTTAAAGATCGGATCAAGTTCATGTTTTCCAAACCAGCCGGCTTTGGTAATTCCTTCTTCTTTTTGGGGGATGAGCTTAGGTTGGCCTTTAACCGTCATCGCGTACCAGTTGGTTTTCTTAAGCACTACTTTACTACCCAGTTCATAGACGTGATAGGTTTTACATAGTTTTTCTTTATTACTCTGAATTTTGACACCGCACTCCTCTTCTACTTCCCTTAGTGCAGCCGCCTTCATTTTTTCATTTTTTTCAACCTTTCCTTTCGGCAAATCCCATTTTTTATTTCTGAAAATAAATAAATAATCACCTGCAGAATTCCTTACAAGTCCGCCTGCCGCTTTAATCAGCTGACATTTACTTTTCAGATTTTGAAAAACAGCTTTAGGATTATCGCTCAGCAGCAGGTATTGATTCTTTGAACCTTTGCCTAATTTTTTATAAAATGTTAAAAAATCAAAAGACTGTGTATCAATTTGTTGAATATCTTCGTTTTGTTCTGGAGCAACATCTGCGATAAACAAGGTGTTATCGTTAATATATATTCTGTATTTTTGAGCCATGTATAATAAAAGTGATATTGAATTAAAGGTAGCTGAATTTCTGTTACAAATTAAAGCAATAAAATTACAACCTGCTAATCCATTTACTTGGGCATCGGGTTGGAAATCTCCAATTTATTGCGATAATAGGATTACGCTTTCGCATCCATCAGTTAGAACATACATCAGACAAAAGCTTACACAGCTGATCCAGGAGGAGTTTGGCTCCGTTGATCTGATCGCTGGCGTGGCCACTGCGGGCATCCCTCAAGGTGTGCTGGTTGCCCAGGAACTTGGTCTGCCTTTCGCTTATGTAAGGGCAAAGGCAAAAGAACATGGTACGGGAAGTTTAATTGAAGGAGAGATTGTTGAAGGACAACGGGTAGTTGTTGTAGAAGATCTGATTTCTACTGGAAAAAGTAGTCTGCAAGCTGTTGATGCATTAAGAAAAGCAGGCCTGTCTGTTGCTGGTCTGGTTTCCATCTTTACTTATGGCTTTGACCAGGCAGATGAAAATTTTAAAGAAGCTAAATGCAGATATTCAAGTTTGTCTAATTATGATACTTTAATTAAATATGCTGCTGAGCATAGTTTTATTGGACAGAATGATGTGGACCTGCTGACCAAATGGCGTCGCGATCCTTCAGGATGGGGACAGGAACTAGAACAATTAACCTAATATATAATGACTGTTATTGAAAGCTCTGCGGAGATCAATTTACCTGTAGAAAAAGTGTATTCTTTTTTAGCTGACCTGAACAACCATCAGCAGTTAATGCCGGAGAATATTTACAACTGGTCTTCTACAGAAGATGAAGCTAGTTTTACCATTCAAAATATGGCTAAACTTGCCATTAAAATTTCCAGCCGTGTCCCCAATCAGGAACTTATTGCTGTTCCTTCAGAAAAAGCTCCTTTTGATGTTGAGTTAAAATGGACGGTAGCAGATAATGGCCATGGTGGTACTACTGCAACACATATCATTTCCGCTGATTTAAACATGATGATGAAGATGCTGGCTTCAGGACCATTGAAAAAACTGGCTGATCACCAGACAGAAAAATTAGCTGAGATCTTAGGATAATACGTACGAATTAAAAAAATAACAGGCCTGTTGATCATTAAGATTGTCAGGCCTTCATTTTTTTCATCACCCAGTAAAATCCCATTGCAGTAAACAATAATACAGCGCCTGTACCCCACCATAAAGTTTCAAACCCAAATGCAGCTGCAATTCTGGTTCCAATAAAAGGAGAGAATACATGAGCGGCAGATACAGAAAGAGCATTGATGCCCATATAGGCTCCCCTGGTCTTCACAGAGGATCGTTTTAAAGTAACTGTAGCCATAAATGGCATGGCCAATATTTCGGCCAAACAAAGCACAAACATTGCAGTATACAATACCCAGGTACCAGAGGCCAGGTTTAGAATTACAAAGGAAAGCGCACACATTAATGTACCATTGACGATGATGGCCATGGAAGACATCCTTTTTTCGGCGATATGAACCAGCAACATTTCCAGAGAAAAGACCACTACCCCGCTAAAGGCCAGGATCACGCCAATATCGGCTTCCGTCATTTTATAGACTTCTCTATAGTACAATGGCAAAGTACTGAGCAGCTGGAAAAAGCAAATGGTGAAAATGCAGCAAAATAAACTGAACAGCATAAATGGAAGATCCCGGTATGGGGATAATTTTTTTTCGTTCTCCGCTTCAACGACCACCTCTTTATGTTGTTCCTTTTTCTCATTCCCTCTTCTTTTTCTAAAGTAAACAAAAAAGAGTACGGCTGATAAAAATGCAGCAACGGCATTGCCATAGAACAGAAAAGTATAAGATACAGCTGCCAGAAATCCGCCTAAAGCAGGTCCAATAGAAAAGCCAAGATTCATAGCCATTCTATTCAGCGAAAAAGACCGGATCACATTATCCGGTTTAGAATAATAGGCGATGGAAACCGAGTTTGCAGGTCGGAAAGTTTCAGATATAATACTTAATACAAATACGCCGAAAGCCAGTTTAAGTACAGTGTTTAATTCAGGAAGTAAAAAGAACATAGGCACCGTAAAGATTAAACTGAACAATTGCACTTTAAAGTGGCCTGCCTTATCGGTAAGCCATCCACCCAGGAAGGAGCCGGCTACGGCACCGATGCCAAAACAGCTCAGAACAGTACCGGTATCCTCCAGCGAAAAACTAAGGTGATTAATCATGTATACGCCAAGAAAAGGGATAACCATTGCCCCACTCCTGTTAATGAGCATCACCAGGGCCAGCATCCATGCAGGTGTAGACAAACCCCGGTAAGCATCTAAATATAAACGTATAAACTCCTTCATTAATCCATTTGTTTTAGCCAGCCCGTGGTGGCTGCAACGGGGACAAATTTAAGAAGATTTGAAAGCCCGTGAAGAGAAAAATGCCAGACACATCAATCAAACAAGACATTATTTCAGTACAACATGCTAAAAATCAGCAATTTAGTCATAACAAAAACAAATTTACAGACAAAATTTCCGATCTGATATCAAACAACAATATGGCATTTTGTTTGTTTATCAGTTGCTATGAACTTCAACAACTTTACTATAAAAGCCCAGGAAGCAATTCAACAGGCTTCCGAAATAGCCCAAGGCAATCAGCAACAAGCTATTGAAACAGCTCACCTGCTTAAGGGTTTGCTGAATGTTGATGAAAATGTGGTTTCTTATGTGCTCAAGAAACTCAATGTGAATATTAACCTGCTTAACCAACACCTGGATGCGCAGATTGCTAAATTCCCTAAGGTAAGTGGCAGCAATGTCTATTTATCTTCTGGTTCTAATTCTGCACTGCAGAAAGCACAGTCGTATTTAAAAGAGTTTAAAGACGAGTTTGTATCTGTTGAGCATGTACTGTTGGGGCTGTTGGCAGTTAACGACGACACGTCTAAACTGTTAAAAGACCAGGGGGTAAATGAAAAAGATCTCAAAAAAGCAGTGATTGCTTTACGTGGCGATAACCGGGTAACCGATCAAAACGCAGAGGCAACTTATAATGCACTAAATAAATACGCCAGAAATTTAAATGAATATGCCGAATCGGGCAAACTGGACCCGGTAATTGGCCGCGACGAGGAAATCAGAAGAGTGATTCAAATCCTTTCCAGAAGGACAAAAAATAATCCGATCCTGATCGGTGAGCCTGGCGTGGGTAAAACAGCTATTGCAGAAGGAATTGCTTTCAGAATTATTAAAGGTGATGTTCCGGAGAATTTAAAGACAAAAACGGTCTATTCTTTAGATATGGGGGCCTTAATTGCAGGCGCCAAATATAAAGGTGAATTTGAAGAGCGTTTGAAAGCTGTAGTTAAAGAGGTAACACAAAGCGACGGAGACATCATTTTATTTATCGATGAGATCCATACCCTGGTGGGTGCTGGTGGTGGAGAAGGCGCTATGGATGCGGCCAATATCCTGAAGCCTGCCCTGGCCAGAGGAGAATTAAGAGCGATTGGTGCCACTACATTAGATGAGTATCAAAAATACCTGGAAAAGGATAAAGCATTGGAACGTCGTTTCCAAAAAGTAATGGTAGACGAACCGGATACACAGGATGCCATCTCTATTCTCCGCGGTTTGAAAGAACGCTACGAGACACACCATAAGGTAAGGATTAAAGACGAGGCCATCATAGCAGCTGTTGAATTGTCTCAACGCTATATCTCTGACCGTTTCTTACCAGATAAAGCCATTGATTTAATGGATGAGGCTGCTTCTAAGCTGCGTTTGGAAATGGACAGCGTTCCTGAAAATGTAGATGAACTTGACCGGAAGATCATGCAGCTGGAAATTGAAAGAGAAGCGATCAAACGGGAAAATGACGATAAAAAAGTAAAAGCTTTAGGCGAAGAAATTGCTAATCTGGCTGCTGAACGCGATGAATTAAAAGCGAAATGGCAGGGCGAAAAGGATGTGGTCGATGGAATTAATACCCAGCTGGAGCAAATTGAAAATTATAAACTGGAAGCAGAACAGGCCGAACGTGCCGGAGATTATGGAAAAGTAGCGGAGATCCGTTACGGTAAGATCAAGGAAGCTCAGGATAAAGTCGAAAAACTTAAAACTGAACTGGAGGGTCAACAGACCGAAGGCCGCATGCTGAAAGAAGAAGTTACAGCAGATGATATTGCAGGTGTAGTGGCCCGTTGGACTGGAATCCCTGTAACTAAACTGGTTTCGAGCGAAAGGGAAAAACTTTTGCACCTGGAAGACGAATTGCACAAACGTGTTGCCGGACAGGATGAGGCTATAGAAGCAATTTCTGATGCCATCAGACGTTCACGTGCAGGTTTACAGGACAAACGCAAACCTATTGGTTCCTTTATTTTCCTGGGTACAACTGGTGTGGGTAAAACAGAGCTGGCAAAAGCACTGGCAGAATTCCTTTTCAATGACGAAAATGCATTGACCCGCATCGATATGAGTGAATACCAGGAACGTCATGCGGTATCCAGACTGATTGGTGCGCCTCCGGGCTACGTGGGATATGATGAAGGTGGACAGCTTACTGAGGCAGTACGTCGTAAACCTTATTCAGTAGTACTTCTGGATGAGATTGAAAAAGCCCACCCTGATGTATTTAATATCCTGCTGCAGGTATTGGACGATGGTCGTTTAACAGACAACAAAGGCCGGGTGGTGAACTTTAAGAATACCATCATCATCATGACCTCCAATATTGGTTCTCATCTGATCCAGGAAAATTTCAAAAATCTGGATGATGACAACCGGGACGAGGTGATTGCGAAAACGAAAAATGAACTGTTTGAGTTGTTGAAACAAACCATCAGGCCTGAGTTTTTGAACCGGATCGATGAGCTGATCATGTTTACACCGCTAAACCGCAGCGAAATCAGAAATATTGTGGAACTTCAGTTCAAACATGTACAGCAGACGCTTGCTGAAATGGGCATCGAAATAGAAGCCTCAGTTGAAGCACTGGATTGGCTGGCAGAACTGGGTTATGATCCGCAATTTGGTGCAAGACCATTAAAACGGGTGATCCAGAAAAGAATTTTAAATGAATTGTCTAAAGAAATCCTCGCTGGAAAAATAGATAAAGACAGCAAGATCAAACTGGATATGTTTGATAATAAGTTTGTCTTTCTGAACGCCAAAGAGAAAGAAAATGTTTAAAATACGATGATATAAAAAAAGCAGGCTAATTAGCCTGCTTTTTTTATGCTGTAAATACGCTCTCGGGAGGATGGTGCAGTTGACCTTGCTGATATTTGCAGGTAATATAAAACTCATTATATGCTTTTTCCATCTCTGTCATATCCCTTTCCCCATCATACGTTTTAAGGTATACCCGCATTATCGGCTTAAAGCTATCAAGATAATCTACCAGCATTACCCCCATAATTACCTCTATAGGTTGTTTTGTCTTTTTAAGAATTTGCGAGAGCCCTTTCTCAAAATGAATTTTAGGCAAATGTTGCGAATAAACTTCCCCTTGTGGAAATATACAAAGCATATTGGCCGGATCATTTAACAATTCGGCAGCATAATTCAGAGATTCTATGACATCTCTTGATTTTTTATTGACAGAAAAACAGCCTATATACCTCAATAAAGGAAATGCCCTGAGCTGGGCCTCCACAGACATGGTTTTAAACTGCTTTCTGAATATCGTTCTGTTTAGACGGTGCAGTACAAAACCATCATTGAAACTGAAATGGTTAAGCAATACCAGAGCCGCTTTATCGGCTTGTGTCTTTACCTCACCTACAATCATGAGTTTAGAAAAGTGCCTTAACATATACTTTTCCACCATTATTCCAAGGTAATGCACGATCTTCAGTGGTTTATCTTTGATCATAATTCAAGCTCATTGTATTTTCCAGTTCTTCTTCCATCACTTTGCAAAGCTGTGTATTGACCAGTTCATGACCCTGTCTCTTATACACATCTGACGCTGCCGACGAACGTAAAAAAAGGGTGGGGGGGGGGGGGGGGGGGGGGGGGGGGGGGGGGGGGGGGGGGGGGGGGGGGGGGGGGGGGGGGGGGGGGGGGGGGGGGGGGGGGGGGGGGGGGGGGGGGGGGGGGGGGGGGGGGGGG
>NZ_JAELTV010000267.1 GCF_016429005.1 Pedobacter sp. ASV19
CCCCCCCCCCCCCCCCCCCCCCCCCCCCCCCCCCCCCCCCCCCCCCCCCCCCCCCCCCCCCCCCCCCCCCCCCCCCCCCCCCCCCCCCCCCCCCCCCCCCCCCCCCCCCCCCCCCCCCCCCCCCAATTTTAGATGTGTATAAGAGACAGATCTAATATTATGAGAAAGTATAGTGGTCTGACCGATAACGAATTGACTGGCTTATTGAAGTCAGGAGACCATGTTGCGTACACAGAAATCTACCACAGATATTGGGCTTTAATGTTCCGCCATGCCAGAAGGATGCTCAGAGATGATGATGAAGCGACTGATATTGTTCAGGAGATATTTGCCTCTTTATGGTCTAAATGCGCAGAGCTTTCTTTTACTGGTTCTTTATCCTCTTATCTATACGCCGCAACTCGCAATAAAGTTATTGATCTGGTTAACAGGAATAAACTCAAAATAAATTATCTGGCATCTTTGCAAAGCTTTATAGACAAAGGAGAATTTATTACCGATAATACTGTCCGGGAACATGAACTGGCCCATCGTATTGAAAGTGAAATTTCTCAGCTGCCAAGAAAAATGCGGCAGATATTTGAACTGAGCAGAAAAGAAAACCTTTCTTATAAACAGATTGCAGATGTGACCTTGATTTCGGAGGGTACGGTTAAAAAGCAGATTTCCAATGCTATAAAAATTTTGAAAATAAAATTGGGCGGATTGTACATTTTCTTTTTTTAAATCTACCACTTTCGTTCCGGTTGTTCGTCTTACACATAAACAGGATTATAATACAATCGGATTTATGGAAAGCAAAGAGGCTAAAAGTTTACTGGAAAAGTACTCAAATGGAAATTGTAGTCCGGAAGAAAAGGCTATTGTAGAAAGTTGGTATCTTAATGCGTCTTTGCAGGCAAATGATGACGATCTTGCTGCGCCAGATTTTAAAAAGGCAGATGAAAAACTGCAGTCGCGTTTGGACATTGCGCCTAAAGGACGTGTTAAATTATGGCCACGTGTAGCGGCGGCAGCTTCTATTATATTGATTGTTGGTGTGGGCTTATCTTATTATTTGCAAAATCCTGCAAAGAAAACGGAGATTGTTTATACCAATGATATCGCTCCAGGTAAGCACACCGCTACTTTGACTTTATCGAACGGAAGGAAAATTGTATTACAGGATGCCTCTACAGGTGAACTGGTCAATCAATCTGGAGTAAGCATCACTAAAACAGCAAATGGAGGGGTAGTTTATCATGTGAACAGTGCAAAGGCTACTGGGAATGCGGCTTACAATACGCTTTCGACTGTTAATGGAGAACAATATCAGATTGAACTGCCTGATGGGACAAAAGTATGGCTTAATGCGGCCACTACTTTGAGATTTCCTTTGAGCTTTGCTGGTCTTTCGCAGAGAAATGTCGAGCTCAATGGCGAGGCTTATTTTGAGGTTTCTAAAGACAAACATAAGCCTTTCATTGTACATTCAGACAGGCAGAATGTTGAGGTACTGGGCACACATTTTAACATCAACACTTATGCCGATGAACCTTTTGTTAAAACGACCCTGCTAGAGGGATCTGTAAAAGTGAATTCGGGCAGTATCTTAAAACCTGGGGAACAATCTGCCCTGGATAAAACTGGTGCTATTAAAATAGCAAAAGTAGATCTGGACGAAGCTATAGCCTGGAAGAAAGGCTATTTTGAGTTCAATGACGAGAATGTATATGAGATTATGCGTAAGGTTGCCCGTTGGTATAATGTGGAGGTGGTGTATGAAGGAAGTATACCTCTGGATGCAATGGAAGGCACCATGTCCCGATTCCAGAGTGTATCGAAAGTTCTTGAGATTATGCAAAGTACCGGCCTGGTGAAATTTAGAATAGAGGGCAAAAAGATTTATGTGAGCAAGGCCTAGCTTAAAGTGCTGTTATAAAAATATTTAACCAAATAATTTAACCTTTAAATCCAATGAACATGAAGAAAGAACTACTACGACGGTATTCATAACCAAACAGAGAGGGGCCTAAAAAACAAAACGTGAAAGTGTTCGTACCACTTCCACGCTAAATGTTCGGGTCACCCTTACCGGGATTTTCATCCTGATAAAAACTAACAGAATCTAGTAATAACCCAAACAGAACAAAAGTATGAATTTAAATGCTTTTCACAAGACGGCAGGGCCTGGACAGGGCATGCTGTCGAAAATCATGTTCGTTATGCGAATCACCACATTTTTATTATTTGCGGCCCTCATGCAGGTGAGTGCTGCCGGGCGTGCACAGAAAATAACACTTTCTGAAAAAAATGCTTCCCTTAAAAAGGTCATAGAGAAGATCCGGGAGCGGAGTGGCTATGATTTCTTCTATGTAAAAGACAATTTAAAAGGTGCCAAACCTGTTAATATAGAACTGAAAAATGCTTCTATGCAGGAAACTCTGGATGCGCTCTTTGCTGAGCAACCTCTGAACTATGAGCTTAAAGATAGGGTGGTGGTGATAAAGGTAAGAGAGAAATCTTTCCTGGACCGGATTGTTGCCGTATTTACAACAAAAGATATCGTAGGTCGTATTGTTGATGAAAATGGTATTCCTGTACCTGGTGCAAGTGTTAAGGTGAAGAACAGTTCAAAAGGTGCGGTAACAGATATCAACGGAAAGTTCCAGCTTACGCTGGTTAAAGGAGATGTATTGCTGATCAGTTATGTGGGCTTTGAAACCAAAGAAGTTACCTACACGGATGAGACCTCTTTAAACATTACACTTAAACAGGTTAACAATGCTCTGGGAGAGGTTGTTGTGATTGGTTATGGTGCTGTAAAACAGAAAAACCTGACCGGTGCTGTGGTACAGGTTAAAGGAAAGGATTTGAATACCAGTGTGGCTTCTAGTTTCCAGCAAACTTTGCAGGGAAAGGCTGCCGGGGTTGAAGTGGTACAGCCTACAGGCCAGCCAGGTGCGGGTGTTACTGTGAAAATCAGGAGTAATCCGTCTTTTGCCAATGCTGGTGTTTTGTATGTTGTGGATGGTGTTCCTGTTAATGATGCGGCAGAACAGCCCAGTATTGGTGGAAGTATTGGTACAAATCATTATGCCGCTGGTGGGGTAGATAAATCACCATTAAATTTTATCAATCCAAATGATATTGAGTCTATCCAGTTTTTAAAGGATGCGAGTGCGGCCTCCATTTATGGCGCCCGGGCGGGGGCTGGTGTGGTTTTGATTACTACGAAAAGAGGTGTGGACGGTAAAGCGAAGATTGAATATACCGGATCTTATGGCATACAGAGTGTGGATAAAATGTATCCGGTTTTTGGTGAACAGGATTACATGATGCAGCGCAACTTACTTAAGCAGGAGATGTGGTACAGGGATAATAAAATTGCTCCTTACTATGGATCTGTTCAGGCGGGTACTGTAGCTCCATATACGCCTGTTTTTTCGCAGGCTCAGATTGATGGGGCGTCCAATAATAACCCATCTGCTATGGATGCCATTGTAAGAACCGGCTATACGCAACAGCACAACCTGTCTCTTTCAGGTGGAAATAGCAAGACCTCGTATTTTGCATCTGGGAATTATTTTGACCAGAAAGGTGTGCTGATTGGCACCGGTTATAAAAGATATAATGGCCGCTTAAATATAGATCAGGTGGTTTCTGATAAAATTAAGGTTGGAGCAAATATTATTGCTTCCAATTCAGATGCAGACAATACTGTAACTGGCGGAGCAAATGAGAATGGTGGAATTGTTACGGCTGCCACTTACTGGGCACCTTCTGTACCTTTGAGGGGTGCGGACGGTAGTTACCCGTTAAGTCCCTATTATCCGAATATTCCCAATCCTTTATCTTATGGAACTGTTACCGATAAAACAAAATCTACACGCTTATTAACCAGCGCGTATGGCGAGTGGACGATTGTAGAAGGATTAAAGGCGAAGGGAAGCTTTAGCTTAGACCAGTCTAACGCGAAAAGATCAACTTATTTTCCGAGACCTTTTTTATATGGTTTCCAGACGAATGGAGCAGCAAGTATCACAGAATCTGATTCGCAGTCTAAGTTATTTGAGTACACGCTTTCTTATAACAAAAGTATATCAGAAAAACATAACCTGAATGCAGTGGCGGGTTATACTTATCAGCAAACAGACGCTGAAAATCTTAGTGCAGCAAACCAAAATTTTCTTTCTGATGCGACGATGTACTATGACCTGAACGCTGGACAAGCCAAACCTACTGTAGGATCCGCTAAAGCACAATCTACCTGGGCATCTTATTTTGCAAGGGCTATTTATACCTATAACGGTAACATCACCTTACAGGCATCGATACGCAGAGATGGTGCTTCTCGTTTTGCAGAAAATAAGAAATGGGGATATTTTCCATCTGTATCTGCAGGATGGGTATTGTCTGATGAAGCTTTTTTAAAGTCTATCAAACAAGTCTCTTTCCTGAAGTTACGTGCAGGTTATGGTGAAACGGGAAATAGTTCCTTTGCTGGGGCCGCTTTTGCGCAGTACGGGACAGTTTTAAGTCCTTATTTTGGATCTGGCAGCATAAATTCAGGTGTTTCTTTGACCGGAGCTGCAAATCCTAACCTGACCTGGGAAACTGCTGCTGAGATTAATATTGGCCTTGACTATGGTTTATTTAATGACAGGGTTACAGGATCATTTGATTATTATAGCAAAACCATTCGTGACCTGATTGCTTATGTGAAATATCCTGCTGGATTTATTATTGATGGTGTATATACCAATGCGGGTAAAACCCGGTCGAGAGGTTATGATATATCCTTGCAAACCAAGAATATCATTTCTGAATCTGGAGATGGTTTCGCCTGGTCTACAAATCTAACCTTTTCTCACTACCTGAATTATTGGGTACAAAGGTCTCCTCAGGCTTTGTCGGTACTGGAAAAATATGAGGTTCCATCTGGCAGCGGTGCTTTATTTAATCCTTTTGTTGGTTATCAATCTGCCGGCCTGTTTACTGGTCAGTATGGAACTGCACCAAGTCAGATGCCGGGAATGCTTCCGGGGGGCGTGATTCTTAAAGATATCCATGGTTATGATGCGGCAGGTAATCTAACTGGCCCTGATGGAAAGATCACCGCGGCAGATCAAATGTATATTGGTAACAAAGATCCTCAGTTTAATTTTGGGATAGGCAACAAGTTTAGTTATAAGAATTTTGACCTGAATATTTTTATGTCGGGACTTAAACAGAAAAAATGGTCACCTTACCTGGATGGACGGGCAAATGAGAGAACTACCAATGCTTATGGTTTTAATGCAATGCCCATTTCTGTGAGCAGGTGGAGTTTTCAAAATACAGGAGGCAATTTTCCGACTTCATTATATGATGCCAGTTATGGAGGTTACCAGGATGGTTCAGATTACTGGCTAGTCAATGCAACTTTCTTACGCTGCAGAAATATCACGCTTGGTTATTCCTTACCGGAAAAACTGATGCGCAGGCAACATATTTTCTCAAAAGTAAGGGTGTCATTTGATATGCAGAATCCTTTTACGATTACCAATTATCCTGGACTTGATCCGGAACTGGATACGTCGAATTTTTATCCGATGGTAAAAAGTTATGTGTTTGGTGTCAATGCTTCATTTTAATAAATAATATCGTCATGAAAAATCATATATATACAAAATTGTCTAAATCATTATTATCAGTCTGTTTAATAGGTTCTTTACTATTTTTAGGCTCTTGTAAGAAGAATTTAGATTATGTTAGTTATGGAGATCTGAATTCTGTAATTAAAACACCGGAAGGTGCGGGGGCTGCAACTAATGTTGCCTATACGGGGCTTGCAGGAGGTAGAGACTGGCAGGGTGGCTGGACAGCCGGTACTTATGCCTGGAGAACACAAGCGATGATGACTACTGATGAAGGTGTTTGTGCCTGGGGGGGGGATTGGGTAAAACTGAATAGCCTGAATTATAACCCTGATTTTGATTGGGTTACCCATAACTATAAAAACTATCTTCCTTACATTTCCAGAATTGCGATTAGCCTTGACCAAATACAAGGCATTACCATGGATGATAATTTAAAGAAACGTTATATTGGTGAGCTGAAGGCTTTGCGTGCGCATTATGCGCAACTGCTCTATTTCAACTATGGGCCGGTGAATATTGTGACCGATGCGAAAATTGCAGCAGATCCAAATACGCCGGCTGTACCAAGGCCAGAAAGTTCGGTTACGGTGGCACAGATTGAAAAGGATTACCTGGATGCGATTGCAGTATTGCCTGACCAATTTACTGGCGGCGACTATGGACGTTTCTCTAAAGCAGCAGCGTTAACTGGTTTGATGAAGTTGTACATGCATGAGAAGAGCTGGGCAAAGGCGGTAGAGGCTGGAATGAAGATCAAAACCGAGGGATATGCGCTTCAGGACAATTATGAAGATAATTTCAGTATTGCCAATAAAGGAGGTGCATCGAAGGAGATCATTTTGGCTATTGTATGTACGCCGACCGGTGGAGATCAGTACACTAACATGTGGCTTGCTCATTCGTTGCCTGCAGACTACAAGGATCCTTCGGGGATCAACCTGACCGCCTGGGGTGGATATAAAATGCCCTGGAAAACTTATGATAAATTTGATCAGACAGATAAAAGACTTAAAGTGCTGTTGCGCAAATATCCCATCGGAAAAGATGCGAATGGAAATGTAATCTACAAAGATGCCAGGGCGGATGGACAAATTGGTGCTGTACCTATGAAATTTGCACCTGATCCTTCTAAAGCAAATGCACAGAACAGTGGCTGTCTCTTATACACATCTGACGCTGCCGACGAACGTAAAAAAGGTGGGTGGGGGGGGGGGGGGGGGGGGGGGGGGGGGGGGGGGGGGGGGGGGGGGGGGGGGGGGGGGGGGGGGGGGGGGGGGGGGGGGGGGGGGGGGGGGGGGGGGGGGGGGGGGGGGGGGGGGGGGG
>NZ_JAELTV010000268.1 GCF_016429005.1 Pedobacter sp. ASV19
AGATGTGTATAAGAGACAGACCTTACTTATCGTTCGCTGGCCTATCAGTTGGACCCGGAGCATAATGCTTCTGCACCTGAGGAGCTTAGAGCTGCTCTGAACAGTAAAGACAATTAGAAGGTTATTCCTCAATAGCTTTTACCTTTTTCCTGGAGGTAAGAAGGCCTATACTCATGATTAAACTTGAACCAAGTACAACCATAAATAAGAATGCTGGCCCTACCTGCGGCATTTTTAAAGATGCTGGCAGATTAAAATAAAGTAGTATACTGATCAGACCCCTTGGTGCTATAAATGTTTCTGCCCCGCTATTTTCTTTCCTGAACAGCCTTAAATAAGTAAACCTGATCACGAATATGGAAGCCAGTATAAATAATCCGTTGGCTATGATATCAACATTGTTCAGGTCATAGATGTTCATGGTGAACCCAAAGATCACAAAGAAAAATGTGCGGATAATGAAGGCGCTTTCTGCCGAGAGCTGGTAGAGTTGTGTCAGGTCATTTGACAGGTTCTTATAAATAAATATCCCTCTAAACCAGGCGTGTTCTATGGCATCGGCATTATTCAGGAACAATCCAAAAGACAAGATGAGTACCAGGGAAGATAGTTGATAAGATAGCCCGATGGCATAAACCAGGATCAGGATGGAAATGATCAGTAAGAATTTGATATGATGAGATAGATTTCCCATCAGGTAAAGCAATAAGATACATGATAACGCCTAAAAAATAATAATCAGATCTGTATTAATTGCCAGTCCTGTAAAAGAAGAGATAGAGATGTTTGGATTGGAAATGGCAAAGTTAAACAGGATAATCCCCAGGATATCTGAAAAAGAGGATTCATAGATAATGAATTCTTTGCCCTTGCCTGTGAGTGCCGCTGCCGAAGGAATGGCTATGGCAGAACTGATAACGCTAAAAGGAATGGCATTGGTAAAACAAACGTATAATTCCCTGCCAGTGATCTGATAAATGATGAAGGTAATGATGCTTACTGTGGCAAAGAGAATGATCAGGGCTGAGAGAAAGGCCCCTTTGATCAGTTTGTTTTTGTGCCGGTCATATTTAAGCTCCAGGGAGCCCTCAAATACAATGAGAATCAAACCCACAGTTCCCAGCGCTGGCAGTATACCCATAAAATTATAGGGATGGACATTCAGTTTGTCTACCAGCAGTCTTAAACCAATTCCTAAAAGGAGAAGTAAAAGAACTGAAGGTAGTTTTGTTTTACTTGCTACCAGGTCAAACAGATATGAAAATATGACCAGACCGCTTAAAATGATAAGTGTTGTATACGTGGTCATAATTAAGTGCTGTTAGTTATTCCTTAAAAAATAGGGCTTTGAGTTCAAGGGCGTCATTTGCTTTCATTTTTCCACCGAGGATAAGACGAAGCTGTCTGCGCCTTAAAGCACCTTCAAATAATTCAATTTCATCGGTTGTTTCCGGAACAAGTTCTGGTACCGGGATCGTTCTCCCACTTTGATCTACTGCTACAAAGGTGTAATAGGCTTCATTAGATTTTACACGGCTTCCTGAAGGAATGTTTTCGGCCCACACGTCCAGTCGAACTTCAACAGAGGTATTAAAAGCTCTGGTCACTTTCGCTTCTATCGTAATCACATCGCCAAGTTTTATAGCCTGTTTAAAAGAAACATTGTCTACTGATGCGGTCACGACGATCCGGTTACAATGCTTTTGTGCAGATATGGCTGCAGCAATATCCATCCAGTGAAGTAATCTTCCCCCCATCAGATTGTTTAATGTATTGGTATCGTTTGGCAATACCAGTTCATTCATAATGGTGAATGAATCCTTAGGGTTCTTAACTTTTATACTCATAATCTCTGCAAAAATAAACAAATTGTGCAACTTCATGTTATGGTATTGCATAAGCATCAAAAAAGCACCACAATTACAGTATGACCAATCAACTATTGATCCAGTATTTTCACTGGTATTATAATGAAAATGAACAACTTTGGGAGAAAACAGCTAAGGAAGCAGGAAATTTGAGTGCGCTTGGTGTGACCGGTGCCTGGTTACCGCCCGCCTATAAAGCCACATCAGGTGGATATTCGGTGGGTTACGATTGTTATGATCTGTTTGATCTTGGTGAATTTGATCAGAAAGGCAGCATACCCACTAAATATGGTACTAAAGCAGCTTATCTTAAGGCGGTTAAAGCCTTAAAAGATGCCGGGGTTTCTACGATAACAGATATGGTGTTTAACCATAAGGCAGGTGCAGATGAGCTCGAGACTATAAAAGTACGCAAGGTGGATCCGGATAACCGTTTGGAGTTTATTTCTGATGTGATGGATATCCAGGCCTGGACGAAATTTACTTTTCCAGGGAGAAAGGGGCTGTATTCTGATTTTGTTTGGGACCATCAATGTTTTAGTGGTATTGACCGTTCAGAGAACCCACCGGAAGACGGTATTTTTTCTATTCAAAATGAATATGGTGAAGGCTGGGAAGATGTGCCTTCTGCAGAATATGGTAATTATGATTACCTGATGTTCAATGATATAGAATTCAGAAATCCTGCGGTGAGGGAGGAATTGAAGCGCTGGGGAGAATGGTATTACAAGAGCTGTGGCATGGATGGCTTCAGATTGGATGCAGTAAAACACATATCCGCTGATTTTTTGAACGAATGGCTGGACCATATGAAAAGTACCTTTGAAAGGGAATTCTTTGTTGTAGCGGAAAACTGGATTATAGAGGGGGTAGAGGAACTTGATGCTTACTTGCAGCGTACTGATGGAAGGATGCAGTTGTTTGATTCCATTTTGCACCATAACCTGTACCTGGCCGGTAAGGAGGGTGAAGATTATGACCTCAGTAAAATCTTCGAGGGGACATTAGTGGCATATCACCCGGAATTATCTGTCACTTTTGTGGATAACCATGACTCGCAGCCGCTTCAGGCACTGGAATCTTATGTGGATTTTTGGTTCAGGCCCATGGCTTATGCGCTGATCCTGTTGCGTGAACAGGGAATTCCCTGTTTATTTTATCCTGATCTGTATGGATGTAAGTATACAGACAAGAATGAAGAGGGAGAAGATGTGGAGGTGGAGCTTGTTGCCCTTGAAGAGTTACCTGTACTTTGTCAGATCAGGAAAGAGCGGGCTTTTGGTCTGCAGCGGGATTATTTTGATTATCCAAGTTGTATTGGCTGGACCAGGGAAGGGACAGATGAAATACCCGGTTCAGGTTTTGCAGTAGTGATGAGCAACAGCAACGAGGGGTTTAAAGATATGGAAATTGGTGCCAGGCATGCGGGCCAGGTATTTATAGATGCATTGGGACGTATTGCCGATGAGGTGGTGGTCAATGAAGAAGGGTGGGCGATGTTCGCCTGTGTAGCAGGAAACATTTCTGTCTGGATACCCAAAGAAGGTTAGCGCTTCACGGAATCGATATTGGTGTAGCCAACCAGTTCATCCCAGCGGCTGCCGGGTCTGCGGTAATAGACAAATACCTGATAGGTGTTTTCTGTTTCAAAGAAAGAACCTTCAAAAACAGTGTTGTTTATTTTACCGGTTTCCTGGTCTTTCCAGATGTATTTGAAGTCGTATAAACCTTGTTTTACAAGAATATGTCCATTATATCTTTTTTTTCCAGGATCATAGCTTAGTTTATTTTCTTCTGTAAGATTATAGTTATTGAACCTTCCAACAACATATACATCACCTTTAGGACCTGGGGCTTGTGTATTTAAAGTGAACAGCACCTGTACATAATCACTTTCTGTATTGTCATCTCTTCCGTCCTGGTTTCTGATAAAGAAGTTACCATTTTCGTCAAACTGACTGGTGTATTTTTGGGTGGTGGCTACAATGTCAGGGAACAAAACTGCATTGTAGGTGCTGTCTTTAAAGATCTGTTGTACATGATCTCCGGGATACCTTAAGCTTCTGAGGTCAAATTTTCTGAATTCGTTTCCACCTTTAAAATCATTGGTGGTCACATCGTTGTATATCAAATTATCTGGTTTGACAAAAGAGGGTTTGGTATTGATGATGACTGTTTCTGGATCCAGATTTTGCATGACAACCGCCTTAATATCTGTGTAGGGGTTTTGTACCGCTAGTCCTTTATGGAAAATAGACAGGTTGAGTTTTTGATTGTAAGGCCTTTCTGGAGTTTGCAGGCTGGGGGTAATTTCGATTCCTGCATTTACACGGTTATCCGTTACATAGAATCTTTGTGTAACCACCAGTTTTTTCGGGTCTCCATCCTCATAAACCTTAAGCAGGTAATTACCAGAGGTTTTTAATTTGATCTGGTCATTTGGAAGATTAAGGCTGTAATGGGTGAATTTTTGCAGTGTTGCAAAGGAATATTTATAATCTATAATCCGGTCTTCGGCAAAGGATTCTACATAATCCAATGTCGATATTCTGGATGATTTCCAGTCTGAGGTACAATGTTCAACGGAATACCAGTAGTTTTTACTTCCTCCATTGAGATCATCAAAAGAGAAAAGAAGCTGCTCTCCCGATTTCAGGCCGATAACAGGGGCGGATTGTTCTTTTTGTTTATTATAACACTGTATGGTTTTAATTTGAGGTAGATAAACCTTGTTATCATAGACAAGTGTCTGCTGCGCGAGAGCCAGCTGGACACTGATCATTAAAAAAAAGAACAATCTGCCTGTTTTTATCATTTGCCTTCCATTTCCATAATTTCAGATGCCAGGTCTTCCCATGTATTTTGTGCAGTGTCGAGCAGGTGCTTGGCATCCAGATATTTTTTATTGGCTGCAGCTAACTTAACCGGGTCTCCGTAAACCTGGTCGCTGGCCAGTTCTTCTTCAATGTTCTTCACATTTTTTTCCAGTTCAGCAATTTCAGTTTCTGCTTTTTGAAGCTGATCATTCAGTTTCTTTAGTTGCTGTTGTGTATTTGGTGTTGCTGGTTTCTTTTCCTCAACTTTTGGTTTGGCTTCTTTCTCTTGTTTATAAGGGATACTTGTAGCCGCCGCAGGTGGTCTTTTGGCATTCCATTCTTCGTATTCTGCGTAGGTTCCAGGATATTCTTTAATGTCCCTGTCTTCGATGAACCATATTTTGTTGGCTACATTATCCAGGAAGTACCTGTCGTGAGAAACGGCAATGAAAGTACCTTCATATTGTTTCAATGCCTGGATCAGAATGTTAACAGACTGGATGTCCAGGTGGTTGGTTGGCTCATCCAGGATCAGGAAATTGGAATCTGTTGTCAGTGACTTTGCTAAAGCGACCCTTGATTTTTCTCCTCCGGATAATACCCGGATCTTCTTAAATACATCATCGCCCGTAAACAGGAAACAACCTAGAATAGAGCGGAGTTCCGTATCGGTGTGTTTAGGGGCAAAGGCCTGCAGTTCTTCCAGAATGGTATTGTCCAGGTGCAGGGACTCCAATTGGTGCTGGGCAAAGAAGGTGGTGGTTACATTGTGGCCAGTTTCACATTTACCGTCAAAGCCTTCTGCGCCGGCGATAATCCTTAACAAGGTTGATTTACCTTTACCGTTTGCTCCGATAAGTGCAATTTTATCTCCTTTTTCGATTACGCCTTCCGCATTTTCCAATATATGTACATTCGGATAGCTTTTGTTAGCTTCTTCAATTCTAATAACGTGTCGGCCTGAAGGTTTGGTAAATTTGAAGCTGAAGTTAACTGTTGGGTTATCATCATCTACATCTTCTACACGCTCCATTTTGTCCAGGGCCTTCATGCGGGACTGGGCCATTTTCGCTTTACTGGCTTTGGCCCTAAAACGTTCGATCAGGCGTTCTTCCTGTTTGATTTTAGCCTGCTGGTTTTTATATTCTCCTTTTTGGATTTCCCCCCGCAGTGCTTTTTCTTCCAGGTAGAAAGAATAGTTTCCGGCGTAGGCTGTAAGTTTTCCTTTGCGGGATTCTACCGTACGGTTGACCACTTTATCCAGGAAATATCTATCGTGAGACACGATCACAATAGCACCTTCAAAACTCATTAAATAGGTTTCCAACCATTTGATGGAGGGTAAGTCCATGTGGTTGGTTGGCTCATCCAGCAAGAGGATGTCTGGGGTCTGTAAGAGGATCTTGGCCAGCATTACACGCATTCTCCATCCTCCGGAGAAAGTATTCAGTGGTCTGTGCTGATCTTCAGTACTGAATCCAAGACCGGCAAGGATTTCATTGGCCCTGTATTCGATATTGTAACCGTCCAGTGCTTCAAATTCCTGTTGTTTATCGCTTAATTTATTTAAGACTTCCTCAGAATAGTCTGTTTCAATTTTTTTGAGCAGCGCTTCAATTTCATCATGAAGCTGGTTTTGGCGTTCAAACGCTTCCATCGCCACATGCAGAATGCTATGGTGGGAATCGTAAGAAAGAAGATCCTGGTTCAGGTAACCTATTTTAAGATCTTTAGACATGGAAATCGAACCTGATGAGGGTGCGTATTCTCCAACAATTATTTTTAAAAGGGTAGATTTTCCGGTTCCGTTGGCGCCAATTAAGCCAACTCTGTCACCGGGTTTAATATGCCAGTTTGCTTCATCATATAAAGCTCTGGAGCCTATAAGGAATGTTAAGTCGTTTATCGAAATCATGTGGCTGCAAAAATACGATTTTTACCTGCATTAATTTGTTGTGAGGAGGTAAGAATACGCTTATTTATAGCTTTTTATTGGCAGATTCTTTAAAAAGTTAACTGAATGGCTTTGTGATCGGTAAAAACGTTCCTATCTTCGCTGCATGTATCGCATAATAAAACCTGTTTTCTTCCTGTCTCTTATACACATCTGACGCTGCCGACGAACGTTAGCCGGTGTAGATCTCGGTGGGGGCCGGATGGTTAAAAAGGGGGGGGGGGGGGGGGGGGGGGGGGGGGGGGGGGGGGGGGGGGGGGGGGGGGGGGGGGGGGGGGGGGGGGGGGGGGGGGGGGGGGGGGGGGGGGGGGGGGGGGGG
>NZ_JAELTV010000269.1 GCF_016429005.1 Pedobacter sp. ASV19
CCCCCCCCCCCCCCCCCCCCCCCCCCCCCCCCCCCCCCCCCCCCCCCCCCCCTCTTTTAGATGTGTATAAGAGACAGGTATTACAGCGCCAATATGAAGGCATCGCCCAAAGTGACCTGGTTAAACAGCATATTGAACTTCTTGCAGACCGGAAAACTTTTACCATTACCACCGGGCATCAGCTGAATATCTTTACTGGCCCCCTATATTTTATCTATAAGATTATAACGGCCATTAACCTGGCCAGGGAATTGAAACAGACCTACCCGGACTATAATTTTGTTCCGGTATACTGGATGGCTACCGAAGACCACGATTTCGAAGAAATCAATCATGTGAAGGTAGAAGACAAGCTACTGACCTGGACCAAGAAAGCCGCAGGTGCAACAGGCAGATTGGGTACAAAAGATATGGCTGAGGTTCTTCTGGCTTACAAAGGCTATTTAGGCATCAGTGAGAATGGTAAAAAGCTGGCCGACCTTGTTGAACAAGCTTATGCTGGTCACAGTACACTTGCCGCAGCAACCAGGGAGCTGGTTAACGGTATTTTTGGTGAAGAAGGTTTAATCTGTATAGATGCCGATGAGCATTTGCTGAAAAAGGAATTTGCTCCGGTTGTTTACAGAGACATCACAGAACAAAATAGCTTTAAGCAGATCAGCACTGCTAATGCCGCACTCGAAGGTGAAGGATACAAACCTCAGGTCAATCCCAGAGAAATTAATTTCTTCTACATGAAGGATCAGCTTCGCGAAAGGATTATAGAAGAAAATGGCTTGTATAAAGTAAACAATACTTCTATTGGTTTTACCAAAGAATCGCTTCAGAAGGAAATAGATGAATTTCCGGAACGTTTCAGCCCTAATGTTGTAATGCGGCCGATGTACCAGGAAATTATACTTCCCAACCTGGCTTATATAGGTGGTGGCGCAGAAATAACTTACTGGTTGCAGCTCAAATCAAATTTCGATTTTTATCACATCCCCTATCCTGTACTGATGCTCAGGAATTCGGCACTGGTGATTGACGCACAGAGTGCGAGAAAAATGCATATTCTGGGCATTACCTACCAAAGTCTTTTTCATAGCAATGAAACACTTAAAAACGAATGGATCAAAATTCACGTAAATAATCTTGCTTTAAGTTTGGAGGACGAACGCAGATCCATAAGTGCCGTTTTTGACCATATTAAACTGGATGCATATAAAATAGATAAAACACTTTCACAATCTACTGATGGCGCCCGTATCCGAACCCTCAAACTGATCGATAACCTGGAAAAAAAGATGCTCAGGGCTGAAAAGCGCAAGCATGTTACTTCGCTTAATCAGATTGATGGTTTAAAAAACAGGTTATTCCCTTCTGGTGTATTGCAGGAAAGAGTATTGAACATTGCTCCGATGTATGTGCTCTACGGCGATGACTTTATACAATCACTACTGGAGAGTTTCAAACCTCTGGAACACCGTTTTACTATTCTTTTTGCTTAACGATTACCTATGACCTTTCACACTTTCACCGAACAAAAACTCCGTGCTTTTACAGAACGTATTTTTCTAAAAATGGGATGTAACTGCACAGATGCTGAACTGGCCACAGATGTCTTACTAAAATCAGACCTTAGAGGTATAGATTCACATGGGGTAGCCCGGTTAAGCGGATATGTAAGGCTCTGGGAGAAAAAAAGGATCAATACACAACCAAACATCAGGATCGTTCATGAAACAGCGACCACGGCAACCGTAGATGGTGACGGAGGATTAGGTCTGGTTGTGGCACCTTTTGCCATGAACGTGGCTATAGAAAAAGCTGAAAAATTTGGCAGCGGATGGGTATCCGTTAAAAATTCGAACCATTTTGGTATTGCAGGATATCATGCGTTAATGGCCGTAGAAAAAGATATGATTGGTATTAGTATGACCAATGCCAGTCCACTAGTGGCGCCTACCTTTTCCAATGAACGCTTATTGGGCACCAACCCTATGTGTTATGCCTTTCCTGCTGGAAAATATCCACCATTAATTGTAGATATGGCCACCGCAGCCGCGGCAAATGGCAAGCTCGAGATAGCGCAAAGATCTGGTCAGCCTGTTCCTGAAGGATGGGTACAGGACAAAAATGGAAAGCCCTCTACTGATCCTCATCAGTTAAAGGACGGCGGATCTTTACTTCCACTAGGCAGCGATAAAGATCATGGAAGCCACAAGGGTTATGGATTGGGCGCTACAGTGGATATTCTATCTGCAGTGCTGTCTGGCGCTAATTATGGACCATGGGTGCCTCCTTTTGTTGCCTTCCTGGAACCACCGTCAGACCCTGTTGGAGAAGGCATTGGCCATTTTCTGGGTGCAATGCGTGTGGATGGCTTCCGTCCTGCAGCAGAATTCAAATCTCACCTGGACAATTGGATAGAACGGTTTAAAAGTTCAGGCACCATTGACCCTACAAAAAAAGTAGTCATTCCCGGAGAACCAGAATATGCAGCGGAACAGGAAAGAACTCATCATGGAATTCCCCTCATTGACGCAGTCGTAAAAGATCTGAATACGCTGGCAGAAAAGCTTCAGGTAGAAAAACTATAAGACATAAAAAAGGGATTCTAATGAATCCCCCTTAATAATCTGCTCCATCTGATCTTACTGAAGAACGATCCGTTGGTGTCGTAACTCATCCAGATAAATAAGGCTTTACCAACCACATGGTCTTCCGGTACAAATCCCCAGTAGCGGGAATCCAAAGAATTATGCCTGTTGTCTCCCATCATCCAGTAGTAGTCCATTTTAAAGGTATAGGTATCAGCTTTCTGACCATTGATCATCCAGTCTTTTCCTACTTTTTCTACTTTGTTACCTTCATATATTCTTATGCTTCTTTCATAAAGAGGCATAGTTGCACTATCTAATTTAACAGTCCATCCTTTTTTAGGAATAGTAATGGGGCCAAAGTTGTCCACATTCCATTTGCGGTTTGGATCGTGCGGAAAAACATCCAGAGACTGCTCCCCTTCAACAGCTGTGTTTTCTTTTACACTTTCTACAAAGTCGAGCTTACGGACCTGGTCCATCATCGTTTCCGTACCGGTAAACTCATAGGTGTTTTGCGCCAGGCCTGTAATATCAGACTGGAGGTTAAAACCCATTCCTTCAAAAATACTGAAGTTTACGTCAGCTGTTTTGAACTTAACAGCATAGGTAATCTGCCCGGTCGGTTTTAATTTCTCAGGTTTACCATTAATGGAAACCAATCCATTTTTCATACTCACAACATCGCCTGCAATACCAATACAACGTTTGATGTAGTTTTCTCTTTTGTCCACTGGTCTGCTTACAATGGTAAACTGGCTGTGTACAGACTGCCAGCCGAGTGACCTAACCATTTCGTAATAATTGTGATCCTGTTGCTCTAAAGCAACTGTATCTCCTTCAGGGAAGTTAAATACAACCACATCATTTCTTTTGATGTCTGTGAGTCCGGGTAACCGGCGATATTTCCACTGAACACCATCCCAATAGGCCTTTGTACCAGTAATAGGCATCGTATGGTGTGCAAAAGGAAAGGCAATTGGTGTCATGGGAATCCTTGCCCCATAATTGACTTTGCTAACAAATAAAAAGTCACCAACCAGCAGAGACCGTTCCATTGATCCGGTTGGGATGGTATAAGCTTCTATAAAGAATACCCTGATGATGGTTGCAGCCACCACAGCAAAGATGATGGCATCTGTCCATTCTCTGCCTTTTGATTTCTTTTTCTTTGGATCGGCATCCTTACGTTTTTGCCAGAACTTCCAATTCATATATTATTTATTAAAATTAAATATGTCGGCTATATTATAAAAGCCTTGTTTATCTTTCAACCACTCAGCAGCAACTACTGCCCCTAAAGCAAAACCTGCACGACTGTGAGCAGTATGTTTTAATTCGATATCATCCACTTCAGAACTGTAGATTACGGTATGTGTACCCGGAACATGCTCAATACGCTGAGAGGTGATTAGTAATTGATCATTCTTCAGAACATCATTGAAAGGTGTCCCCTCCAGTTCATTTACCCATTCTTTCTTCCCATCCAGCTGGTCGATGATCCCTTCTGCAATCGTCATCGCTGTACCGCTTGGTGCATCGAGTTTCTGCGTATGGTGTATCTCTTCTACCTGTACATCGTAGGCTGGATAGTTGTTCATCACCTTAGCCAGCATTTCATTGATATAAAAGAAGATGTTCACCCCAATACTGAAGTTTGATCCATAAAGCAAGGTATTGTTACTGCTCAGACAATCATCTTTTACTTTCTGCAATTCCCCATACCAACCTGTAGTACCCACTACTACAGGAAGATTGGCTTCAAAGCAAGCATAAATATTACCAAGAGCAGCATCCGGAGCGCTAAAATCGATGGCCATATCTGCTTTACGCAAGTTTGATGTCGTTAATTCTTCCAGGTTATCTATATTTATTTTTAAGACAACTTCATGACCTCTTTCTAAAGCGAAACGCTCTATGATCTGGCCCATTTTTCCATAACCAAGCAAGGCTATCTTCATTTCTTATTTAATTTTTATATATTAAAAGCCAAGGTACTTTTTTTTACCTGAATCAAAACCTGAAACTTACTTTTAATCCAGGAGTGTAGGGATTATAACCGTACATAGTCCCATTATTGATCAATGTAGGTGAGAACCTGATGGCCAGATCATCTCCAACATCAAAATACATCAGACGCGCATCCACATAAGCCTCAATTGCCTGTACAGCGTATAAAGCTACAAAGGAGAAAATGATCACCTCTTTGTTACGACGGTAAGTATCCTTTGCCACAGTAAGCTGTGGGGTTGGGTACCTCGCCAGTTCACTATTCGGATTAATCTCAGGTTTACCTTGCTCTATATTATGCTGCCGGTCTTGCAATTCCGTTAAATACCGGTGGTATTGCTTATTATTAGACATATAAGATAAAGTCAATAAAGTCGCACCTGTATAAAGCGCACCAACCTTCACCAAGCGATAGACGGTAACACCATTACCAAGTTGCCCCCAGCCGGGTGCAACAAGTGCCCTGAACACAGCTTTACGCGCCGCGATTTTACCTTTGTTCACATAAGCAGGCTTAATCGTATCAATTTGAGGTGCTTTACTGAGGATACTGTCCTTTTTTAAATAAGGCTGCTGAGCCTTTACAGAAAAAAAGGCAAAGCACAATAAAGCCGATAACAGCAGGATTTTAGGCATTACCAATCTAATAGTTCCAAAATCCTGTTCAAATCGTCATCAGATACAAAGGGTATCTCGATAGCCCCTTTTCCATTTTGCCCAACCTTTAATTTTACTTTGGTCGCAAATCTGGAAGCCAGGTCTTTTTGAAGTTTCTGATACTCAAAAGAAACACCTGCAGGTTGCTGTTTCCCAGGTTTGGTTTTCAGCTGTAAACTATTGATACTCCGCACCAACTCTTCAACCTTTCTAACAGAAAGTTCTTTATCTATGATTTCCTGGTGGATGAACAATTGTTTATCTACCCCTTCTACATTAATTAGTGCACGCGCATGTCCCATGGTAATTTTCTGATCCCGGATAGAAATCTGGATGGCAGGCGGAAGTTTCAGCAAACGCAGATAGTTGGTTACTGTACTGCGGTTTTTACCCACACGTTCTCCTAATTGCTCCTGCTTCAGATTACATTCTTCCATCATCCGCTGGAAACTTAAAGCCACTTCAATGGCATTTAAATTCTCTCTCTGGATATTTTCAATCAGCGCCATTTCCAGCATTTGCTGGTCATTTGCACTACGGATATAGGCTGGAATTTTGGTTAAGCCGGCAAGCTTGGAGGCACGTAATCTGCGCTCTCCGGAAATTAACTGGTAGTGATTGGCTGAAACCTTTCTGACGGTGATAGGTTGTATTAAACCCTGCACCTGTATCGATTCGGCAAGTTCGTTTAAAGAAACCTGATCAAATTCGGTACGGGGTTGATAAGGATTGGTTTCAATTTCACTGATATTGATCTCTCCAATGTTATTATCCTGGCTCTGTCCCTGCCCGGTTTCACTAACCGGATTCATCTGGCTCTTTGGCGGATGAGCAGAGTCTGAGTCATCCAAAAGTGCGCTTAATCCTTTACCTAAACCTGTTTTTCTCTGAAAAGATGTCATTAAATCTTATTTATATAATTGCAGTTTTCAAATCTTCCACATGATCAACCAGTCCGTTCTTACGAACAATTTCCCGTGCCAGATTCAGATAATTAATTGCACCCTTGCAATTTGCATCATGCATAATTACAGATACACCATAACTTGGAGCTTCACTTAAACGTGTATTGCGCTGTATAATGGTCTCAAATACAAGATCCTGGAAATGTGTTCTTACTTCTTCCACGACCTGGTTAGATAAACGTAAACGCACATCGTACATGGTTAAGAGAATACCTTCAATTTCCAGTTCTGGATTGAGACGGGTTTGAACAATCTTAATGGTATTCAGTAATTTACCTAAGCCTTCCAACGCGAAATATTCACACTGTACAGGAATGATTACAGAATTAGCTGCTGTTAAAGCGTTAATGGTTATCAAACCCAGGGACGGTGAACAGTCTACAATGATAAAATCATAATCATCTTTGACCTTTTCCAGAACAGCTTTCATTTTATATTCCCTGCTGTTCAGATTGATCATTTCGATCTCTGCACCTACCAGGTCAATATGAGCTGGCAATAAATCAAGATTTGGCGTATCGGTTTTCTGAATGGCTTCCGAAGGTTCCACATCATTGATGATGCACTCATATATACTGTTTTTTATATTTCTTGGGTCAAAACCAATACCTGAGGTGGAGCTGTCTCTTATACACATCTCCGAGCCCACGAGACAGGCAGCTCTATCGCGTATGCCGTCTTCTGCTTGAAAAGGGGGGGGGGGGGGGGGGGGGGGGGGGGGGGGGGGGGGGGGGGGGGGGGGGG
>NZ_JAELTV010000026.1 GCF_016429005.1 Pedobacter sp. ASV19
CCCCCCCCCCCCCCCCCCCCCCCCCCCCCCCCCCCCCCCCCCCCCCCCCCCTTTTAGATGTGTATAAGAGACAGATCCTATCTGATGATGTGCAGGACATTCCTTATGGTAAAGTGGTCATGATGGAAAAAATCTTTGATCTAAGGCCGGGAACCTTAATGAACTATGATCCTGAAGTCAAAAGGCTTAAAGATATCCTATAAGAACAATCAATTATTATGTCATTAATCCATTCGTTATGGAAGAAATCTTTAAAAAGCTGAACTATCAGCCTTCCAGCTTATCCGATATTGAGCTGAACAATCCCGAGGAAGTTATAGAGACCTTCTTTGAGAATTACCCAATTTACCAGACAAGAGAAGTTTTGTGGGATTTGTATAAAGGTTGGACGTATCACGCCTCTGAATATGCTGATCTGGAACAAATCAGCACAATGATATCTTTTTACACCCAAATGGTTGATTTTTATAATGCCTCCTTTATTTGTGCGGAAAAAAGAAAAAAGGGATTGTAGTGTACTGGGCTATG
This sequence comes from Pedobacter sp. ASV19, assembly GCF_016429005.1. GTDB lineage: Bacteria > Bacteroidota > Bacteroidia > Sphingobacteriales > Sphingobacteriaceae > Pedobacter. The sequence goes on from NZ_JAELTV010000026.1 coordinate 529, forward strand.
GAAAAGAAACATTTTTTTACATCCGGATTTACGTGACTGGTTTTTTTCGTAAACACCAAGGCAAAACTGCATAAGCCATGTGAGCAAGGTTTTTTGCAGGCCGCAAATGCGGGCGGGGCAACTGCCGTTGTACAAATACTGCTGTCCTTACCGACTAAGCCCCTGACTTTGGTCTGTACCTTTCTTTTTTTTCCTTCGCCTGCGCTTTTCCGCTTCTTCTGCGGGGTTCATTTCTGGTGCGATATAAACGGGTTCCAAAAGCATACTGAGCAAATCAATACCTGTGCTTAACGTTGTACTCATCATCTGGTCAACACTTTGAAACAAGCCTTTGGCTATATCGCTACTGATATTTTCAATAAAATTGTTATTTCCTGTTTGACCTCTCGGAATACCTTCCAATATCTTCATTTGTGTTTTTTGGATGGTTGTACCGTTTTTCATGGTATTGGCATAGTTAAATGAATCTTTAAGCCCCCTTTCAAAATCAAAAAAACGGTCAAACAGATTTTCACCAGACTGTTTAAAGGCAGTTCTACTGAACTGCCCTAATTTTTCAGAATGTGCTACATTCTTTCCCTTTGAAGTATTCTGTGGGCTTAACTTTATCCTGTTGGTCAAATCCTTACGGCTGACAATAATCTGAATGTGCATTTGCTGACCTTCTTTACATTCGCCCTTTTGCTTTGTTCCGTTCTTTACCTCCTTGTCTGTGTGGCTGTAATAACGGTAATTTTCATGTTTACCGAACCAAAGCAAATCCTTATGGCTGTTAATGCCTGGTCTTTTGAAATTCCTCGCATATTCGTCCATGACCTTAACGGCAAACTCCTTTAACTTTTCTTTAGCGCCTTGTTCACCATATTTGGCGAACAAGTGCGCCAATTCTTTTTGGCTTGGGCTGATGTTGATCAGAAAAAACTTAGCATCATTACGGCCTAGTTTGGCAATATTGCGGTCTATCTTCATTCTGACTTCCTGCCTTCTGATATCGTTACCAGTGCCATTGAACCAATTTTCATGAGGTAAGCCATGACCCTTTTCTATTTGCAGATGGTTTTCTTTTTCCAGGTAATTGACCAGCGCCCCACTACTCCCTTGATTATTTCCTGTTTCGGATGCTGTAATATTGATGAACATAATCCTATATATTTTCAAGTGACTGCCTGACGTGTTTTTGTAATTCTTCTTTTTTAGCGTTTGAAGTAGACCATCCTAAGGATTCCCGGTGAAGGATGTAATGTTCCAATATCTGGCTGAATTGATCTTTTAACCTTGTTTTTGACTCTATATGATTTTGTGTTTTAGCAATGGTGCTGTCCAATGTGGTAAAACGCAAAAAAAGTTGTTTGGTCTGCTGCTCATCGTAAACCGCATACTGACCGAGAGCTGCAAGATATTTGGTATGTGCATTTGCGACTGTGATCAACTTGCCTAAATCCGTTAAAGTAGGCAGGAGAAAATCACTCTCCTGCCTTTGGATAAAGGAAATGATCCGGCTGATCCCGTTCGCCACTTCCTTTTTAAGTATTTCATCGTTCAGGTCTGCCGGGTCTTTCTTGCTTTTATAGAAATAATCTACCATCTGAATAAAAAACAGCCGTTTTGTACGCCCAAATTTCAGCCTCAATTTTTCCAGCTTTTCATCTACCGCTAACGGATAGCGTATAGATTTGACGTTGATGTCTTCCATGAGCTTAGGGATTTTCTCTGGTTTTAAAAATCAGTCGAATTTGCGTTCCCCTCTGCGGATGCCATGAAGGGCTATATTGGATATAGCCATAATTTACCAAGTCCTTAATGTTCCGGTGATAGGTTGATATCGCTTTGATCCGTGAAAACCGCATGAGCTTTGGCCGGCTCACCTGAAAAGGTGCGCCGGGGTATTCGCCATCGCTGTAATAAAATAAGGCCATAAAAAGACTGATATGGGTTGGAAATAAACGTTCATCTGATGCTACACGCTCAAAGTAACTGCTCAGGGCATGTTTTTGTATATTGAGATAATCCATATTCCTATTTCCCCTCCATTATTTTATCCATCTCTGATTTACTATAGTACATAATGCCCCCTATCTTTCGGAATGGTAACGTTCCGTTGATGCGTAGGTTCTGTAAAGTACCGGGTGATATTTTAAGCATTTTCCTAACCTCAGAACTTCGCAACCATTGCTTAGTTTGGCTTTCTTTATTCTGCCCGATAATATCCTTCATCTGTTGCAAAAAATCCGTTTTGAATTGTTGTAGGTCATCCATTGTAACGATGTCCATTTTCATAAATTACGCTCCTTTCTATTGTTTTCTTATAGTGATTAACTGGCTTCCATAGCCATATTCCCCAGGATACCATGCAGTATCCTGAATATTGTGTTTAATGTGGCTTCAACCTTGAAAGTATCCCCGGAGGATACTTTACCCCTCACTGGCGATAGCGTGAGGCAAGAAAGTAGGGCTCTGCCCAACTTCCGCTTGCTCAGCCCCGAAAAGGGGACTGACTGCATAAACCGCTTTTCTACCGCCAATCACTGCACCTTTGAAAGCGCAACAGTCTTTTGGGCAGTACCGAATTAGCTGCTGTGCCAGTGGTTTTGGTTACACATTAACCGTTGTTATGTGGATATATCTATGTTGTTATATGGATAGATATATGCTTAGCTATAGGGATATGTAGTTATGTTGGTGGAATGATACCGTTCGTTAGGGAATTGATTTCTTCTGCGGTTTTCTTCCTTCCCGATCTTACCCATTCTGATAGTTCCACCATGGAGAAATAAAGTCTTTTGCCGCGCTTGTTAACGGGGATTTCCTTCCGGCTCACTTTGGTGTAAAGTGTGGGTACGGATAGGCTGAGAAATTCGGCAGCCTGCCTGATGGTCAATAAATCGTCTCGGGGACGTTGGGCATTTTGCGACCTGTTTTCCAGCAGCAGGTCTTTAATACAATCTACCTTTTCGTGCAGTGTACTAATGGCCTGCGGTAGTTCTTCAAATGTGTACTTCATAAGCGGTATCTTTTGTTTTGATACCGCAATGTTAGTGGCTTGTTTTGTAGGGTTACAACACGTTAAACCGTATCCTTACCATTTCCCTACTAATATTTACTGTTTTTTTTGTTTCGGACTGTTGGAACCAGAAAAGGAACTTTGTCTTTCATCCTTACCTCTAAAATTGGTGATTTGCAGACCTTGGTATCGGAAGATATAATTGCACTTAGCCAGCCCTCCGAATATTCGTTTACTTTATCTCCATTGCTATATAAGAAGTTTTTTAGAATCCATTTTTCAAGTTCTGCCTTATTGCATCCCACAATCAGGTTAGCTTCATAGAGCTGCTTAAAAGCATCAGCCAGTTTATTACTGTTTCCGCTGAAGATCAACTGGCTTGCAGGTTGTTCGTCCAATTTTATCAGTGCGGCAAGTTGGTTGAAATGTTCCTCTGAAAAATAAGTCCTTATCAGTTGCAAAAAGTCATCTATATACTGATGATTGAATTTTGGCCGACCCGCATCGGGATTATATGGGATTTTTGTGGGCTGCTCAGGCGTGACATCTTCAGTTTGTTGCGGGCTTTTCTGTTTGGCCATCCATTCCTCGAAAGTTTCACGGGGATTTAGAATTTCATCTACTTCGCTGATCAGCTCACTTAAGAACTTATCCCTGATCTTCAAAGTATCATGCAAACTTTCCACAAACTCATCACCTATATAAATATCCTTGTAGTCTGATTGCAGGTTGTTAACGATAAACAAGTAATCGAGTTGAATCGAAAATATGAAGTTGCTGGGATATTCGGCTCTAAGCTCACCGTAATGTTGGTGGAAATTTGTCCATATTAGTTTAAACCTTTCTTTTAATTTTTTGAGCTGTTCAAATTCTCTTTTTAAACTGGTGTCGTTAAGGGACAGCAGATCAATTAAAGCCATGTCTTTTAATACCCTGATTTCACTCTTATAAGTAAAAGAATCATAGTAATGTGTTTCGTGGGCAAGGCTATAAGCTGGCCTATTTCCATCTTGTTTTATTGGGCTCTTCAGTTCACTTTTGTTAATGAGAAGGAGATTAAAGGTTTGTAAACGAGTTAAAAAATTGGCCAGACTTTGCATAACTGAATTAAATTTTAGTAGTTATAACTCTTAAAGATATAGATAATTTAATCTATTTATGTTTGATTAGATTATTTGAAATGAGGCGATTTTTATAAAACAGTCATTAGCTTCATTTTATTTGTCTAATACCTGCAAGTTAGGCATGAATTGTAGGTTGTTATATACTTATATTATCGACAAAGCTCCTGCGAGAACTTTCAGAAGAAGAATATTTCAAAGTTTCAATCGATTGGGGTGTTAGGGATGCCAGAATGAAAGACAGAGAGGTCGTAATAAGGTATTTAGCCTTTCGCTGGCTTTATTATCGTAAAGAATACACTGGCGACACGAGTGAATATGTGGAAAGTGCGCTCTTTCAGGTAAGCTTCCAGCAGCGGATTACAGCCAAGAGGCTTCACCGCGATCACCTCGAAACTCGGCACCTTCTCCGCCTTTCTGGGACGGGCTTCCCGCGGCGTGTTCTCTACGAACTGCAGTTTTTGCATCGGCAGATCATAGACCTCACGGATCTTCTGCAACTGCTGATAAAAATTCAGCGCCGGCCAGTACAGCTTGGCAAAGCTCAGCAGATTCCCACCTCCGGGTAGACCGAAATCGTTCCAGACCTGTTTCACGGGATTGACGGTAAAGGAAGGCGTTCGGTCCCCAATTCTTACCGGGCTATGGTATTTGAATTCCCCGCCCGACTTTCCAACAGGCTGGTGCCCCAGTTTTCTCAGCAGCTCCACCAGGTCCACCTCCGCCACGAGCGCTTCGGCATCAATATAATTATTCATAGGTTCAGTTTTTTTCCTTGGTTATTGATCGATCTTTTTTCCAGGCCTCTATATAGTTACCGTAGCCCTCGTTCAGCTCGGCATAGTTCACCGAATAGTCCGTTTGCTCCCCGTACCTGACATGGATGCGCCTGAACAGCCGCTCGGAATGATAGAACAGTTCGGCCTGCCGAAAAAAAGGGCACAGGAATATCCCTGCATCCAAAAAATCGGTAGAGTTCAATACGATCACCGTGTGGCTTGGTCTTTTAAAAGCTACCATCCACCTTAGGTCGTCCATATAATGTTCGAACACCGTCACGTGCTCTCCATCTCCCGGGATAATGGTGATTGCCTTGGGGCCCAGAAGCCCATGCCAACACGGATTCTGCAGCACCCAGCCACCCGCCTCGTTCTGCCAGCCGAGCGCATAATAGCGCACGTCAGGATCGCAGGTCAACCGGTAATGCACTTCCACCAAAAGGTCACCGGCCACAGTCCACAGTTTGCGCTGCTTCAGGTAACGGCTCAGCTGGTAGGTCGTACCCACCGGCAGCAGGTCATCGATAATAAAGGACTTTTCTAAAAGATCAACGCGTGGCCTCAGCCAGCGTACAGCCCGGGGATCGCTAGGATCACCACCCAGGGCAACAAAAGAATTCAATGAGATTACCGACATAACAAGCTTTTTAAATACCGGAAAACACAAAAGGGGCACATGGCCCCTTTGTGATCGATCCGGAAGGCAAACGCAAAGCCCCGGAAAGATTATAGCAATGGAACTACCCGCGTAGGGATCTACCTCCCCGCCAAAACTGGCTGCCTGCGGCTCAGCAAAAAATAAAAAACTCCGTCCCTGCACACAATTCACTGCACCGCTGCAGCAAACGCTTCGTTCCATGATGTCAAAGATCCTGTTGATTAACAGGACCAAAAATGGGAAAGCCCTAAAAAACAAATTCCCAAGTTTTGCAACTTGGGAACGATTTTATTTTGGAGTTGATTAAAGTGGTCTACATTCGATCAATGGATACAGCCGATATACACCGTACCAAAAGTAGCCTTGGCGGCTGCCGCCAGCTCGGGCGAACAAAATTTCGAAATAAACAAACCAGCATCGCCAACCTGCATAACAGCATCGATAAACTGATCGCCAGTCTGAGGATTGGAATTACCTTCATTAAAAATTGAATACCTCAAAGACGCAAACAACTCGAAGCTGAGCTCAATTTCATCATCAGGGTCATATCCAGAATCAGGGCCAGCTTTCACCATCTTGTCAATCAGTCCCATATCGCATTTCAGCCGGACTGATGCGGTATGTGCGACCAGGTCGGCCAACTGTATACCCCTGATCAGCCTGGAATCCTGCTCAGGAAAAAAATTGGCGTCAATTCCAGTTGCTTTAAAAGATGAGAGCGCAGCATTCTCGGAGGAAAAAAGTCCTTGGTCCATAAATACCGAAATCGGTGTGTTTATTTTGTTCACATCAATAAACTGTGCTATCGCAAGCAGGCACTCTTCTCCAGCTTTTTCTCTATGTGTTCTTGGTAATACGACAACCCCATAGCGGCAATGCTCATGAATGAGGCTACGAAGTTTGATCCTAAAATCTCTCAATTCGGGACTTTTCGAATAATTCGCCGAACTTTTATATTCAAATTTATCCGGATCTAGCCCGTTAGCCAGCATTAGACCGACAATTTGTTGCTCTATATCATCTGGTGCAGATACACAGGCACATAACACAAATCCCGCCTCATCGTGGACGCTGTCATCTACATAAAAATTAGCCATGAGTCCTCTATTATTAATAAAATATGAGATTAAAACCTTTTCGGGAACGGAATCTTCCTATTATCTACAGCAGCCAATCCACAAAGCACCTGGTTAACCCCCAATCATTATCCAAGATGCAATTTAGCAGCGTGAATATCAATTTTTTTAATGGGTATATTGACTTCGCCTAGCGCCTTGAAAGCATGTGGGAGACAATTATGAAACCAGATGGTCAAAACAGTCTCAGTGAAAGTATAAGGAAGATCGTGGCAATCGTACTCTTCCAGACAGCCAATTACAATCTCCCGAGCATCTTCTTCAGCATATGTTGAAAGGAGATACTTCAGATATTCCTTCAAATTCAGGTGCTCTTCATAAGAAAGAATGTTGAACAGTGCAAGCCAGCGATCTGGAGAAAAAGCAAAATTCAGCGCATAAAAGTAGTAGTTAGGATGCATAGCCCCCATCTCAGAATAATGGCTAAATTGAATGCTCAACAGTTTATCATCAAAATATTTGATCGTATATCCCACCGTTAGCTCAAAACCATTAATGCCACTCCTTTCAATAGCCCAATCCAAATCCTGTTGGACAAATTCCCTTGCATCTTTAATGATGCTATGACCTAGCGATTGGATAAGGCCGTTAATGAATGTATTGGAAAACCGACTATTTTGGTTGAAGAACGGCACCTTTATATTACTGGTGATCTGCACTTCCTGCGGAAGGTCCAAACTGAGTTGTAAATCCTGATAGGTTACGTCCGTGCTGGGGGCCTGCAAAGCAAAGCTGAAACTTCCTCCCCTATGGCCCGAACCTGTCAAGGCACCAAAAATTGGTGTCTGGATCGCCCCTGCATCAAAATCCAAAATAACCTGTTCGGAAAAATCATTGAAGGTAAGCATCGCTTTGATATTTGCAATCAGTACTTTTTGAATAGAAAGGTTGAACTGACTATGCTGCCCCTCCCCGTCTGATACTTTTTCTATTCCCCCTGAAGTAAGTGCCTGCCGCGAGACCTTGGAATCCAAAGCGGCAAAACCACCTCCCCTGAAAGTCTCGAAAATAGCACCAGAAAAACAACTGTCAGAAATCAGCGCAATATGTTTTGCAGGAGAAACCTTTAAAAAATCATTCAATGTGGAAATGTTAAACCAGCTGGTAATGTTATTTTTCTTAGAATCCGAACACATCCAGTAGGAACCGCCAATGGTGGGATGATATTCACCGTGACCAGCAAAATAAATCAAAAGGCTATCATCCGGCATCGCGTTTATGATCTGATCATAAAGATTGTAATAAATGGCTGTAAGCGTAGTGGATTCCACTGAAGAAAAAAGCTCGATATTCTCGAATTTATATTTTTGTGTCAGGATATCAATTACTGCGTTTACATCGGCAACACAATTGCTCAAGTCAGGAATCTGAGGGTCATTATAATGATTGATAGCAATCGCTATGAGTCTATTCATATTCTTTCAACTTTCGATATAGGCTAAACTTTAATATCCTTACTTTCGGGAGATGAAACGACGCCGCCTCCTGCATCTGCTTTAACCCCGTTAGTTTAAGATTTGGTCTGTATGTTTCGATCAGACTTGTATCGCCTAAAATAGCAAAATAATCAATCACGAATTGACCTTTCATTTTTCGGTCCAATATCGCTCATCTGTCATCTAACTGATCCATTTTTGGAATTCCAATCCGTTAATAAAAGTCCGTTTACAGTAAACTGAGATCTTCCAAGGTATCCAACAATTTAAACTGGATATCATCTTCGTCGATAACCTGTTTGGCCTTTTCGTAAAATTCTTTGGATTTATCTTTATCTCCCAAACTTTCGTAGTAGTTCCGAAATAGTAGAGCAGTTCCACATTGCGTTACCTCATCAACAACAGTGGGGTTTTCTGCTTCCAGAGCCAGCATTCGATCATAAAGGGATAGTGCTGCTTCTGTATCAAAATTTGCTAAATGGAATTCTATGCCTTTTTTAAAAGTCATCCAGATCAAATTTGCAGTACACTCAGTCAGGTCATGCCTTTTCAGCAGCCCTTCTACCTTGACTAAAATCAATTCAGCCACGCTCCGATCCCGAAAAAAAACAGGCTTTAAAAGTCTTTCCTGCGACGCTGTCCATTCCTCGATAGCTTCTGGCGATGCAATGGATAATGCAAGTTTATGGTAATCCTCCAAAATATTCACCGGGGAACTGTTATTAATAAGTGAAAACCGTACCATATTTTCCATGGCTAAAAAGAATTTCCATTGGTTTTCAACCGTTGAATCTTGCTCGAATAAAAACCTAACCCTCTCAAAATTAAAGAATACCTTTTGCGGATCGTTTTCAATCAGTGCCATTTCCAGCAATATATTCCGCATATTGCTCTCGTCCGGATGACATACTGGATCTTGAGCAGATGAAATCGGATGTTTTATTGTAAAGGCCTCTGCCCGCTCAAACTCTCTTGCTGAATAATCTAAAATTCTGGCCTGGTTTTCCAGCTTCATCGTCAATTCCAACGTTCCAGCATTCCGATGGACGGCATGCATTCTTCTCATCGATGATCGAAAGTGGTCAAACTTAGTTCTTTCTCGCAGCCCACTGTAATGTTTGCCCAATCTGAAAAATGTGTAACAGCAATCCAGCGCAAGTCCATTCTCCCACAACTCACTTTCTCCAAGTTCACTGAGCTCCGCTGAATACTCACCTGCCAGCGTATCGTGATCATTTCTTGCAGCTGTCTCCAGCATACCGCATAATAACCTGACCTTAAATGAATTGTAGCTTTCTGATTCAGATATCAACTGATAGGCATATTGTAAACTATCAGCCAGTTCAGGACTTTCCAGTCCCTCCCCAGAAACCATGTTAATAATTTTGGCCTCGAAAATTCCAAATAAATCGTCCTTGGATTCAAATGCGTTACCCAGGGATAAAGGTGAAATTAATGCTTGAATGTCATCTCCCGGGAAGCGTTGGACGTATTCCTTCAAAAAAGCTTTTGTGCTTTGCGGATTTATTCTCCAGGCCAGATTCAGAATTTTGTCGAGTCCAGATATTTTTTGAAGGACATTGGTTGGTGCAACAAATTCCAAGCGGACAAAGTAAATGCCAAGGTCAATTGGTTGCCTCGGGTAAACTTCACCCAAATTGTACATACCCAATTGTTGCAATAGGTCTGCATTGACATTGGTAGGAAAAAGTGCTGGTTCATCACCAATAATCTGGATCAGATTACCCGCATCTATTTTCCCAACTATATTAATAAAAGCCACCAGTCGCTTATGGGTAATGATCTCCTGCAATGAAAGCCGACTCATATTCCATACCCGTTCCTTGTCTAGGTCCAGACTGGTTTTGACCACGTCGGATCCCTCAATTGTGTCATTCTGCGCGATATTAGTCATGCCCATCAGCGCGTAGAGTGGCAGGTTATGATGATCATTACCAGTGAGCAAATGCTCAATTTCAATGACGCTTTTTGTTTGTAGCTTGTCAGTATCTGCCTTAAAATTTTGTATTAATTCGATTAGGCCTGACTTCGAAAGAGGACCGATTTGGAGCGGAGCACTTTTAAATGGAGATCTTATTGTACCCGCTGATATGGAATTAGATATGGACTGCCACGAGTTATCCACAAACGCTCTTTCAACGACCAGAATACGTATCTGCTTATCATCTAAGCTTGTTTTTTGACTGCATAATCTAAGTATTCTTTGGATTTCAGCAGCGTGCATATGTGCTTCATCAATGACGATCAACGTATCATGAGCGGGAACCCAATTTTGAAAATCAAAGGTGGTGGTAGGTTCTAAAAACCCGGCATTCCAGCCGCCATTCTCGATAAGTTTAATAGCCAATTCAAGAGCGACCCTGCTTTTGCCCGATCCTGCAGGTCCATTTAACGACCACCATTCAAAAAATTCCCTGCTCTCTGCAAATTCAATAAGGTCCTGGAGCTCGTTTTGCCTACCGCTCAATAACCAGGAACGGCTTCTGAAAGCGAATGGGTCCGGAGCTCCATAAAATCCATTGTCGAGTACTGGCTGATTCTTTCCTTGCCTATTGAGTTTAGCCACGACAGCTATCAACTCCTGCCTTGGATCATGCTCAGGCCCGTTCAAGATAGCCTGCTGATCCAACTCTACAATTTTTAAAAATTCGTTTGCAGAGTTTTTCCAGGTATAGCCATCTAAAAGTTTATCCCGCAACCTAAGTATACCAGATTTGAAATGCGCGGAATTGTTACGGACGGTATCAAAAGCCTTTTTAACTGATGCAATATCCTGTTCATTGGTTTCTTCACTATCGCTCCCTGCAACCGAAACCGAAACAACACCAAAGTCCTCAAATGCCGCATCGCCGATAATGCTTTCTAGAAACTGATAAAGTCCCGTATTGATCGATAAGATCAGCGGCACGCCTGCCGATATCGCTTCCAAACCGACCAGGCCAAAACCCTCATGAACTGAAAGCATCAAACAGACACTGTGCCCTGAAAGCAGGGTAATAAGTGCCTCCCGGTTACTTTCGTATTCACGCACAACAATATTGTTATATCCCGAAACGGTACCTTCAATTGCTTTGGTCTTAAACTCTAATGCTTCCTCTGGTTGCGAGGTTCCGATGACGTTTAAGGTAGAGTCGTCATACCCACCCTCGATTTCCAGGTTATGTGCAACAAATGCCTTAGCAGCGAGTAACATTTGTTTAAGAGCATCATTTCGACGATCATATCTGCCAAATGTAATTGCCCTAAATTTCCCGGGAAGATCACTAACCGTACAATGTGATAAACCAGGATTGAGTTGATAGACATCTATGCTGTTCCCCCGTTTGGTCTTTGCAGACGAAAAAAGCTTAGGACCGATAGCAATGACCAGGTTTGCCTGCTGAATATTTCCTTCCTGCGAAATAAATTTTAAATTATTCTGCAGTACATCTGGATCCACCTTCATATTGATATAAGATTCGTAATCCATATGATGTACAAAAATTGAACGGCCCAAAGTACCTGTCAACTCATGAAGCCGGATCGCATTGTGACCCGTAAACACGTCATGTCCCACACAATAAGAATCGGTCAAATCTGCCAGCCCGTTTAAAATTTCCTTAATCGCTATCCATTGATCGGTAGGATAAGCAAGCCCGTCGCCGCCTACAGACTTGAGGATTATGTTGTGATCAGCCGCCTGATTTTCATTATCAGAGGTCACCGGGGCGGAGCTGATACACAAAACGCCCAGGTTTTTCTGCGCGCTAGCGTCTCCGATAGCGCAAACCAGATCATGGTTTAGGGAGTTGATCCCTCCGTGGATATGCCCCCATGCGGGAACTAAAAAAATCAGATAAGTCATAGGATTGAGGCATATCGCAAGTCAAACCGATGAAAACTTCGGGAGAATCGCAATTCGTAAAAGTCGTACATTTCAAACAAAATGGCAAAAAGAAACAAGAAAATAACTTAATCAATTGAAGACTCAGGTCATTGATACCTCATCAAAACCGAACCATCAACGTCCTTTTCTCAGACAACTCATTCAACTTGCGCTGCCGTTCATGTTTGTAGTCGAACCAGGCATCAATCATGCCGACAAACCTGGACTGGTTAAAATACCAGTTATGTATTCCACCATCTTCAAGCACAAGATAATCTCCAACAACATGCTGGGGCACGGAATTGAACAGGAATACGATCACTGAAGAGTAAACCTTTTCTAGCAGTGAATTCAACTCCCTCAACGCATCGGTTCCTTCGTAACCCATAGTGCGGCCGGCAACTGCTTGCATCAATCTTTCCTCAATCTGGTGCGTAGAAGCATGGACATATTTACAGAGAAAGCCGTAAAGCCTTCTCACAGAGTCCTTGAATTCTGCTTGCTGTGCCTCGTCAAGATAACTGATCGGCATTGCAGCAATCAAATTGATATTGGGTGAATTTAGCGTTTTATCGTATTTCTTTATCTGGCGTTCAAATTCCTCGCTAGGTGCTGATATCACGATAAAGTTCGCCATAAGGGCAAGTTCAAGCAGATATCGAAGTTCTCTTTTACAATTGTTCATGAAACCCTGACGAGCCAAGTGTTCCACCGAAGTAATTGACTGGATAAGATCGTCAAAAACGCGCAGGATAAAGTTCTTCCGTGCGGATTCAGAATCTCTCGCGGTATCCATATAACAGTACAGCAGACACTCGATCATGCTCACCCTCATGGACACCATTTTTTCTAACTCGGCTTTATATTCCGGAGAGTTGAGCTCCGCGTAGATGTCTTCTTTGTTCATATGGATTAGTTCTCTTTATCGACCTTGGAGCTGTATTCAATAGCCTGGTAAAATGATGAGCGAAAAGTATCTTTCCTGCGCCGCATGACTTTGTCCCAGTCACCATCCTCTGGATAATAGTCGCGTTCTCCCCATATAATCTGGAACATCGTCAGCTCGTTATCTACAAGATATTGCTTCAACAGATCCCGCCTAAGGTAGGTGAAAGTCTCCTGGTCCACATACTCCACTTCGTAGCTGTAATTGAAACAGGCCAGTAGTCCATCCGAATCTAGAAGATCGGTACTGTGCTGTGGGCTGGACAATTCCAGTTCATCAATCAAGTCCTTGCACAGGTAAACCTTTCCCATATGGTATCGCACCGGAACGAAAACCTCAATTTCATCCTCTACAGGTTCAATTTCCTGCTTGGTAAACTTTTCCTCCAACACTTCGATACCCATTCGCTCCAGCGCTTCTTCGATGGTTTCCTGTTGATCTCCGTTCTCTTTCCTGAACTTCACCAAATGCTCGTGATAAGCGGAAGAAGCAGTCCGGGGCAGGAAGATTACCCGAACATTGTCTACAACAGACTTCCAAAGCAGATCAGATTCGTCTTCAGAAAGCCGTTCTCCATTTTGGATCAGCGCCAGTCTGGTATATTCGTTTTCCACAGGCCGCTCCGAAAGGCTGTAACGCCACTGTTTCCATTCGTTGTGCGGGATACTTTCTCCATCTGGAACCTCCGAAGCGAGCACATGCTCAGTATAGGGAATAGCATTGGCAGCCCTGCCAAGTTCAGTTTCATCACAGAACGCCATCCGGGCTTTGGATAGCTCAACGTTTTTCACAAACACAGTGTCTATCTTGAAATAGAACTGCCGCTGGGCAGACTTATCGTGCTGATGAACCAGTGAATCCATCAAAATCCAGTCTCCCGCTTTTCCCTGGAAATCATCCCTTTGCAGAAAGTCCGAAAGGTCCGGAACAGCGGTATCAGTGCCCCAGGCCTCCAGCGAAACCTGGGTATCTATAAAATTTCTCACTTCAAATCGCTCCTGAGGCATGTAATCCTCATCCAGTTCATCAATAGCCATCGGATCATAATTCGGTTTGAACGTCCGCAAGTAGCCCATGTCCTGGTAATTTTCAAACGAATCCCTGGAATCCAAAAAACCGCAATATTCCTGGAAGGCGATATCGATGTATTTATCAGCATAGCGATCAGTCTCAGAAAACTCCCCGCCCCAATGCTTGCTATTTGCAATCTTTTTGTCCAGTTCCCCGAAGCGTTCAAACTCATATCCCAGCTGATAGGCCCGCCAGCGCAGCTTAGCCTGTATAGCCAGGTATTCTGGAGTTTTGTTAAAATCTGATCCCAACCCCCTGTAAATACGCGGCATCTTTTCCTTATTAAAATAGTAATCTATCAATGAGTTGCCGTCGCGGTATTCATCTTCATTAGGATCTTCCGACTCCTGCCAAACAACAATCCCCAGGTTTTCTAAGCCCTGTAAGACCTGGTCCAGATCAATTGAATCACCGATCTCTGGAACTTTTTTAACCAGCGTCCTCAAAGTCTGAACACAATAGTTGCGTATCCCCAAGTGATTGGTAGCAAAACGACCATTAGGGCTGAGTATCTGATCACGGAGAAACTCAGCCAATTCCCTCAGATCACCCCTGATACCCTCCAAACGGCCTTTGACCAGATAAATCGTAGCAGTATACAGCGCTCCGCACATCCATTCAAAAACAGCAGGATCTCCAATTGCAGCCGCTGAATAGAACTGCTCAAAAAATAATTTTGGCAAACTGATGCCCATGGCGAACAAAGCACCACCGGATTTTTCCTTTAGGCTTCTATTGGTCGTGGTTAGCGACCATTTCAGAAATTCTGCCACCAGGACTATCTTTTCGAGTTGCTCTTTGGTATGCTCAGGGAAGGAAAGAAGTTCCTCGAACTCCATAACAAGTTCCTCCATAAAACTTTCCCTCAAACTGCCGCGAAGGTATTCGCTCCAAAGACTATCCCGCTGGTTCATGGCCATTTTTGACAGCTGAGATGCCCAGAAATTGAAATTAAAGGGATGATTGCTGACGAACAACACCCCCTCGGCAAAGGCGAACATTCTCACAAAGTTATTCGGGTTTTCAGCCAGCTCGCGTAAAAAATCAACTTGTGCAGCAGGAATATATGCTGGAGAGAGCAATAGCGTTGCCTGGATAGATTTGGAAAAAACATGAGATTCCACCGAACTCATTTTTTTCCGATTGGTCGAAAAAAGATCATGCAGGAATACCTGCTTTTTGATCGGCAATAGACTACAGATCCCTTCCAGAATGTCCTCATGATTGGGATGGAGGTGCTGATAGTCATCTCCCACCAGGAGTTTGGCCTGATCACTCGCAAAGAACACCGCGAAATCATCGGTTACCTCCAAAAGGTGTTTAGCGATAAAATACCCAGCCAAAAGATCATAAGTCAAATGGACATGTTCTTCCCCATCATTCCAATTGCGGACAAACAGCAGCTCCTCATCCAACAGCGCCTTGGTCACCGAATGCTGGTAATCATCTACCATCTTGCCATCGGCCATCACCATCAGGTCCTCCAGCGGTATCGCACGCTGGTGCTGTTCCCAAAGTTGTTGACCCAATTTATCCAGCACCCTGGAAGCGAGCTTTTTGTTGGCAGCGGTAGGCGGTAACTTTCCCGCCTTCTGAATCCTTCGAAAAACGTTTGCATCGCAAAGCGCTACAAAATCCTCAAAAATCTGATATATCGAATCAAAGCCCAGCGTAACCTGTTTAAGTTCACTACGCACACTGTTTACCGATTCGCAGAAAAGCTTCAGGTACAAAGGTTTGGTAAATCGTTCCAGTGAAAGAAAAGAAAGATCTGCCTGGATCTTATAATGCCTGAAATAGGTTTTGACCAGCTTTTTCTTATCCTCGTGGTTGGTAAAACCATAAAGAAAGTGGAACCTTGGGTCATCATAGGCGTTAGTTCCCCAGATACCCTGCTGATAAGATGTCCTGCAGGTTGTTATCAGCACCAGGTTTCGTCGCTCCAGAAAATCCAGTTCCAGCTGTGGCAGATCCAGCGAAAGCCTTTCGTTCAATGCGCCCCTAGAATCGATCGCCTCGTTCAGACCGTCCAGTATAAAAGGAATCCTACGGTTATTAATCCTGCCCAGTTCATCCAGGCAATCCAAAAACTCTGCAAAAGAATACTCCGCCTTGATGTCCAGTAAAGCAAGAAACTGATCGGCTAATGGATTGGAACTGGTTAACAAAATCGCTGGCAGAAATATAGCCGGTAAATCTGCATCAAGGTATTCCTTTGCCAAAGCAACCGCAAAATTAGTCTTACCATCACCACCATTGCCCAGAAAATGGGCTAAACGCCACTTCAGGGGCAGTCTGCTATGGCTCACATAATACTTCAGTTCCTCGATAAATTCAGAATAAATACGATCAACATCGGAAACCTTGGAAAACTGATCGATATTTTGCCTCTCCTTTTCCTTGTCGGTTTGGTCTATATGCTGCTGGTACCAGTTTCTTCTGAAATCGTCGAGTTCGGACACAATCGCCCTGAATGCCTCCAGCTCGGCAGAAAAATCCTGATCTGCCAGTTTATCTACAGAATTGGGAGTCAGATTATCCAGCCTTTCCTTAAACTTCGGCAATAGCCCATCAGCTATGCCATTGAACTCCCCATATCGTTCCAGGTATTTGTTAAACAGGGACCTATAAATATCGTTGGTATAATTCAGTTTTTTCAGCTTCTTCTTTCCCTCATCCAGAAGCTCCGAAAGCTTTCTCGGGTAATAAGCGATGCGCTGGGTATTGAATTTCTCATTGCAAAGCAAGGGATTGACGTAATTGTACTCGAACTCCTCATTTGCAGTATATAAAAAGCTATCAAACTTGTTCTCCACCAGCGTATAAGCTTTTTTAAAAGCCAGAGAAAACCACTGCGGACTGAGTTCCAGGGCGTTGAAAAATGCTTGCTTCAATCCATTGAACATCGGCTGGTTCAAACGCTCGTGAATAAAACTTTCATTCCACACCACGATTTTGGCAGGATGTCCCGATGGTATATGCTTGCTCAGTTCGGACTTTACCCAAGTGTCCTCGTCCGGTGTCAAGTCCATAGGAAGGCAGAGGTACCATACCTCCATTAAAGGATGCAGGGAAGTTGCGCGCTGGAGAGAGGAAACGATCGCAGCTTTCCTCCCGCTCACGCTTAGCCTTGGAGAACCTTCGTAATATTTGGCCTGCCAACCCCATTCTCTCCCATCCGGAAATGTCAGGTAAAATTCCACGCCATCTCCACCACCACTGTCATCTATTGGGGTGAATACACCATCTTCGCCATGCATCCTGAAAGCAATTTGATAACACAGCTGCTCAAAACTCTTGGTTTTAGTGGTCTTATATGGCTGTAATCTATTCCAGTTTATACTCATCAGTTCTTTCGATAAAATTAGTTGTCCCTACCCAAAGATAAGTCGCCCTGGTGCTACAAAACTCCAGATGAAGCAGGAATTTATTAACACAGGATTAACAGCATCAATTACTCCAAGGAATCCTCAAAGTCCCTGCGAAACTCCTGATCAATGCTTCGTTTCATGTATTCGGTATATTCATCCAGATATTTGATGTGTTCCGCGTAGTCAAGTACCCCCGGAAGGCTCATGACCATCTGCTTAAGGTCCTTTACCAACTGCTGCTCAGCTTTCAGCTTAGGGATGAAGCTGCCGGATATCGCACTGATTGACACAGAAAAGTAAATGCTGCGCAGGATCTCCAAGTCTTTGTTCAACAGCAGCAACCTCCTCATGACCGGAACAAATTCTTCAGGATATATGCTTAGCAGAATGTTTCCCACCATCATCATTTTCTGGCGCTCTGCAAAATACTTGTCTACGTACCTTTCGATGACCTCCATCGCCTTTGTCTTGGCCTGCTCGGTATTAGGATTGCGAACAAACAGCGTACTGGAACCGTGGCTAGAATTAGACCATACCGGTGATTTGGCAATGATGATGTCCAGGCATCGGGTAATGATCGAATGATAGTCCTTCAGCTCCCAAAGACAATCCAGCTTGAACCGTTCAAACCTAAAGTTCAGGTAAGAATCGTTGACAGCCTTTCGCTCCAGGTATTCGATGATAAACTCATTTTCCAGCCTGATTACCGCCTCGAGCTGCTTACCATTGTAATCAAAGTTCCTGTCCAGATCCTTCAACTTGAAAAAAGCCCTTTTTAACAAATCCACATGACCTTCCAGGTGTTTTGCATTCTCGCTACAGAACTCGTACCCAAAAGCAATATGCTCGTCTTTCTTCTCCAGCATGAGCTGAGTCAGATACGATATGATGTTATGGTACTCCAGCTCCGCCAAACCGGTGGATGGCTTGTACTGATGCTGAAAACAGTTTTCAAATTTTAGGAAATCGGCAAAGCGGTGGATATCCAGTTTTTTTTCCTGCTGTTTAAAACAGCCGATCAGAAATTGCGTGTAATCCAGGTTAACCTCCTCTTCGGGCAGTGCTTGCAAGAAGGCCATCGTCCAGAACGTTAATCCCTCAAAGCTGCGTCCTGCAAAAGTTGCAAGCAGTTCAGCAGGGCTTAACCACCCCTGGTTGATGATCCAATGAAACAGCCTGGTCTGGAGTGAAAATACCACATCCCTCGAGAAAAACATCTCCAGTGCCAGCAGCAGTTCCTGCTTTCCTTTTTTGCCAATAGCGATGTAGACCTCCGTTGAAGCGCCTTCCAGCGTCCAATCGCCCTTTGAGCTCGATTGCAGCAGCAGATGGTCCATCGCAAGGATGAATTCCCTGATCTCTGTCCAGTTCATTTCATGGATATGATCCGCCAATTGCGCTTGCTTACGCTTCTGTTTCTCCTCCCAACCCAACGCTTCATCATAATCAAAGTCATTCCTCAATATTTTGGCCAGGGTCATCACCGGGGCGTCGATGAACGACTGCCAACTGGCAGGAACAGTCTCACCGGCATGCTCCAGATGCTCAGCAAGCTGGCGAACAAACCGGCAATCCCTGTAGTTCTCATTGCTCAAAAAGCCGCTCACCAACCTTTCGTAAATTGGAGCCTCAGCGATCCTTAGCTGTTCTGGAAAGTTGCCGTTGGGATGTTTCAACTGACCAAGGATCTCCCAGGTCAATTTTTCCGACACAAAAAAACGGTCCAGCACACCTTCCAGCAACTGCTTTCTGAGAGCCTCCAGCTGCGGGGAATAGTGCAGATCGAAGTTTGTGATGTTGAACGTATGTCCCCTTCCCGACCGGAAGTCGGTAAAATGGATTCCCAACAGGACCTTAGCGACCTGTAGATATGCACCGTCTGCAATTTGTTTTTCCTTATCCCCCTGGAAATTCTGAGAAAGAAAATCAACCAAGACCTGTTGCCGCCCAAAGCCATGCTCCACATCCTCCCATTTATAGCCAAAATTGTCGACCATGAATTTTAGAAATTCCGGCAGCCTGGCCGGTTCCTTGGATACAAGCTCAAAACCGATCTCCAGCGAAGGCCTCAGCATCTCGGTATGGTGTGCCCAGAAATTGGTGATCAGTTCAAAATATTCGGTTTCCCTCAGGAAATCGTTAGCCTGAAAATCAAAATCCAGAAAAGGCGGTGGATCCGCTGGTGCATCGGTTAGCGATTTCACCCAGGAGCGTAAAAACAAGATCGCATCCATCTGCAGGTAGAACCAGAATAGCTTATAAAACTCATACATTTGCTCATCTGCTGAAATGCCCTGAGATACTTTTTTCAAGTGCGGGACCACCAGGTCCCTTACAAATTCATAGTTGAAGGTATTGTTGACATCGATCAGTGTGCTTCGCAGACGCGAGGGATGACTGGACAAAAACTCCCCTATCCAATCAGCGTAATTGAGAACACTGCTTTTTGGGTCCAGGAAACATTTATAGAACGCATAGGTGGCTAGCACCTGGTCAGAAACCTTGGCCGTATCCTCTGCATATACATCCAGCACCTCGTGCCCGTGGAGCTCCAGGATCGCCGACCAGAGTTCAGACCAATCGATTCCGAATTTTTTACCCAGCAGCTCCTCTAGCTTAGCATTGTTACGCTCCAGCACCCCAAAGAAAGAAACGATAGCAATGGCCTGAAGACCGATCGGCTTTTGGAACAGCTCAATCTCCAGGGCAAGCTTTTCGAAGTACTTTTCGTACAGCTGAAGTGGTGAATCCAGGTAATTGGTCTGCGAATCCGGCTGTACGGACGCAGTAGCCATCAGCGCCATTCTTGCATTCCCCTTGGCAAGTTCTACAATTTTGTCGCGTACCATAGGATGGTATTTCAGCGCAGGAAGGGCAGCCAAAATGATTTCCCTAATGGTTTCATCTTTAAAACTTCCGATGCTAAGTTCCTGGTACCTGGAATCCATAAGCTTTCGCTCGACCAGATGCTTGACATAATCCCTAGAGGTGATCACCAGTTTGAGTTTACTGGTCTTGGGCTTTTGCATGAAATCCAGCAGGTAGCTCAGGTTTTGGGCACTCTTGTTCGCATCGTCGAACAAAATGATGTAATCCTTTCCGTTCTGGAAAAGGTTCACAAAATCATCCCATAGCGGAACAGCAGAACTTTGGATAACGATCGGGATAAAATTGTTCTTTTCGGTAAACGTAGACAGCACAGCTACCGCTAATTTGGATTTTCCGACACCTGCCGGCCCCGACAGCAGCAGGATATCGCTGGAAGCCAGAAACTTTTCGGCCTGTTCCAGCTCATCCTTGCGTCCGACAAAAGCATTGGTCAGCGACGGCTGCAGGCCACGGTTGGTCTTCTCCAAAAAATCCGGCAGGTTATAAATCTCTCCCTTCACGATCGTGACGCCCACATATTGTTCAGAAAGCCCCGGAAACCCGTAAATCTGCAATGGAAGGTTCTGGATATCAAAAACAGTTAGCTCCGCTGAGGCATTGAACGAATGAACACGATCAGAAAGCGCTTTATGCTCTTCGGCCGATATTGTGCTGGTAAATGCCAGCACAACCTCCGTAATCTCTGCAGCCTGGATCCCAGTTTTGGACTCATCAAAACAATGGTCCACATCTTTGAGCAGCTTATTGAAAAAGGTCTTTGATTCCCCAACCCGCTCCAGGGTAGTACATTCCACAAAACAGTATTTCCCATTATCCTGGAAAAAAGAATCAGGCGCACCCTTGCTGGTTTTTTCCTTGGCCACTACCGAACCGGGAGCAGAAATAAAAGTTTTCCCCTGTACATGCAGCAGGTGGTTGATCAGATCCTGGAAACGGGCCTGATTGATACCGGTAAGTCCGGCCTCAAGCTGTTTAATCAAATTCATAAGCGCTATCAATAAATGGTACGGCTAAACTACTGAATTCGCTGAACGCTAAAAATCTATCACCGAAATACTTTTTCACAAAAGCCGCTTAAAATGCCAACCAAATGAAAAATCATTAACTTAGCCAGAAAACCGACAAACAAAAACACGACCATTTAATGCACGCTCAAATCTATCTCAACATCCTGCTTCTTGCAATGGCTGCCATTGTACTATTTATACTCGGCAGGTTAAACCAGCTGAACGCCAAATTAGAACAGCACATCAAAAAATCAAGCTCAAAAATGGAAATGGAAAGCAAATCTAAATGGTACATCTATGTACTGCTCATCTTCGCTTTCCTGGCTGTCATCTTCGCCTTTTGTGCACCGTACCTATACACAGACATCAGTGGGCTGAGTGATACCAAAGATACCGGCGCTATGGGAGATACTGTTGGAGGATTGATGAACCCCTATATTGCCCTGGCCGGAGTTATTTTAACAGGACTTGCATTCTATATGCAATACGAGGCCAACAAACAGCAACGTGCGCTTTTTCTGATCGAACAGGAAGAAAATAAGACGGAACTACAAGATCAGATTGACAGACAAAAGGATGAACGTAAGTTACAACAGTTTGAAGCTCAGTTTTACGAAATGATCCGACTCCACCGTGAGAATGTATCCGAAATGAAAATAGAAGGCTACGACTTTACCCAAGATGATATCTTAATGTCGCAGCCAATGATAAAATTTGAAACTTCAACCGAAGGACGAAAAGTATTTATCACTATGAAAACTGAATTTGAAGCAATATTGAGTGCCTATACCAAACTCACCACACTCGATGATGAAGGTTTCAAGGCCTGTTACCATTTGTTTTTCTCAGGAATTGATAAATTTCAAACAAATTATCCCAACCTGCGCCCCTTTGAGATTATCCTAAGATCCGCGCGCCAGGCACATCAATCTCCAACACTAAGTGAGGTTTTTGAAAATTCCGAAAGGAAAGAATTTGTCAAAGGAGTAGTGCTAAAATTTAACTACAAGCCGTTTGCAGGCCATGCCTCTAGATTGGGTCACTATTTTAGACATCTTTACCTCACTGTTAAGTCCGTCGTATTTAGTGATATACTGAAAACTGATGAAGAGAAAATGAGGTACCTGAAAATCCTGAGGGCGCAATTGTCGAACCACGAACAGATCATGTTGTTCTACAACTGGCTAAGCACGTTCGGCGGTGGATGGGAGAACAATGAACATCATTTTTTCACCGAATATAATATGATCCACAACCTCTGGCATGATGAACTGCACCCGGATCCGTTCATCAAATCCAAGGTTGATTTCCTCAGGGAAAAAGCAAAATCTCTAGGTAATAATGATATCTATGAAATAGGCTAAGTTAGCTAAAGCAAATCCAGCAAAGCTAAACTGCTGGATTTGTCTTTCTACTTTTCAATCTGTGTCCCTCCTCGATACTCGCACGGATCGCCTCGATCATCTCTTCCAAAAACTTCGTATAACTTTTTCCCTTGCTGCTGAAATTTAAAGCAGAATAGCTGAGCGCGGATTATATACAACCCCCTTTCACGAAAATTTCAATTTTAGTTATTCACACAGCAACACTTCCGGGTTAAACGAAACCAAAAATCTCCTCTTTATTGCGTAGATTTGATAAATTACCATTCTCAACATGCAAGCTTTGAATCCTTATTTCATTCCCGACATAGCCGCATTCATTTCCCTGGCTGCTGCCGTGATCAGCTATTACAATTTTACGCTGAATAAGACCTTGAACATCAAAAATCAGCTGTTCAACGAAAAACTCAAAAAGTACATCGAGCTCAGCCGGAAGCTTGCCGAATTTATCGAACTCCTGGATGTTGCTGGTCCAACACTCAACCAGTCGCAACGTGATCCCAGTGTCAAAGAACAGCTACTGGAACAGGCAGCAAAGGCAGATCACTTAGGCAAGGAGATTGAATACCTGGTGATCGATGCGCATATGCTAGTACCTGAAAAAATCATTAAGCAGCTGATGGAATTTGTGACCACCCAGAACATGGGCGGAAGTGATATCTCCGGAACGACAAATGAGCGGTATTGGAAAAACGATGAACTTTTCCGCGAGAAGGCAGAAGCACTAATCATTGCTTTTCGTGAAGATTTACATGTCGAAAAACTGAGTTTCACGCTTTCAAAATTTAAATAGCACAAAAGACACATGTATATTTCTGCTTCAATATCCGGCAAAATTGTCCAAGGACTGATGTTTTCCAGAAAAGTGTTTGTACTAGCGGCATTTTCAATCCTGTTTAGTGGTGTCCCGATATACGCGCTCGCCAAACAAAGTATCTGTTTAGTGATTATAGTTCTTTTTTGTGGCGGGTTCTTCGGCAACCTTTCTATTTGGAAAAAGCACCCTTTGGGCTTTATCTTCGGGTTACAAATATGAATTTAGAAGAAACGCCATTTTACAGCTATTGCTTTAGAACAGAAGAACCAGAAGACAAATACCAACTGGTGATCCGCAAGGATATGTATTCCGATGGAACAATCGTCTATCCGGATAATGACGCGCTGTTCGAAGCTTTTTTTTCCCTGCTCATCAAAGGCAGGAAGGTCGGCGGCAAAGCAGATCCCCTGTTCAGACAGCGCAATTGTCTGAACTTTCACTACTTGGAATATACCGGCGATAAGCAGGATTGGCTCAGGTATACCAAACGAAGGTATCTTTCCAGAAAGGAAAACCTGAAGCCCACGCCGCTCCTTGTCGAGATAGACCAAGAGATCATGGAGTGGTTTTCAGAAAAAGAAAAAAAATCCAGCCAGTACGGGGACACCATCCGGATCTACACCACAGCCGATGAGCGGGAGTCGGAACGCATGGAGATCCCCGAGGGTACAAAGTACACCTATATCCCTGAGGCTAAAAGCTTTTCCGAAGCACTCGAGCGGCTGAAAAATCTAGGTGCCCAACAATATTGCGAGTATCTTCAGCGCGAATTCTTCCGAAAATACGCGCAGCTGGACCTGGAGCTCATCTCCGACGAGCTCACCCCAATCAGATCCTTCATTGAAAAGGCAGAAAAACTGTCCCGAAAAGAAGCCTTCGGCAAAGCCGACCAGGATCCCAGCAACGAGTACCTCCGCCTAAAGCACGGCTATTACCTGAACCATATGTGCGATTGGACCTTTGGAGGGCTGCCCTCAAGGATATATGGCGAGTATTTTCTGTTCCGAGAATGGCTAGAGGCACAAATGCAGGCCTATGCCCCAAAATCATTTGCCGATTGGTTCCTCGGCGAGACAGCCTGGGCAGAAGTTGCCTGGCAGCGAAATACAGGTAACGGGTACCAGCATAAACAAGACCTGGCCGCCGTATTCCTGAATGCCTACCGTCCCTTGCAGCAAAAGATCCCAAGCTATTTCCAAAAATATAAGCAGATCGACCGCGAATACCTTACATATCAAATCTTCCGGTTCAGGGAACATTTCCCCCTTAAGGGCCGGATCGAGGATATTTCCTATTTCGATGACCTGATCGAAATGCTCATGGATCAATATCCATCCGCTGACAATGCAAAAGAAAAAAGCGGACCTGGGCTGGTCGCAGGGGACAAATCTTTCGCCGTGACCGAACTATACAGACTCGACGATACGGCGATCATTGAAAAGGGCGAAGGGAAATACATCGAATTCAAGTCCACATTTTCCTATGACCTTAGGCAGAACAAAAAATCAGCAGAGGTCGAGCACTCTGCCCTGAAGACCATCGCGGCCTTCCTCAATAGCTACGGTGGGATCCTGCTGATCGGCGTAGAAGACAATAGGAACGTGATCGGAATGGAATCAGAATACAAGCTTCTCAGCAAACCTGACAAGCAGGACCAGTTCTGTACACGCTTTGATGACATTGTATCTAAAAATTTGGGTTCCGGTACTCATAAAGATTTTGACCTAAGTTTCGTGAAAGTTGGTGATAAGGAGGTATGCAGGATCGTTGTCCCAGCCCGCGCTGCAGCCCCGGTATTCCTGGTACATAATGGCGATCACCATTTTTACATCAGAAGGCAGGCATCCACTGAAAAGCTCAACATCAGCCAGGTTACCCAGTACATTAACACCCACTGGAAACAATCCTGAACGAATATTAACCGCTAGTGATGAACGAAAAACAGCCCATATCAGACGCCACTAAACAAAGTATGGCAGATATTACCCAACTGACCATTGACCAGGCCTGGAACCAGATCCGGGTGCTGAGAAAGACAGTTGAACAGATCAAGATGGTGCAGGCCTTCTATGAGCAGAACCAGATGAGCCCTTCTCAGGCCAACCATTACCTGGGCAGGGTAACAGAATATGCGATACTCATCCACCTGTTATCGGCGGACCTGAGCGTAGCCTACAGGGTATATCTGAATGCCAAGACAGGTTACGAGGTGCAATATGCTGGAAGACAGTTGATATTGATCATCAATGAAGGATTTAAGCAGATCTACCACTATGTCTGGCCGGATAAAAAAGAAGGCAATATGGTCACATCCAAACGCAATGATTCCTTCTGGGTAAAGGACATTGGGGGATTGGTGAGATTGATGCTACCGGGACTGGCTGACCGTTACCAGGAACTGACCGAAAAGCTAAACAGCTATGACGACCCGGAACTTGCAGCAATGACACCGACAAGAAATCTGTTCGTACATTATGATCGCATCACCTCAGATGTAGTCGACGCTATCGAAGCCCTGGACATTGAAGTCCTAAGCCAAAAGGTAATGCCATTTATGCTCATCCTCCAGCAGATGACCAGCTTTTGCATGGAGCTGGTACAGGCCGTGGCCGTTACCAGTGAACAGATGAACGTGGACCTGCACAAAAGGGAAAGCGAGAAACTGGCCGCACTGCGCGAGCAGCACAAGGACCGTGCAGACCTGGTGCAGATGATCGACACGCAAAAAGCGTTCATCGATGAGTTCTTGGGGATGAAATAAATGACAACCATAAAACAGACTATCCGAATGCGTTAGCCTTTGAGCTAACGGCATTTGAATAGCTCTGGACCGCGAGGTTTTACCGCTGATTTACGATCAATTCCCGCTCAGAAAAGTTTTCCAGCCACTCAGCTATCGGGTCGGGACGGGTCTCCTGGGCACAATTGGTAAAATAACGGACAACGTTATGCTCTCCTTCAGGATCAAGGCAGGCGCACCAGAGATTGCCTCGTTGATCTAGCACGACTATTGATTCGCATACGGTGTACAGACCTTTAACAGCCCCGGTAATAGTTGTCAGCTCCTCTCCGTCATGGTAACGGTCACCGCTGATGTGCTGAAAATTATCCAGGAACACGTAAAGATATTTTCCGGTGATCCGCTCAATCTCGTTCATATCGATTTCATCAAGGTATCCCCAGTTGATGATCGATTCGTTTTGGTGCCAGTAAGTATCCGAGAAAGTTGTGCTCAATCCATGGTAGCGGTCACAGCCGTCGCCCTCCTCAACCTCTATACACCATGCGTTGTCTTGAAGCCTTCTTCTGAAGATGACTTCGCCGTCCTGCTCGCCGGAAGACCTCAACCTGGCATAGGCAGAATGTGTGGTTAAAATCTGGGCCTTTCCACTTATCATCCCCCTCCTCTTGCCATCGTATATGCTCAATGTGAAAAAGAAAGCATCAGAGGAAACCCTGCTGATGTGAAGGTTGCCTCCAACAGCTTTAATCTTATTTCGCACCTGCCAGTGGCCCCACCAAATCACCTTTTCCTTTGTTCCAACAATATCCCGGCTGTAATACTTCAGTGCGCTTTTGAAGGTATCGACAAGTTGCTTTTTCAGTTTGAGCTTTTCTTCCGGTTTGTTTTCTGCCGCATTATCGAGTGTATACGTCAGTATCCGTCTGCCCCTGAGATCAAATGGCAAAGACTCTGGACCTCCGAAAGCAGCGTTTTGAACCAAAATGATCCTGTCCCAGCCCAGGATAGCCGATGCGAACCCCAGTTCGTAAAGGACATTAGGGTTGGGCATCTTGCGATCTGCGGAGTCGGGATTGATGATCGATATATCACAGACGAACACATCGGACTTGGCGATCTTTCCAGTGATGGATTCCACAATCGATGGACTGCCGGGTATGCCATAGGTGTCCCGGTCAATGACTGCGTCAAGGGAAAATTCTTCCGATCTGGAAACAATTCTTATTGCCTTCTCCAGCGCGTCGGCAATAAAAGAGCGGTTGAGATTTCCGCTGAGGTCCGATTGCCATGAATAAAAGACGGTATAGTTCATAAAAGAGCTTAATTAAAAGTGGTTAGCGCAGATCCGGAAGCTGATGAAAAAGCCGCCTGGCCTCTGGCCAACCAGCGTCTACGAATATCGCCAGGCAGTCAATGAGTTGGTTTCTTCTGTTCACTTCAGCAAAAATGTAGCGGTAATCTGCCAAGAAAAGTCCCACAAGCTTCACAAAAAGCTTGGCACCCATAGGCTCATATTCATATTTTGCCACTCCGGATGTCCTGAGCATTGCCTCACTGATTAGATCAAAACACCGCTCTGGATCTGCTGGTATGAATCTTTCAAGAACCTGAAGGCAGTCGTGCACAGTTTTAGGTGAACCTAGTGTTGTCAATCTGGAAATCAGCGGCCCATATTCATCGAGAAAGATACGTTGTTGCGCTATTGACAATGAGACGCCCTCGCGATAACCAACCGCAAAATATAATTGTCTGCCAATAGCAGTAAATAGCCTCAAAGCAGAGATCTCCTCAGCGGTAGCTTCACGGTCAGCTGGAAAATGTGCAATATGCGGTTCCACAGCATCAATTAGCTTCCAGAGAAAGCCGATCACGTTCTTTCTGCTGAAAGCGTCCTCTTGCTGCTCAGAGATATAACCGGCTGTAAAGTAATCTCTCAAACTATACAGCACGCTTTCTATCGACTTTTCATTATCCTTAAAATCTGCTACCCATTTGTTCAAGACCGCTTCAGAGCCCGAAAGCCCCTTGATCACGGCAAAATAGGCAATCGTTGCAGGAACAACACTTTCGCCTCCCATTTTGGACACCTTCTTTGCAGAGAGTTTTAAAAATAGCGGTTCAACGTTTTCAACTGCCGCGGATCTCAGGCGCCCCAGTTCCCCAGCGCCGTAGCCAAGAACAGAACTGTTTTGTTCAGCATCCACAAATTTGCCTGCAATTTCCCAAAGGCCATCGCGGTCTACATCCCAGAGCCCCAACAGGCGGATCACGGCCTGCATGCGAACAGCCGGATGGGGATCGGGAAACAACAACTCAAGATAGCGTTCCCTGACCTTTGGCCAGAGTGCCGGCACTTTGATCATCCCGCCAATGATTTCTGCGGCTTCAACTCTTACCGAATTGCCCGACCATATGGCGGCGCGTGCAAAATCTGCTTCTGTCTGCCCATCGGTTCTGGGCGTACTGTGTTTGCTCAGCGCAATTAGCCTGGAAATAACATCATCTAGTCGTTCGTCGGGAACCCAGCCAGCTTTTAATGTTTTGCCCAAAGCTCTTACAAGCGTTCCGGCAATTTCAGCTCCCAGTTCCGGTGATTCTGCTGAATTCTGAGCGTCGATCAAGCCGGTAAGCTCATCCACTTTAGTCCATAGAATTCCCGCCAGTTCTCCATCTGGTTTCTCATTCAGCATGGTGCGAATAACCTTGCTCAGGCTCACAATGGCTTCCGCTTCATTGGGTGCTGCTGCAGATTTAGGTTTTTCATCCGGCAGGCTAACCAGAAAGGGACCTTTCTCAGTCGGCTCGCTCTGAATCAGATCAGTTTCTTCCTGCAAGGATTTTTTCAAATAATCGCGTGCCTCGGCGCTAACAAGATTGGTTTCGCCGATCGCGTTGAAGACTGAGGTAATGGTCAGCTTTGAATAATATTCGGGATCTTTGGTATGGGCGAAGTCATATGCCATTATCTGGGCTTCGGCATCTCGCCGCTGCTGCTCGCTGACCAGCGGATAAGTGGCAACGATCATCCGGATCGCAGCCCCTCTTGTGTTCATCGAACTGAGTACGACGGTATCTATTGCCGAGTCCCACATAAGCGTTCCCAATACCTCTGGACGTTTTGCACCAATTTCCAGAAGTGCCTTCCAGGCCAATGCTTTGCCGCTTTCTCCCAGGAGTATATCGGGAGAATCCATGAGTACTGATTCGTCTGCCGTTTCTGCCCATTGTTGAAAGACTTTGTATATATTTTCTTCTCCGTCTCCACCGAAATCATCGTCAAATGCCCAGAATGCGCTATAGTCTTCCTTGAAAACCTTTTTATCGTTCCCGTAAGCAACTTGGTACTCGACATCAGGATCGGTCTGCCATCTTCTTTCTTTGACATCGATGGCAGCTCCCAAAGCCCGGATCCCCGCTTTAGGCGATTGTTCAAGAAGTTTAAGAAATTCAGTACTCAGCACATACTCCGCCATATGAAAGTCTTGGGCGGCATTGGAGTTGAGGCCCATTATCCAGCTGGGACCGCCCAGTGCAGTGGTCTGTTCGCTGCTGAATTCACTACCGGCAAAAACCTTTCGGTAAAGTTTTGCCACAAGGTCATCATCTTGAACGGCCAGTTCCACAGCCTGATCAGCAAGTGCTGGTATTTCGAGATAGCCCAACTTTTTGAAACGCTCATCCTCAAAAATCCGCTCCAGAAGTTCTTTGGAGGTTTCCGGATTCGAAGCATAAGTTTTTGCGATAAAGGGAATTATACTTGAGGAAAGCCAATAGATCATACGATCGTCCTTTGATAGCTCATCAAAAATCGTTCTGGACACCTTTCCCACCGCTTCCATCGCTATCGGTGTTAGGTTCGCTTCAGTCAGCGCATGGATAATCAATTTCAGGCTATGAAACTGGTAGGGTTCGCTGATGTCCGTTATGCCGGAAATCATCTTTGCCCAGCTCTCAGCAGTTTCATCACTGATACCGTAGGTGCTCAGCGTACCGGCAAGCTGGATGATCGCCTTTTTGTGTTCAGGATTTGGCCCGGATAAAATTTTGGCAAAATCTGTCAGGTCGTCGCCCCCTTTTATGCTTTGAACAGCAATTCTGGCTACCTCCACTCGGATCACCGGGTCGGTCTGCTCCGAGGACATCAGTGTAGCGATCAGTTTCCAGTAATCTGTTGCAAAAAGGTTTTCTTTGAGGTGCGTTAACCAATATTCTAGCGAAGGGGCGATCAATAGCCCCGCTCCCTCTGCCTTGGACAGCCTGGTAATGGCCTTGATTGTATCTGGTTCCAGAATGAGCCTGGAAACCGCATAATCAAACATAATGTGGTGCCTAAAAGCAATTCTCCTGGAAGGCTCGGTGACCAAAACCCCCTTAGCCTGGATCTGCTGGATCATCGGAGATGCCTCCATCGGGATTTCGGTTTCGGGAATATCTACTGATCGTTCAGACAGGACTAAGTCAACATATTTTTTCAGGGCAACGGTAGCTGGAAGGCCAAGATCACCGAGCCGCTCTTCCCAATACCTGGATAGCAGTTCGGAACGTGTACCTACTTCCGAAAGAGAGGTAGGTGGTACGCCGCCGCTGATCAGTTCGCCAATCAGCGAAAGATTAAATGGATTTTTTGCAAGGGTAGCCATCTTGGTGCCACCGGCAGCAAGGGCTGTTTTCAGCGATGGTGACTTTGCTTCTATTTCATTGATCTCTGCCTCGCCCAGCAATGTGACATGAACGTGCCGAACGGTACGGAAGCTCGCTTCCGAAAATGCAGGATTGGGTGCAGTTCCCCGGAAGAGCTTTTTCCACTCGACGCCCATTTTCAGATCGAAGGTTCTCACAGAGGCAACGACCTGCCAGTTGGGCATCAAGGAAACCTCCTCAATCAGCTTCTTATATGTGGACTCCGCGGTCCCTCCCCTTGTCGCATCAAGTGCGTCCAGTATCAGGAAGCCTTTGGCTTCAAGCGGAATATTTTTCAGTACTTCAAGTAAAGGGTGTTCGAGTCCAATTTCTTCCTTAAGAACATCCAAATTCGTAACGTTGTTCTCCACTGTTAAGGTTACAACAAAGGCATCCTTGGACAATTCTTTTGAAAGGTCGTGCATGATACCTGATTTGCCTGATCCCGGATCGCCGGTCAGGGCAAGCGACCCTGTTTTAGCGGCAGCTAGTACAATGGCGCTAACCGGGCGGGAAAAACTGATCTCACCAGAATCGGTGTTGATCTTCGTAAAACGTTCCAGTCTTTTCACCACTTTCTGGCTATGTAGCGCCAATTTAGCCACATCGCTTTGGAAGTTGGGTGACTCTTTGACCGCAATCTGGCCTTGCAAATAGCGCATGATGGCATCACGTTCGCCACCTGTGCCGTTTTGAGCAGCTTCGACTGCCCATTGCGAAAGCAGTTTAAATAAAGTCGTCTCTTCTCCCGGGGTTTTTACCACTTCGGTCAAGGCATCGGTAGCTATTTGCTTCTGATTTTGATCAAGGACAGCAACAGCGCACAGCTTTAGGATTTCCTGAGATTTTGCTGGGGTGATTGCTGTACCTTGCTCCGCCAACCAGGAGGCGGCGATTAGTTTTTCAGCCGAATCCAGAGCATTCTTCAGGCTCGCCGGCAACGCAGTAGCAGCCCCGGTTCTGTTTCGATATAAGGCCTCACGCAGATCGTTGCGAACGGTAGCAGGCGTATTCTCGCTCACCACAAGCACTAATCTGTCCATGAACAGGTCCATTTCCCTGGTTTTGGAGCCGTCGGGTACTCCCTGGAGATATTGTCTAACGAACTGATCGAAGACAGACCCCAGCTCGCTTGCCGGGTTATCTGATAGTGACAGGCTTGTTTTCGCCTGGAAATATACCAATCCTTTATCAGTGACAACATTAACGTCATCGACTGCAGATGGTGATTCCATAAAAATCTTCAGGGGTTTTCCCGGAAGGTTGTCGCCAAGACGACTTAAAGGACGTTCAGTTAGCAGGAGAGCGGCTGCGTAAGCACCGACTTCTGACTGGAAAAGAACGCCCGCTGATGTTCCTCTTCCACTCATAACCCTAAGATAGATTAAAGTGTTGAAGGTTACAAGACAATCGGTTACTCATTGGAATTGGTGAAGAACTTACATTAATTACCCGACAGTTGAAGGTAGTAGAGTATGAGGGGTAGTCAACGTTTTGTTGGTGAAAATAAAGATTGATATTTCGATTTATGGGAAGCTGTATATAGAAATAGGCCAAGTGGTGACTTGTTGTGATGAAAATGGGGGCTTTTAGTTTGGATACCGGAAATTATGCTGCCCTTTAACTAAATGCTTTCTTTCATTGAAGTATTTACTAGAATATTTTATGATTACAACATATTCTTTATTCTCATATCTTTGGAAAGAAAGGAGATCACCTTTAAGCATGTATTATTTGTAATTAACTCTCTACCTTATTTGGTCTTACATTTTACCCCCCCAGACAGTGAATTCATATGCAAAACGATATTGTAAGGAATAAATTATCGAAGAAGATAGGGGCATTAAGTCTTGATAAAGATGACTTGAGAAAGCTTTTGGATATTCTTCAACAGCGAGCCAAAACTGCCAGCGAAATTGAGTATAAGCGGTTTGAAGAAAAACAAGTTGAAAATTTAGAACAGGTGAAACATAACGTGGAGATATGCGCTACGTTAAAAATCACTGTTGTTGGTTTTAAAAGCGAGGAATTATTTGGAACTATTGAAGATGTATTTGGTTCTGTTTCGTTTCCTGACAGTGTTAAAACCATTTACGTTAATAGTGATGTTGTTTATCGAGCTAATTTTAATTACTACCCGAACAATCATTTTCAATTATACGTCGATTTTTCGAAACCTAAAGTCTTTGATTTTTCCTTTCAACCAAGTGACCGAACGCCAAACGATTCAGAATTCATTGTTCAGGGAGATGATAGCATGTGGGTGAATGGGGTATTCCACGAAATTGATGCGTTTGTAGAAGACCGGCCATCTAAGGCCCCCAAAATTCATCGAGGCAGTGTGTATGATATTTTGGTTTGGCTGGTTGGACTTCCATTAGGTTTTTATGTCTGTTATAAGTACGAGCTGTCACCTTTTATGGCTCCACAGGAAAGCTCTTTTTTGAATAACCTGGCGATGACGTATTTTTTCTTCTTAAGCTTATTCCTGTTGAGAGTCTTATTCCATTATTTCAGGTGGGTATACCCAATGATTGAATATAAAAGCAAAAGGGATCAGTCT
Organism: Pedobacter sp. ASV19; assembly: GCF_016429005.1. Lineage (GTDB taxonomy): Bacteria > Bacteroidota > Bacteroidia > Sphingobacteriales > Sphingobacteriaceae > Pedobacter. Next base: position 34,015 of record NZ_JAELTV010000026.1, read on the forward strand.
GCAGTTCATCAAGCTGCCGTGTTGTCCATAACTTTAGGTATCCTTGGAAAGGTTTTGTATGACGTTTTTCAAAATATCCTTAGATAATTTGAGCGTGGCGCAGGAATGATTTTTCCTCTATAAATCAAACTTTCCACTCCTCATAACTCACACAAACGAAGCTAAAGGAACAACACAATTACCTATGTTGGATTTAGAATGAAAATTAGAACTAAATCCAAATTCGGTACTTATTGCCAGTTCGGAACCGAACAGTGATTAGTAAATTAAATCATTTTTAATTGTTAAAGAAAATGATTATATTCACATATAGCAATTGCAGCTAAAAACGTACAAATTAAATGGTGAGCGATTAGGTGAGTCTAATTTTAAACCGCATAAAATACTATTTAAACGCTGATTTTAGCACTAGGTACAAATCCCAGC
>NZ_JAELTV010000270.1 GCF_016429005.1 Pedobacter sp. ASV19
AGATGTGTATAAGAGACAGCGTTTTGACACCACTATTATTGAAGAAAAATTTGAAGATTATTTTATAGATCACATCCCCACTTTTGAAACCGAGCTTCTCGACAGACTCTATACTTTGCTGGAGAATCTTCCGGAAAAAAGAAAAGAAATTCTGGTGATGAGTAAAATAAAGGAAATGGGCATAGAGCAAATTGCGGCAGAACTGAAGCTCTCTAAACAAACTGTAAAAAATCAGATCTCCTCTGCGTTAAAGCAATTAAGAATCCAGGCGGGAGAAACACCAGGTCTGCTCATTCCACTGGGCCTTTACGTGCTTCTGCATGTTAACAATACCTTAATCATATCGTAACAATTATCGATAGTACTTTTATGCCTGCTTTGGTACTTATAGGCGAACATAAGTACAATGGCAAAAAAGATCACACATTACTTCGATTATCTCACAGATAAAAACAATGAACCCTCCATTTCACCGGCAGAAAAAAAACTACTGGATGATTTTATGCAGGAGGAATACAAGGGGGCCAAATGGAATACCAGAGAAATGGGTTCAAAAGCGGATATCTCAGCGCGTATTCACAAAAATCTCAAAAGAGGCACTCTTGTAAAAAGCGCTTTCAACAGTTATTATAAATATGCTATTGCTGCAGTACTGGCGGTTATATTGGGCTTAAGTATTTTATTCAGGCCCCTGCATACCCAACCCAAAGAATTGCTGGTGAGTACCGCTTCAGTTACGGATTCTGTAAAACTTACCGACGGCACTTTAGTTTACCTTGCAGCCCACTCTATATTCAAGTATCCTGAGCATTTTAACGGCAAGATCAGATCGGTAGAACTGTTAAAAGGCAATGCGTTTTTTAAGGTGGCAAAGGATCCTTCCCACCCTTTTATCATCAGCTCCCCTCAAATCAAAACAAAGGTACTGGGCACTTCCTTCCACATCAGTCTCGACCACAACAAATCTACGGTAACCGTGGTAACCGGGCCTGTTAGTGTATACACTAAACAACAAAAAACCTTTTTACTGCCAAATGATTACGCAGTGTTTACAAGTACAGAGGGTCTTAAAAAACAGAGGACCGATGACATGTCCTTGTATAACTGGTACAAGAAAGACATTGAGCTTAATGAAGTCACCTTAGATAAGGTATTCACCCTGCTTGGTTTTAAATATGGTGTAAGCTTTAATACGGAAAACGAGAAAATACTCAATACAAGGATAACGCTATATATTAAAGATGGTTTACCACTTCAGAATATACTGGATCAGATCAATTATATCACACACTTAAAACTAAGACCCTATGGAGAAAAAATAAATGTAAGTAATTAAAAAACCGCAGTTGCTGTAACAACTACGGTTAGTATTAAGATATCAAACAAATTAATAACTTAAATATGCATTATAAATATACTTTTTTAAACCTTAAAAAAATATGTTTTTTAGCCCTGGCTTTATTCCTTTTTCAAAGTACAGAAGCAAAAACACTGACTAACAAGATCTTGCCTGGCAAAGCCATTTCAACAAATGAAACCCTTGTAAATATCTTTTTACAATTGAGCAGGCAAACCAGTTACAAATTCAGCTATAGTGAAGCCATTATTGCAGACAAAAAAACCTACGCCGTAACCTATTCCAAACCGCTCAGAGAAGTATTGGAAAACTTATCGGAAGAAGCAGATTTCAAATTTACCATTATCGATAAAATGGTACTCATCAGCAAAAATAAAAAAGAGAAAGCACCCGCAGCTGTCCATACTTTACAGCAGTCCATCAGAGGAAAAGTAATTGATGAGCAAGACCAACCCCTTATTGGTGCAACCGTTAAAGAACAGGGTACAAAAAATGCCGTGGTGACCAATGCAGATGGTGCATTTGAAATTAAAGGTGTAAAGTCAAAAACACTGGAGGTATCCTTTATTGGCTACAGGAATAAAATAGTGAATATCGGGGGAACAGTACTGACCATTAAACTAGAACCTGACGCATCAAAATTAGGTGAAGTACTGATTGTAGGTTATGGAAAACAAACCAAGAAAGATGTAACTGGTGCCGTAACCCAGCTGGATGAAAAGAGCTTCAGACAGGGAGTTGTCGTATCTGCAGATAACCTGCTGCAAGGTAAAGTTGCTGGTGTAAGGGTGGTGAGCAACAGCGGTGAACCCGGTGGCGGCGTTGATGTGACCATTCGCGGAGTAGGTTCTATCCGGAGCGGAAGTACACCCTTATTTGTGGTAGACGGCGTTCCATTAACCAACGACGATGTAAGTCCTGGCGGCCAGAATGTAGGATTAGGAGGCTCAAAGGCAAAAAATCCACTTAACTTTTTAAACACCAGCGATATTGAATCCATCTCTGTACTCAAGGATGCTTCTGCAGCAGCCATTTACGGTGCCAGGGGATCTAACGGCGTGGTGATTGTAACCACCAAAAAAGGTAAAAAGGGAGAGGGATCTTTTACTGCTGATTCTTACCTGGGGATTTCAACGATTTCACATAAGCTGAAATTGCTTACTGCCGATGAATACCGCAATGCAATAAAAGACAAATCCTATGATCACGGCGGCAATACAGACTGGCAGGATGTGATCTACAGACAAGCCAAAACACGGAACAATTCCTTGTCTTTCTCCAAAGCGACCAATTCTGGCAACTACTACGTCTCTGCAGCGCAGATGGATCAGGAAGGTATTGTGAGAAACAGTAATTTCAGAAGAACCTCGGCAAGGATCAATGCTTCAGAATCTTTCCTGGATAACCAGCGCTTAAAAATAGGAATAAACCTGACCGCAAGTGAAACCAAGGATGATGGCGTGCCAACAAGCGATGACGGTGGTTCGAACGGACAACTCATCATCCATACCTTGATGGCCAACCCGACAAGAAATGTGTTCGATCAAAATGGCAATTATACCAACTTTAATATGAACGCGCATTACAATCCTGCCTACCTGTTAGATATCTACAGGGATATTACACGTACAACACGTATACTGGGCAATATGGATGTATCCTTCAGAATAATTAAAGGACTGGAATATAAACTTAACCTGGGTATTGACCGTTCCTTAGGAGACAGAAACACCACTATTTTCCCAAACCTTACAGACATCAGTCCAAACGGAAGGTTTATAAAATACAACCTGAACTCCAAAAGTACCCTGCTAGAGCATTACCTGAATTACAGCCTGTTGTTGGATAAGCACAAAATCGAAGCATTGGCAGGTTTCTCTTATCAGAAATTTGAAAGAAGCGGAAACGGCTATTCCATTATTGACAAGATCCCTAAAAAAGGAGAGGGTATTTTACCGGAAAACAACCCGGGTTCTGCCGGTACACCAACAGCTGTCAACGGATTTGCACAGCTCAATGAATTACAATCGTTTTTCTCGAGGGTAAATTATTCATACGACAACAAATATCTGTTAACTGCCTCCATTCGTGCCGATGGTTCTACACGTTTTGGTGCCAACAACAAATATGGATATTTCCCTTCTTTTGCATTGGGATGGAATGTTACCAAAGAAGACTTCCTGCAAAACACCAACTGGTTAAGCGAACTTAAGTTCAGGGCCAGCTGGGGTAAAACAGGGAACCAGGAAGTAGAGAACAAAATTACCAAAGCAAGTTATTCACTTTCTGCTCCGGATGGTTACTATTTAAATGATGACCTGGCATTGGTTAATGGAGTTTTAACTAAACGTACCCCAAATCCAAACCTTAAATGGGAAGTCGTATCACAGCTGAATATAGGGGTAGATTTTGAATTACTACACGGAAAAGTATACGGTACTTTAGATTATTTTGATAAAAAGACCAGCGACGCAATTTTATACATCCCCTCTCAGGTATTGAGTCCTACTCCTAAAGTATGGGTAAATATGGACGGTAAGATCATCAATAAGGGATTGGAAATCATGTTGGGAACTAAAATTTTCAATACAAACAACTTCAACTGGTCGGTTGATGCGAACGGAGCTACATTAAACAACAAAATCCAGGGCTTGCCGGTTTCCCAGATCCTGAGCGGAGCGGTTTCGGGTCCGGGTCTGTCTGGTGTAACGGCCAATATTTATAAAAATGGATATGCAGCAGGTTCCTTTTATATGGCAGAACATAAAGGATTTGATGCGAATGGTAAAGACATTTTTGGAGATAAAATCATTGTTCAAAGTGCACTGCCTAAGTTCACCTATGGGGTTAACAGTCAGATGAATTACAAGAACTTTGATTTCTCTTTTTCCTTCATTGGTCAGACTGGCGGTTACCTGCTTAACAATACAGGCTTAAATGCATTAAATATCAATAACCTGGCTTCTGACAGGAACGTATCTGAAAAGTACTATCAATCGGGCGCTAACCCTGCAAATGCCCAAATATTGTCCACTCTTTATCTGGAGAAATCAGACTTTATAAGATTGAATTCTGCAAGGCTGGGCTATAATTTCAAAATTAAGGAACTCAAATGGCTTCAGGGTCTTGGCGTATATGTAACCGGACAAAACTTATTTACGATAACAAATTACAGTGGCTATGACCCTTTGATCAACAGCCCGAAAGCTACAGATGGTAACCAGTCGCAAGGTATTGATTATACTGCTTATCCTCCAGCTAAAACAATCCTTTTTGGTCTAACTATTAAATTATAAACATGAAATTAAATACATTATTCAAAACTAAGTATATGCTGGTTTTAGCAGCAACCATAGCTTTAACAGGTTGTACAAAACTTAACGAAGTGGTGTTGGACGAGGTTCTGGGTGAGAATGCTTCAAATCCTGCCAGTGCCCTTGCCTCAGCTTATGACAGATTGGGTAAAGGGACCTTTGTAGATCATGGAGGTGTCTTTTCACTACAAGAGTACACTACAGATGAAGCTTTGCTGCCCACACGTGGCAGTGATTGGGGCGACGGAGGAAAATGGAGATCTATGCATGAATTTACATGGACACCTGATAACGCCATTGTAACAGACAACTGGAACAACCTTACAGACGGTATTTCCAAGTCTTTAACGGCCATAAAAGAGGCAACAAACAGCAATATTCCTCAAAAAAGTCTTTACCTGGCCGAAGCTAAAGGCTTACTGGCTTATTATACCTTTACCACTCTGGATTTATTTGGACAGGCACCTTATCGTGACCCCATGAATGATAAAGCACCCCTGGAAATTAAACAAGCCGCTGCTGCCATAGATGAACTGATCCTGCAGGTAGAAAGTTTAATCCCTAATCTGGCCAATCTCGGACAACAATCCACACACAATGGAAGGTTTACCAAAGAAGCCGCTTATGGTTTACTGGCCAACATGTATCTAAATCGTGCGGTATATAAAGACCGCTATGCTACTAATTTCAACTTCAGTGAAAAATCAGTAAACAGTAATGATACAGATATGGATAAGGTCATCTATTATACATCCTTATTGATCAGTTCATCAAAATTCAGTCTGGCCACTAATTATTTTGATAGTTTTTCTATCAACAATACAGCCGGCCCTGAACTGATCTGGGTAGTTACCCAAAAAATTGACAAGATTCGTAATGGTTCAAATTCTTTTGCTTACGTATGTGTTGAGCGTAACCAGCGCCCTTCACCTGCCAACAGGGGAACCAATGCCGCTTGTATCTCTCCGCAATTTTATTCCAGCTGGGACGGAAACCACGATGACCCAAGGTTCTCCAGAAAATATCAGTATGCAGATGGTACCTGGTTTACCAACGATGCTGAAGGCAGCGTGCCGGCAAGCGATGTGGTCGCCGGTACCAATCTACCATGGTTCCACTTTAACCGGGGGATTATGGTTGGGCAGCAATATGGCCCTAAATTAACACCTTCTGGGGCTTTTGAGATGACAGGCAACAGAATCAAAGTATCTGAACTGTCCATGGAAAAGAGCAGTGGTACTAAAATGAACTTTACCCCAGAACTTAATTTTGACAATCCGTCTCAGGCGGTGTTTGCCCAAAATCAAATCAACAGAGGTGCACGTGTATTTAAATTTGAGTACGATCCCGGAGATGGTAACGGCTCGAGTAATGTAGATATTCCACTGTTCCGTTTAGGTGTAATGTATACGTTAAGGGCCGAAGCTTATTTCCGTAAGGGGCAAAATGCACTTGCCCTGGCAGACATCAATGTATTACGTACTTCAAGAACCAGAGAAGCCTATTACAATAACGCGCGTGGTATCGCCATTGCATCTTTAGATGAAGCTACATTGTATAAGGAAATGGCCTTCGAGTCTTATTGGGAAATGTACAGACGTCCACAAATGATCCGTTTTGGAAAATACGAAAAGCCTTTCAGTGCAAAACCAGTGTCTCAGCCTTTTAGAAGGATTTTTCCAATTCCACAGTCTACTTTAGATGTGACTAAAGAATTCCATCAGAATTCGGGTTATTAACAGCTTACTTATTAAAGAATAAAAAGTGCCTCACGAGATTCATGAGGCACTTTTTATTCTTTAAGCTTGTCTATAATGAATCTCCTGTCTCCTGTAAAATCACTACTGGATGAAATATTTGAAACTTTCAAAGGGCAAAGGTTTATACTCGACATTCATGAAAACAATCCTACATTGATCAGAAATTAATAACTATTGTGGAAAGCCATGAGCAGCAAAGCAACATAGCGATACAAAGCATCCACGATTTGATCATTGACCAATTCCGGCAATTGAAACCTACATGGACATTCATTGCCGGGACAAAAGAAACCAAGAGATTCATTTATGCCCGTAAAATAAGGCTGGAAAGATGGGTTAAACTAAAATCTGACATCATGCTGTCTCTTATACACATCTAAAATGGGGGGGGGGGGGGGGGGGGGGGGGGGGGGGGGGGGGGGGGGGGGGGGGGGG
>NZ_JAELTV010000271.1 GCF_016429005.1 Pedobacter sp. ASV19
ACCTGGGGCTTTCCGCCATTTAACCATTCTTTTTCATCTCCCCCAATTCCGTGCAATAGATACAAAACAGGATATTTTGAATGCTTCGAATATCCGGGAGGTGTATAGGTTACAGCTTTTCGAATATTTCCAACGGTTCTCGAATGATAACTGATCGTATCTATTTTGCCATGGGGAATCGTTGCATTTTCAGCATCGAAACCTGTAGAAGCAGGTTGCACTATTCCTTGTGAAAAAACAGGGATACTAAATAAAAAAAGGATACAGGTAAACAATAATCGCCTCATACCGGAAGCTTTCTTCAATTTAATCATATTTGGTTTTATTAATGTTTGGTTAATTAGTAAAAATCAACGTATAGGTTTTATTAGGCTGTGTTGGAATATCATAAAGAAATGTCTTTTTCAGCGCTGGAAAACTGAGATCTGCTTTTTTGGAAACAACAGGCTCAGGAATCTTTTCCAATGCATAAAATGGATTAGGATTTTCTCCTTTTGCTTTATTTAAAATCCCCCCCTCAATCTTCATTGCATTGGGTACCCTTAACCGGAGGTTTCCCCCTAGATTAGATTGAATTATTGCTTTTACCACCTTTCCTTCCTTCCATTCCAGGCTTAAAACTTCAAAACCGCCCCTGGCACGCAAGCCACTGATCTTTCCTCTCCTTTGCCATACATCAGCAAGTGCAGGAAGCAGATGTAATGATGCATCTGAACTCTGCATCAACATTTCAGTGATACCGGATGTACAGCCAAAATTTCCATCTATCTGAAAAGGAGGATGAGCATCAAAAAGATTGTTATAAGATCCTCCGTTTCCGTTGCTCATCACAACAGGGGTCAGTTGATTTTTAATCAGTTTATAGGCATGATTTCCATCCAGTAACTTTGCCCACCAGTTGACCTTCCAGCCCATACTCCAACCGGTAGATATATCGCCACGTTGCAAGAGTGTGTTCTTTGCTGCTGAATACAATCCAGGAGTATAGTATGGAGAAATCTGATTGGAAGGAAATAAACCATAGAGATGAGAAATATGACGATGATGATCTGCAGGATCGTCAATATCATCTAACCATTCCTGCAATTGACTAAACTGACCAATTTGCATTGGAGCCAGACGGCTTCGCATTTGTTTCAGCGTGTCTGAAAACTCTTTATCTAAATTTAAAATTTCAGCTGCCCGGATGGTAGAACTAAAAACGTCAAAGACAATCTGATTGGTCATCGTTGTACCCGCATCTAATGACGAACCCTGATGCGCTGCGGGGGCATTTTCCGGAGACATATCGGGGTTTACAACCATCCAATGGTACTTAGGATGCTCTATTAAATAGTCAACGTAAAAAGTGGCCGCACCTTTCAATACAGGATAAACAGAAGCAAGGTATTCTTTGTTGCCATTGTAAAGGTAGTGCTCCCATAAGTGCTGACTGGTCCAACCACCTCCCTGGCTCCATACACCCCAGAAGGCACCATCAACAGCCCCGGTTGACCGCCATATATCGGTATTGTGATGCGCCATCCATCCTCTGGCACCATACATCTCTTTTGCAGTCTGTTTTCCCATCACAGCCATTTCTTTAACCATTTGGAGAAAGGGCTCGTGTAATTCTGCCAGGTTTGTTTTTTCTGCTGGCCAGTAGTTCATCTCGGCATTAATGTTAATGGTATATTTGCTGTCCCAAGGCGGTCTGATCTGGTTATTCCATATGCCCTGCAAATTGGCCGGCTGCCCTCCTGGCTGCGAAGAAGAGATTAAAAGATACCGGCCGTATTGATAATACAGTGTAACAAAAGAAGGGTCATCAATTGAGTTAAAATTCCTTAAACGTTGGTCTGTAGGGAGCTTGGCCGCCTCTGTTGTTCCAAGATCAAGTTTTACCCGGTTAAAATAATTTTGGTAAGCAACCGTATGATCTTGTAGAATAGTTTCAAATTTCTTAGAGAAAAGTTTATGCAAAAACCGTTCTGCTCTTTCATTTTGATCTCCGCTAAGGTCTGTATAACTATTAAAATTTGAAGCAATGGATATGTAAATAGTTGCTGAATTGGCATTTTTCACCACAACAGATGTATCTGTACTGGAAATTGTTCCACCACTATTCTTTATTTCTGCAATGCCTTTAAATTTAACTTTTCCGGGGACACCTTCATGATCCATTACGGTTCCCGCAATACTAAGCCGGCCTGAAGGGTCTGTATTAATTTTTACCTTAGGCTGAGGTGTAGAATAAAAAGCTGTAAAGGAAATTTGACCAGGCTTGCTGGCTGTCAGCTGTACAGCGATCACCTGATCGGGAAAAGAGGCCAGAATTTGTCTTTTGTAAATCACACCGTCAACTTTATATGTTGTTGTCGCTATCGCATTTTCAATATTCAGTTCGCGATAATATTCAGTATAATTTTCATGCCCAGCAAAAGCAAGATGCAGACTACCGACCGGCTGAAACATCTGACCATTTGACCCGGTACTTACGATCGTCCTGTTGGCCAGCTTCTCTGCCTCTTTTTGTTTTCCATCAAAAATTAACTTTCGAAGACGGGGCAATGAATCAAGGGCTAAAGTATTGTCATTATGATTGGGACTGCCCGTCCAGACAGAGCTTTCATTTAACTGAATGGTTTCCATGTTTACGTTTCCGTACACCATAGCTCCTAGTCTTCCATTTCCTACCGGCAATGCATTTTCCCAAACCTCTCCCGAGGGCTGCTTGTACCAAAGCTTTAACTTTTGCTGGCCTTTCACATTACCCATTGAAACCAGTAAACCCATTACGAACAAAAGAATGGCACTAAGTCTTCTTTTATCACTTCTATAAGCTGTGTTTATTACCCTGATCATCTTGAGTTATTTGACTTTCTCCACGCCAGTCGTGGTTTCAATAATTTTCTGAATGGTCCCATCGGGATTATAATACATATAGTCTACACAGATTGACCGCCGATAGCTGCCTCCCGTGGGCAACGCTCCATTGTGATAAAAGAAATAAGATTTCCCTTTAAAATCTAAGATGCCTGGATGAGTGGTAAAACTATTGGATACATTTCCTTGTATAACCCCCTTGTACTCCCACGGTCCGACAGGGCTTGTCGACATACAATATTCTATCATTTCCGGCTTAGTACCCGCACCGGCATATACCAGGTAATATTGTCCATTTCTCTTGTAAACCCATGGCCCCTCAATATAATTTTTAGGCTTAAATGCAGTTATTGGGCCATCCAGTTCAATCATGTTGTTTTTAAGCTTTACCCATTTACAACTGTCATTTCCCCAGTATAAATAGACTTGTCCATCATCATCCACAAATATAGTAGGATCAATATCATCCCAGCCGTGCTTCATATCAGTAGTCATTTCATTGGTGATCAGTGCCTTTCCAATGGCATCTTTAAAGGGTCCCGTAGGACTATCGGAAACAGCTACACCGATAGCCGCCCCACCTTTGCTGTTTACATCATTTTTATGGAAAGTGGCTACAAACCAATAAAACTTGCCTTTATATTCAATGCACTGAGCAGCATAAGCCTCCCCTGTTCCCCAGGAAAAAGTTTTAGGCGATAACAAGGCACCATGGTCCTTCCAGTTAACCATATCTGCAGATGAAAACACATGCCAGTCGGGCATTTTATAATTCGTATCATGTACTGACGCAGTATCATGACCAGTATACAAAAAGACGGTATCATTGTGTACAAGGGGGGCAGGATCTGCTGTAAAAATGTGTTTAATAATGGGGTTTTGAGCAGAAGATTTGCTGCCTGTAAAACACAACACCGATAGGTAAATGATAATGGATTTAAATTTCATTTTTTTTATTTGGTTAGATTAAAACTAATTTCCTTATGTGGATACTTATTGGCCGTTATAACTATAAAATTTCCACCAATCGAAGTTGAATAAATCACCATCTCTACCTTTAAAAACCAAGAATAGATCATGAATACCGGTAACCTTCTTAACTGTAGAAGAATGGACCATCCATTTATGCATATCCCCGGTTTGTTTCACTTCACATGTCGTAACTAAAGTCCCATTTAAGGAATCTATGTGAACTTCAATTTTTGAACCCTTAGCAATAGCTGCTGCCGAAGCTTCAAACCGCTTAGCTCCATTACCAAAATCAACACCCCTCACCTTTATATAATCATTGTTACCAATGCTCGTAACATACATACCCGTTCGGTTGTTCTTTGCTGTTTTTAGTCCTTCACTCCAGGCTATGGTTTCTGCTTCAACCCTCTTAAACGGATCAATACTGCCTGTTGCTTTTATAATACCACCGGATGGTTCAATTCTGACTATGCTTCCATCATCATTAAATTGACATTCATCTACGCATACCGAACGGGTAAATCCTCCTCCTCCAGGCAACGCTCCGTTATGATAGAATAAATAGCTTTTACCTTTATAATCTACCAAACCAGGATGGTTTGTAAAAGCCCCTCCTTTTTTTATAATAGTCATAATCGTATCTCTATAACTCCAAGGTCCGGTAGCCGAAGGGGCTGTGGAATAAGCCAGGTGTTCCGGTACACCGCCAGCTGCATACAGTAAATAATAAAGGCTCTTTCGTTTGTATAACCACGGCGCTTCTTCATAAGCTGTGGGCCTTTTATCTGCATCTTTAAGCCGAATATTGAAGCCCTTTTCGTTTAGCGGAACAGTAACAACATCACCAGAATAAGACGTCATATCTTCATTAAGCTTAACATATTTTAGGTAAGGATTACCCCAATATAAGTAGGCCTGGCCGTCATCATCTATAAATACAGTAGGATCAATGTCTCCACCACCGCTGTTTACCAAGGGTTTTCCAAGAGCATCTTGAAACGGACCAGTCGGACTTTTGGAAACAGCTACCCCAATAGCCATTCCCTTTCCATTTAATTGGTTAACTGGAACATACCAGTAAAAGTTGCCATTTCTAAAAATACATTGCCCCGCCCAGGCATCTTTTCCAGCCCAGCTAAAACACTTAACTGATAAAGGCGAGCCATGATCTGTCCAGTTAACCATATCAGTTGTTGAAAAACACTTCCAGTCGTTCATCGTGAACCAGGTAGATTTATCTTCATCATGCCCTGTGTAGAGGTAAAGTGTATTGTTATAAACCATGGGTGCTGGGTCTGCGGTGTAGATGGTTTGTATAATCGGATTCTGAGATTTGCCAAAAAGTGGAAGCAGAAGGCAAAACGAAATGATAACCGTTGTAATTTTGTAAAGTTGACTCATTTTGGGTTCTATATAAACTATTATAATTTCATTTTTGAGTTGGCTGAACGAAGTAAAGCGAGCATTTTTTCAGCATATCGTTTTCCAAGCTCTCTGTAGCCGGCTGCATTAAAATGTAATTTATCCTCAGCAACGGTGCAGCCTTTGGAAGATATTACGTATGAATTTGGAATAGTTTCCGGAAGTTTCGCTATAATGGCATTCATACTGGCACAAACACCTCCCTGATCTGCATTAACAACTTCACCTGCCAGCAAGGGCACCGATGCAGCTTCCAGATTTAAATCTTTCAGCAAATTTTTATACACCCCATTTACTTTTTTTGGCCACAATGGATCGTTAACATTAGATTCCCCCTGGTGCAACAATACCCCCTTTATAACACCATCCTTTTGAGCTTTCCTGGCCAGCTCGACCAGACGTTCATAAGGATTACCACCATATTGATCAATCATTCCAAGCATCCAATTTGGAGCCGAAGACACGTAAGACTGATAATTATCTTTATCAAACAGTTCAATTTTACAACCGCCCACTGCCACATTGATAACCCCCACAGTAATATCGTTGGGAAGACTGTCGACCAGTGTCCTCCCGAAATAATCAGCAGGAGTTAATCCCGTATTACATCTGGTTAAAGGAGGAACCGCAGTATACCACACACCTTTAACTCGTTTAAGATTATCGCAGTCTACTGCTTGCAAGACTTTAAAACGTCTATTCACATTTATAGTATCCTGCTGCTCAAATTTGGCATTCCCCTCCATATTAGATTGTCCAAGACATATATAGATATAGAACTTTTTATCCTGCGAATAACTACTGGCAGAATACATGGACAAAACCAATATGATAGAAAGTATCTTTTTCACTTTCCACACCTGCAAACAAAAAACTGAATTCTTATTGTTCATCATAACAAACTTTCTTTTAATCGATAAAACATAAAACTGACTTTCTCAACGGATAAAACTAATTTTTAGAACGCCGTTAGCCGGGAAGTTTTCATCATTATTGTAGAAGAAATGTTCAAAAGCTATTCTTTTAACAAAAATGTACCATTCTGTATAAGAAGCCGTTATTCACCGCTTGATAGATTATTTTCAAATTTAGCCTCTGGGTTTAAGTCCTCAGCTTTGCGTTTTAGGTGGATAAATTCAGACGGCTGCACGTTAAATTTAGCTTTGAACGATTTCGCAAAATAGTTTGGTGTTGCAAATCCAACCATATAGGCAATTTGTGAAATGTTCAAGTCACTTTTTTCGAGCAGAACAAGGGCCTTTTCGAGTTTCACTGAACGGATATATTCGACAGGGGACTGACCTGTTAATTCCAAAATTTTATGGTATAGCGAGCCTCGGCTCATGCCCACATGCTCGCTCAGATCTTTTACAGAGAGTCTGGGATTGGTAAGATTTTCCTCAATATACAGTACAACTTTATTTAAGAGCCTGTTACTTTGCGATTCAATAAGCATTTCAGGTGCCTGTACCTTAATCTGTTTGGTATAGGTATCCCTGTCTCTTATACACATCTGACGCTGCCGACGAACGTAAAAAAATGTGTTGGGGGGGGGGGGGGGGGGGGGGGGGGGGGGGGGGGGGGGGGGGGGGGGGGGGGGGGGGGGGGGGGGGGGGGGGGGGGGGGGGGGGGGGGGGGGGGGGGGGGGGGGGGGGGGGGG
>NZ_JAELTV010000272.1 GCF_016429005.1 Pedobacter sp. ASV19
GATATACGATTGTGGTGTTATAGATGGTCTTCCGGAGGAATTAGAAGTGTAAGCAGGTAAAATGGAGCGGGAGTTAACGGTTAGTTAGTCCCACTCCTGCATAAGTTTTCCGCTTTTTTTGCAGATATTTGAATCCTAGAATTTAAATTATCTATGATCAATTACAACCCGAAAGAGTGGGCATCTTTTATATTTCATATTCATAAAGCAGATACGTTCAGGAAATTATGGCCCTTAATGCTAGGCATTGCTATATTTTCAGCCGGGATTGCCTACTTCGGCTTTCATTTTATCGATATGACTCAATTGCCCTTTGTGAAAAATATTGGTATGATGCACAGTTTATTGGGCTTTGTGATTTCTATGCTTTTGGTATTCAGAACAAATACTTCTTATGACCGGTGGTGGGAAGGGCGAAAGCTATTAGGCGCTTTAGTAAACGTTTCCCGTAACCTGTCTATGAAAATAAAGGCTTTAAACTTGGGGCCGGAAGAGATTGCATTTTTTAATTATGCCATTCCAAAATTTGCCTTTGCTTTAAAAGAGCACCTCAGGGAAAAGAGATTATATGGGAAAGACAGTGTATTAATAGAAATTAAAGAGGGTGCGCACTTTCCAAACCAGATCGCATCGGGTATTGTATCCAGAATATATGGTTTACAGGCAAATAATTTGATTTCTCCCCAGCAATTGATGATTCTGACTGAAGATTTGAATCAGTTTACCAATATTTGCGGTGGTTGTGAAAGAATAAGGAATACGCCGATCCCATATTCTTATAGTGCGTTTATTAAGAAATTTGTGTTTTTCTATGTGATTACAATGCCTTTTGGCCTGGTGTTTAGCCTGGGTTATTATATGGTTCCAATTGTACCATTTATATTATATGTACTGACCAGTTTAGAACTTATTGCAGAACAGATTGAGAACCCTTTTGGGCTGGACGCTAATGATCTGCCAGTAGATGATATTTGTAATAATATAGAAAAGCATACAGCGGAAATCCTTTTGTAATGATTAAAATCGCCCATCATGTTTTGTACGCTCATCCTTTGCCGGAAGGGCACCGCTTCCCAATGCTGAAGTATGAACTGATTCCTGAGCAACTTTTACACGAAGGGACTATAGGTTTGGAGCATTTATTTGAGCCTGAAATGGCATCAGAGGATATTATATTGCAGACGCATGATAAGGGTTATTGGGCCTCGTTGAGGGATCTGGAGCTTGCTCCGGCCGCACAGAGAAGAATAGGTTTTCCATTAAGTGCTCAATTGGTGGAACGAGAAATCAGAATTGCGCAGGGTACCATTGACGGTGCTTTGTTTGCTTTGCGGTTTGGAATTGCCTTTAATGTGGCTGGTGGTACGCATCATGCGGGTAGCGTTTGGGGTGAAGGGTTTTGTTTGCTGAACGATCAGGCCATTGCAGCGAACTATTTGTTAAATAATAATTTAGCCAATCGCATCTTAATTATAGATTTAGATGTTCATCAGGGCAATGGTACGGCCGAAATTTTTGATCAGGAGCCGAGGGTGTTTACTTTTTCCATGCATGGAGACAAGAATTTTCCGTTTAGAAAGGAGAGGTCAGATCTGGATATTCCACTTGCAGATGGGACAGGTGACCAGGAATATCTTGGTATCTTGAACAAGACGCTTCCGTCTTTATTGGAGAAGCATCAGCCAGATTTTGTGTTTTATCTTTCCGGAGTTGATGTTTTGGCTACGGATAAGCTTGGTAAGTTGTCTTTGTCTGCAGAAGGCTGCAAAGAAAGAGACAGAATGGTTCTTCAGTTTTGTAAAGACCATCACCTTCCTGTTCAGGTAAGTATGGGAGGCGGATACTCTCCAGAGATCAGGCATATTGTAGATGCGCATTGCAATACATTTAGATTAGCTATGGATTTGTTTAGTTAAGGGGCTTTTTAAATTCTAATTCCCTTGATTGTAGCGAATTGTGATTTTTTAATCTTTTTCCGGTTTTTTTAGTGAAATTTGAAGGTTCGGACTTAATTCTATTTGATGAAGATTGTAATTGCGGAAAAGCCCTCTGTAGCTCGCGAACTGGCAAAAGTTTTTGGAGCAACGAGTAAAAGAAATGGATACATTGAAGGTAAAGGATATTCTTTTACCTGGGCATTTGGTCATCTTTTACAATTGGCTCCTCCCCAAGAATATGGTTTCATAGGCTGGCGGAGGCAACATTTGCCCATGCTGCCTAAAAAGTTCAAACTCGCTATCCGGAAAATTAAAACAAAGGATGGTTTTGTAGACGATCCGGCGGTTAAGAAACAGCTGGATGTGATTAAGCAATTATTTGACGAGGCTACTGAAATTATCGTTGCAACGGATGCCGGGCGGGAGGGTGAACTTATCTTCCGCTATATTTATTACTACCTGAAATGCAAAAAACCTTTTAAACGCTTGTGGATTTCTTCGCAGACGGATGAGGCCATAAAAGATGGATTCAGGAATTTAAAACCCGGTACAGATTACGATACACTGTTCAATTCTGCGCACTGCAGATCTGAATCAGATTGGTTGGTGGGGATGAACGCGACGCAGGCACTGAGTATTTCTGCCGGATCGAGATCCGTACTATCATTGGGCCGGGTGCAAACACCAACTTTGGCCATGATTTGTTCCAGGTATCTGGAGATTAAAAACTTTGTTCCTCAGACCTATTATCAGTTAAGTATTCTTTTAGATAAAGATGGCCAAGTATTTAAGGCTATTTCTGTTAATAGTTTTGAAAAGAGAGAAGACGCAGAAGCTTTATTTGAAAAAATTGAAGATGTGAACGCTGGATTTCCTAACGGGGGGAAGATTTTGGATGTGGAGGCGAAGCCCAGAAAAGAACCTCCTCCGCTGTTGCATGATCTGAGCAGTTTGCAGCAGGAGGCCAACAAGAAAAAGGGCTTTACGGCAGATCAAACCTTAGGCTTGCTTCAAAATTTGTATGAAAGTAAACTGGTATCTTATCCAAGGACGGGCAGCCGTTATATTGGAGATGATATTTTTGCCGGGATACCGGCATTGATAGAGAAAGCAAAGCTGCATCCTGATTTCAGCAAGCCGGCAGAATTCCTGCAGACCATTCCATTAAATAAAAGGAGTGTAAATGCAAAGAAGGTGACCGATCACCATGCTATATTGCCTACTGGCGAACAGCCTTATGGATTAAGCCCTGATAAGCAGGCTATTTATGATATGGTGGTTGGACGAATGCTTGAGGCCTTTCATCAGGAATGTGTTAAAGAAGTCACTAAGATCACTGTCGAATCTGGTTCACTTTTTACTGCAAATGGTACGGTAATCCGTTCGGCTGGCTGGAGGTCTGTGTTGAACGATACGGATGATGAAAAGAAGGATGAGGATAACCCCTCGCTGCCTAAAGTTAAAAAGAACGAACAATTGCCTATTCCTGAAAAAGCGCTTCTTGAAAAGCAAACGAAACCAAAGGCCATGTATAATGAAGCTTCCTTGTTAAAGGCACTGGAAACCTCGGGCAAGGAAATAGAGGATGAAGAACTGCGTTATGCGATGAAGGATACTGGTTTGGGAACGCCTGCTACAAGAGCTTCTATCATAGAAACACTGATCACCAGGGAATATATTGTAAGGGAAAAGCGAAATTTAGTACCTACTTCTAAAGGTCTTGCGGTTTATGATGTGGTTAAGGACCAGAAAATTGCCCAGGCAGAGTTGACTGGGCAATGGGAAAAGCGGTTGGAGGAAATTCGGTCGGGTGCTTCGGTAATGGATTTTAAAGTGGAAATTTCTGATTATACCCGTACCATTACGAACGAATTGCTGGTTGCCGGTGCAACATTACTGGAAAAAATGGCACCTCAACCTGAGCCTGCTAAATAAGTAAGTAAGAAGAGCTTTGTGGTATTATTTTTGCTTTAATATACAATAATGATCATTAGGGCAACTCACAAATAATGTAGATGAATACACAAAAAAAAGTAATGATTGCTGATGATGATCCGGGTATACTGGATGCTGTTGAAGCCATGCTCGAGTTTGGTGGATATGAAGTGAGTTCCACTTCTAATGGGGCTGCTGTTCTTGAAATGCATGATCATTTTCCCGATCTTCTTCTTTTGGATATCTGGATGTCTGGTACCGACGGAAGGGATGTGTGTAAAGTATTGAAAAAGCAGGAGGATACTAAAAATATACCCATCATCATGATTTCCGCAAGTACTGAACTGGAGCGTTCTGCTAAAGAGGCCGGTGCAGATGATTTTTTGGAAAAACCGTTTGATATGGAGGTGTTATTGGGTAAAATAGCACATTTCCTAAAATAAGGAACAATATGAACTTTGAGTTGTTATTTGGCTAAACTAACAACAAACCAATGAAAACAGATTTCGTAGAAATATTCCAGACAATAAGGGCCGCAATGCAACCCTATGCAACGCTCGGTTTTGCCAACAGAGAGAACAGCGACAGAACTTTCGATTTGTGGAGTGATAAAAATGTTAAATCGGGCCCCGATCAAAGATCCGAAACTTTTTTTGCTTCGATATCCGCAAACGAGCATGAGGCCATTTTGAAAACTAATTTTGGACATGAGGTTTTGAAGGGGTCGTCCGTTTTGAAGATTAAGGAGCTGGACGAGGAATTAATGAATCAAATTGAAGATGCCTTAGCAGTGGGCTATAAATTATTTAAAGAAAAAGAGTGGGTCTGAAAACCAGTTGGTTAACTGAAATACAATATATATTTGAGAAGCAGGGAATCTATGCCGAAAGTGCGGTACATGATTCTTTTAAATTGCTGTTGTTGAATGAGGGGAGGGTGATTTTGCACTTGATTTCACTGGGGCAGCAGGATGACCCGGAACAATTACTGAATTATCAGTTGATCTGTTTTAAAGAGGGTAAACAGGTTATTCATTTGTGGGAGGATATCTGGCAAAGTAGAAAAGCGCAGGTTTTAACTAGATTGAAGTCTGTTTTAGGGCTTAATCAAAGACTGCACGGCCGGTCTACATCTGTTGGGAAAATTTCAAAAGAAGATACCGAGCATTTTTTAGAGCAATATCATATTCAGGGCAGTGCCGGTGGAAGGTACAGGTATGCTTTGTTGTATAATCAAGAGGTGGTTGCGGTGGCTGTTTTTAGCCATAAAAGAAAAATGAAAGACAAAGGCGAAGGTTATACTTCTGCAGAACTGGTTCGTTTTGCAACCAGGGATGGAATAACTGTAATTGGTGGGATGACTAAACTGATAAAACATTATCTCCGTCTGTTTAGCCCGAATGATTTGATGAGTTACGCAGACAGGGACTGGTCTGTGGGTAAGGCTTATCAAACCGCAGGATTCAAATTGGTGGGGGAAACGCCTCCATGTTCATTATACGTTGATCCAGTGAATTACACGAGATATTTTTTACATAGAATTCCTGAAGAATCTGATCAGAAGAAAATCAATTCTTATATTGAGGTTTTTAATACAGGGAATTTAAAATACGTTTTATACCAATAATGCAGGGAAATCCATTGTTAATTGTGCTGGGGCCAACGGCTTCGGGTAAGACGAGGCTTGCAGTACGTGTTGCCGATGCGCTAAACGGAGAGGTTATCAGTGCAGACAGCCGGCAGGTGTTTAGAGGAATGGATGTTGGTACTGGAAAGGATCTGGAAGAATACATTGTAGATGGCAGACCGGTAGCTTATCATCTGATTGATCATAAACAAGCTGGCGAGCGTTATCAGGTGGATGCCTTTAAAGAAGATTTCTATAGGATTTTTGAGCTTCTGACCTCCCGTAAAAAATTGCCGGTGCTTTGCGGTGGAACTGGTATGTATATTCACAGTATTCTCCAGCAGCATGAATATACTTCTATTCCTGTTCAACAGGAATTCAGAGAAAGTATCCAACACTTTGGTATAGAAAAGCTAAGGGAGATTTTAGCCACTTATCCCGTTGCACATACAAAGCATGCAGACCAGTCTACAATTAAACGGCTGATCAGGGCCATTGAAATAGCCGAATACCTGAATATTCATCCTGTGGCGGTTAAGGCAAGACCAGAATTCAATCCGTTGGTGATTGGTTTAACAGCTGATGTGGAAGTGAGAAGGACCAGAATATGGAACAGGCTGGGAAGCAGGCTGGAGAATGGGATGATTGAAGAAACAGAGGCTCTGCTGAAGGTTGGGGTAAGTAAGGATATGTTGATCTTTTATGGCCTGGAATATAAGTTTATGGTAGCCTATCTTTCAGGGGAACTTAATTTTCTGGAACTGAAAGAACGCCTCTTTACGGCTATTTGCCAATATGCAAAGCGACAGATGACCTTTTTCAGGAAGATGGAAAAGGATGGTGTAAAAATTCACTGGATGGATACACAACAGACCGATTCTATAGAAACAAGAGTAATTGAGCTATATAAGGAACATTTTTCTGTTTAATGCTAACGGGGACAATACGCCCAACCCACTGTATATAAGCGCCTAGTGCTTAAATATGTAGCGTGGCATGCAATTTGTTTAGGTAGTGTTGTTAGGTTTACAAATAAACAAATACAAAAATGAAAACAACTACAAAAATCATAGCTTCTGCAGTAGCTGCCGTGGCTTTATTCTTTACCACGAATGTAAATGCCCAGTCGCCAAAATTAGGAATAGGCTTAAATGCAGGTATACCAACTACAAATGGTTATAATTTCGCACTTGGTGGAGATCTTCGTTTTCAATTTGACGTCTCAAAACAAGTTTCCATTCCTGTAACTGCAGGATATACTAATTTCTTTGGAAAGAAAGATTACTTTGCTCCTGGAGTGGATATGCCTAGTGCAGGCTATATCCCTGTGAAAGCTGGGGTAAAAGTATTTTTCGATGAAACTGGTTCAGGATTTTACGGAATGGGTGAACTTGGTGCTGCTTTTGGGGTTAGCAATAACGCAAAAACCGGC
>NZ_JAELTV010000273.1 GCF_016429005.1 Pedobacter sp. ASV19
GGCTAACGTTCGTCGGCAGCGTCAGATGTGTATAAGAGACAGCCCGAACAGAAAGTTGAAGAGAAGAGCATATAGTTCAATAAGATTGAGCGAATTGTGCAATCTGTTTTAATCTGTCATTTTATTTAATATGTTGTTTGTCAGTTGATTGTGGTTTTCTGGCG
The DNA here is from genome assembly GCF_016429005.1 of Pedobacter sp. ASV19. Taxonomy (GTDB): domain Bacteria; phylum Bacteroidota; class Bacteroidia; order Sphingobacteriales; family Sphingobacteriaceae; genus Pedobacter. The sequence goes on from NZ_JAELTV010000273.1 coordinate 165, forward strand.
TTCGCTAGAAATTAAATTTATGCCTTGAATTTTATTGCTGATAATGAAATGATTAATGCGGTTTGGCGTTGTTGATCGTATCCATAGCTCGGTTTGAGCCAAAATAAAGAATCGAAAGTTCAAATCGATTGAGCAAATCCTGCAATTTTCAAGTTTGGCGAATACATAGTTTTATGCCAATTAACTACTACGATTTAACCAAATGTAATGAGTATGGACCTATTTGTGTTTAAATACACGCATTCAGCCGTATACGCTCCGAATTTTTCCTGCGCCATTGCAAAAAAGCCAAACAACATTAAATGAGAACAAGTCTATTAATTTTATTTTTAGTCAGTTTATGCCTTTTCGCAAGTGCACAACAGGCTATTACTGTGAAAGGCACGATAAAGGACAATGCCAATAATCCTTTATCTGGTGCTACTATCGTGATTAAGGGGAATGCCGGAGCTGCCGGTGGAACCACATCGGATCTCAATGGGAACTTTAACATTCAGGCACCTGAAGGCGCGGTTCTTATATTTTCTTATGTTGGGATGCAAAAAACTGAAGCTACCGTTGGGAAATCAAAGACCATGAACATTATACTTTCGGACGGCGATCAGCTGAATGAAGTTGTTGTAGTGGGCTATGGTACGGTGAAGAAAAAAGACCTGACAGGTGCAGTGGCTTCCCTAACCGGAAAAGAGATGCAGACTGATGTTGCTAAGAGCGCAAGTGGTGCTTTGCAAGGCCGGATTGCTGGTGTAAGCGTGGCCAGCGTGAGTGGTCAGCCAGGAGCTGGTATGAGCATTAATATTCGCGGATTGAGCTCGCTTGGCTCCAACACCCCTTTGTATGTTATCGATGGGGTGTACGGCGATATCAATATGGTTGACCCTTCTGATATTGCTTCTCTGGATGTGCTTAAAGATGCTTCTGCAGCGGCCATTTACGGCTCGCGTGCGGCCAATGGTGTTGTACTAATCACCACAAAAGGGGGTAAGAAAAATACACGTGCTTCCATTAGCGCTAGTGTATATTCTGGGGTGCAAACTATTGCAAAGAAACTGGATGTATTGGATGCACAACAATGGAAAACCATTATGAGCCAGTCTGGTTATTTACCAAAGGAGGCTATTAATTTTCAAGGCACTGGTACAAACTGGCAAGATGAGGTTTATCGTACTGCTCCGTTGACCAAAGCAAATGTTGGGATTACCGGAGGTTCGGAAACCGCAACTTATAATGTGTCTGCTGGTTATATCAACCAGGATGGTATTCTGATCAATTCAGGATACGAGGCTTACAATATCCGCAATAAAAATACCTTTTCTTTCTTCAACGACCATTTGCGTATTGGTAATACTTTATTGTTAACCACAGCAGAAAGACAGGATAATCACTTAACCATAACAGATCCATTGCGTCAAAATCCTTTACTTGGTGTATTAGATCCTAATCAGCTTGGTGGTTATGCCGGCATTTTACCTTGGATGAAAAATATGGACAATCCGGTAGGTGCTTCGAGGTTGTTTGATAACAGATTAAATAAAACGGACATCCTGTTAAATGCTTATGCAGAGGTAGACCTGGGTATAAAAGGGTTGAAATATAAATTGAATTACGGGTACAATAGAAACAACGGACGCAATTATAATTATAATGCGCCTTATAACTTTGGATCGGGAGCAGTTCAGTCTAAACTAAATGAGTCGGCTTATTTTAATAACCAGTGGCTGCTGGAACATACTTTACATTATGACAATACGATTGGTAAGCATACCATATCTGCTTTGTTAGGCTACTCATCGCAGGAGAATTCTAACCGCTCTTTTGGAGCAGGGCGGAGTGATATCCCATTTGGAACCAATTCTATTGGTGCCGGATCGACGACGCAACAAACAACCTCTGGAGATTTGCAGGAGTATTCATTACTTTCCATGTTTTCACGGGCGATGTACAGCTATGATTCCAGATATATGATGTCGGTATCGGTTAGACGTGATGGCTCGTCACGTTTTGCTGATGGTCATCGTTATGGTGTATTCCCTTCATTTTCTGTGGGTTGGAATATTATGAACGAGAAATTCTTTGGAAGTGCAAAAGATGCCGTTAGTGAGTTGAAAGTACGGGCAAGTTACGGTAAACTGGGTAACCAGGAGATTGGCAATTATGCTACGCAAAGCATCAGCAGCAGCGGGATCAATTACATAGAAGGTGGTAACTGGTGGATGGGAAGTAATACCGGGGTAACCTGGGTATCTCCAAAAGACCTGACCTGGGAAGAAACACACACTAAAAACTTAGGGTTGGATGCCAGCTTCTTGAAAGGCAAATTATCTTTAACTGCAGACTATTATATTCAGGAAACTAAAAATGTACTGCTGAGTATCTCCATGCCTGGTTCAACAGGATTGAAAGGTAGCCCGACTATGAATGCCGGAACGATTCAGAATAAAGGTTTTGAGATGCTGTTGAATTATAAAAACAGTATTGGAGAGGTTAACTATTCTATTGGCGTAAATGCTTCTACCGTTAAAAATAAAATAACGGCGATTACTGTGGGTAGTGAAAAACAGGAGTTTGCTGGTTATAATCCTCAAGGTGAGGGAACTATTACCTGGGCGAAACTTGGAGATCCGATTGGTGCATTTTACCTGATCAGAACCAATGGTATCTTTCAATCTGATGCAGAGGCGCAAGCTTATAAAACGCCGGCTGGAAAAGTAATTCAGCCAAATGCTAAGGCTGGAGATATTCGCTTTATTGATTTTAATGGCGATGGACAAATTACAGATGATGACCGTCAGTATGCAGGTAGTCCTTTCCCGGATTTTAATTATGGCATACGCGGTAGTTTAAACTATAAAGGTTTTGATCTGGGTATCTTCTTTGACGGTATGAAAGGCAATAAGATTTACAACTATACCAGGGCACGTATGGAATCTATGAATGAGTTCACCAATTTTGGTGCAAACGTACTAAATGCCTGGACGGATCAGAACAGAAATACAGATGTTCCCCGCTTTACGCAACAGGATGAAAACAAGAACAGCCGCCGTGTGAGTGACCGCTGGCTGGAAGATGGTTCTTTTTTCCGCCTGAAAACATTAGAAGTCGGTTATACTTTCGATAAGCCTTGGGTAAATAAAACGCACATGAAAAATTTCAGGCTTTTTGTTGCAACGGACAACTTGTTTATTGTGACCAAGTATAAAGGATACAGCCCGGACCTTGGACAGAATGATGATCAGAATGGTGGTGGTTCCAGCACCATGTCGAGAGGAACAGATCACGGACGTTTCCCTGCTGCAAGAACAATCACAGCAGGACTTCAGGCAAATTTCTAAGCATTAACGGGAACAATTAAAAGAATACATCATGAAAACAAATATATTGAAGCAACTATCGATGGTTGCTATACTCACGATCTCCTTGGGGGGATGTAAAAAAGATTTTCTGGATCATGTCAATCCAAATCAGGCGGTAGAGCAAACTTTTTGGACTTCTGAAGCCAATGCCCAATCTGCTATGGCAACAGTCTATTCTCCGATCCGAGGACAAATGTATGGCTATTTTGGAGGATATACCGGATGGCATACCATGAACCGAGCAGATGATGTGTGGTTCATTTTAGGGGAAGAGCTGCAGAACTGGGAACCGGCTACCTATTCCAACACGGCGAATACTGCCGGAAGCGATTTTGACCAGATTTACCAGTGCATTAACCGGGCTAACGTGCTGCTGAAGAATGTGAAAAATGTCCCAATGAGTACGGATAAGATCAATTCGTTAATTGCTGAGGCCAGTTTTCTGAGAGGGTTCTCGTATTTTCTTTTGGCAAGTAATTTTGGTGATGTGCCTTTGCGTTTGATTCCTGCTTCTGAAAGCACGGCAGAAATTATGAAACCATCCTCTCCTGAGGAACAGATTTGGAAGCAGGTTGTAGAAGATTTCAAAGTAGCTAAAGAATATTTGCCAATTGTACGCCCTGCTGCTGAAGCTGGAAGGGTGACTAAAGGTACGGCTATCGCTTATTTGGGTAAAACCTATAATTACATGAAGAAATATACGGAAGCTGAAGCTGAATTGAGCACGATTATGAAAGCTCCTTATACTTATGACCTGGTGAGTAAATTTGAAGATAATTTTACGGAGAATACAGAGCTGAACAAGGAATCTGTATTTGAAATTATGTACAATGGCAGCTTTGGTCAAGGTTCATGGGGTTCTGAAGAGGCAACAAGTACGCAAGGCTTTGTAATACCGAATTTTGTTGGTCCTCAGGGAACTGGAGGCTGGTTTAAATGGATGCCTACGGCTTCTATTGTAAATGATTTTATGGCAGAACAAAGACCGGCAGGTTCAGATACCAAATTTGATAAGCGTATGTATACCAGTTTTTTCTGGAAGTATTCTGATTTTGAAAATACAGTGGCTGATGGAGCTTGGTTTGGAAATCAGTCTTTTGATCAGATCTGGGAAGCGAGTGCAACCAAACGTTTGAGAGGCGAGCCGGATTTCTCCACAGTTAATGGTAAAAAGGGCCGTTTCCTGATTAAAAAGTTTACTAATTTTTATAAAAATGTTGCTGATGCAAACAGTATGTACGATCAGCAAAATCAAAACAACAACCTTAGAGTGATGCGCTTTGCCGAAGTTTTATTATTGCACGCAGAGGCGGCCATTAAGACAGGTAAATTGAGTGATGCAGCCAATGACCTGACACGTATCCGGGACCGGGCAGGTCTTGCTGCTAAAACATGGAGCGGCGCTGATGATTTATGGAAAGAAGTGATTCACCAAAATGAACTGGAGTTTTTCTTTGAAGGTCATCGTTTCTTTGACTTGAAACGTTTTTATACTTACGACCAAATGAAACAGATTCTGGTACAGAATAAGAAACAGGGTGCGTCGAATTTTCTACCGAAACATTTTTACCTGCCTATTCCGCAGACAGAATTGAATACGAATACAGCTATTCAGCAACATCCCTTGTGGAGATAATTTTAAAGCGGGGCAGGACAGCATTGGTGATGCTGATCCTGCCACTATTACTGCTGGTTGCCTGTAAAAAGGAGAAAGTGGCGGAATCTTCCAAAGAGGAGGTTTATGAGGCTTCGTTGGAAAGCATGACGGAGAAGGGAAGCTTACTTTTAAACTACATTAAGGGGGATAAGGCCTATACTTTCAATTTTGAAACAGGGATGGTAGAGATACCTGTGTCGTCTATTCTTACAATAGAAGATCATCCTGATCAATGGGCAACTGTGGTGAATTTCTCGGATAAAAAAAGTCTTTCTGTTCCTTCCAAAGGAAACGCCCTGGATTTTATGGTTAAGAAAGTGATTTTAAATCCCTCTGGGTATAATCCATTGGCCGCAACGGTAGAGGTATTTATGCCGGCCAGGGGCAGAATAAAAGTTATTATTGAAGGTAAAACAGGTAGGAACGGAACTATAGAACATCTGTTTACGGCTTCAAACAACAGACAAATTATTCCTGTGCTGGGATTATATGCCAATTATAACAACCAGGTTGATCTGGTTTTTACAGATATGGATGGAAAAGAACGCGGGCGAACGCAGATGAAAATACAAACAGCCCCATTGAACGTGTCTGCTTTTCCAAGTTTTGAGATTATTACCGCTCAAAAGGACCGTATGGAGCCAGGTTTAAATCTGGTAAGTTATCCCGGAGAAAGTGAATTGGATACTTCCTGCCCTTATATGCTCGATTCTGATGGAGAAGTTCGCTGGATACTCTTGCTGAAGCCATCGCCCGATCTTAAGAGGTTTGGGGAAGCTATTGGTTTTAAACGCATGAAGAATGGTAATTTCCTTTCTGGAGATAAAGATGCTTCACGCATTGTGGAGGTGGATATGTTGGGTAATCTTGTTCATCAGTGGGATTTGATTAAATTGGGTTATACCTTTCATCATGAGGTGACCGAAGCTTCCAACGGGAATTTTCTGATTACTGTTTCCAAATCTGATGCGCGCTTAATGAATGGAAAACCAAGAATCAATGACCATATCATTGAGGTAAATCCTACATCTGGTACATTGGTGAAAGAATGGGATCTGGCCAATATGTTGGATACTTCTCGTTATGAGAGCCATAAAGATGTGTTGCCTGGCGATATTATACAGACGCCGAGTAACTGGGCACATAACAATTCTATAGCCGAACGTGGTACCGATTTAATGGCAACTGTACGTTTTCAGGGGTTAATGTCTTTTAACAAGGATGGAAATGTAAAGTGGATCATTTCGCCTCATAAGAACTGGGGTACTGCTTATCAGAAATATCTGTTGTCTCCTGTGGATGAATCTGGCAGGCTTATAACTGATCCTAAAGTAATTTCCGGCGAAGCGGGAGCCGATGGATTTGATTGGGCATGGGGCCCGCATACACCGGTGTTAATGCCTAATGGTCATCTTCTGGTTTTTGATAATGGTTATTATCGCCATTTTCAGCCAAATACGATGGTTGATGCAGACAGTTATAGCCGTATTGTGGAATATAAGGTAGATGAAGCCCAAAGAACTGTGCAACAGGTTTGGTCTTATGGGAAGGAAAGGGGAGTGAAAAGTTTTGCCCCGGCCCTTTCTTCTGTACAATTTTTGCCTCAAACGGGACATGTATTATACCTGTCTCTTATACACATCTAAAAGGGGGGGGGGGGGGGGGGGGGGGGGGGGGGGGGGGGGGGGGGGGGGGGGGG
>NZ_JAELTV010000274.1 GCF_016429005.1 Pedobacter sp. ASV19
CCCCCCCCCCCCCCCCCCCCCCCCCCCCCCCCCCCCCCCCCCCCCCCCCCCCCCCCCCCCCCCCCCCCCCCCCCCCCCCCCCCCCCCCCCCCCCCCCCCCCCCCCCCCCCCCCCCCATCTTACGTTCGTCGGCAGCGTCAGATGTGTATAAGAGACAGGGCTATGGGAAAGTCAATAGGAAGCCAACACCAAAAGAACAGGCCAACCGAAAACGCTTTGCTATCGCACAAACCTGGTTACAGCCACTGCTCGAATTCCTAAGGGTGGGTTTTCAAGACTATGCACCAACTTTTCAAGGTTTCGGTGCAGCGAAATCCTACCTTTTAAATCATGCCGTTACAGGAACCTATCCGGATTTCATTATTGATCCGGCCTTGGTATTGGTCAGTTTTGGGCAATTAGCACAAGCTTTATCTTCCGATGTCACTTCTCAACAGCCCAATAGTCTGACTTTTACCTGGGAACCAGGAAAACATGTTTATGATGACCGGGCGATGTTTTTGGTTTACGATCTGGAAGAAGGAATTGCAGAGTTTGATACATCAGCGGCAAAAACACAAAATAAAACGGGAACATTTGTTCTAAGTAAGGACTTTTCAGGGAAAGAAGTTCATGTTTACCTTGCTTTTGTGTCTGAAGACAGGAAGAGCCGAAGTAATAGTCAGTATCTTGGGAAAGTCAGGGTACTTTAATATCCAGGTCATACCATTTTTGTTTTGAATGCTTATATTCAGGGATTCAACTGTTATTCCGGTTGGCATGAAGATAAAACTAAGACATGAAAAGATCCTTTACTATTAAGACTTCCATCTATTTGTTTGCTCTGGTACTTATTTGTCCTACCAGTAGAGCACAGGTGAAACCAGCGATTATTCCGGAGCCTGTGTCCTTGGTTCAGGGTAAAGGTAGGTTTGTAATTGATGATCAGACTTCCTTAATCATCCCGTCGGGCAATTCTGAGCTTGCTATACTGGGTAATCGTGCTAACGAATGGTTTAGCGCACTAACAGGGCATACTTTGCCAGTAAAGAGTAAAACTACTGCGGCGGGGAGCTCTATTAGGTTGTTGTTGAATCCGGAATTGAACAATCCTGGCAATGATGAGGGGTATGAACTGTCTATTACTGAACATGGAGTGAAACTGCAGGCACGTAAAATGGCTGGTTTATTTTATGGTTTACAAACGATGCGGCAACTGCTTCAGCTTTCGGCCGACACCAATGAGCAGCAGCGTAGCCTGCCAGTTGTTGAAATAGTTGATTATCCCCGTTTGAAATGGCGTGGACTGATGCTCGATGTAAGCCGGCACTTTTTCTCAAAAGACTTTGTGAAAAAATACATTGATGACATGGCACGCTATAAGTTCAATGTTTTTCACTGGCATTTAACGGACGATCAGGGATGGCGTATAGAAATAAAATCGTTGCCCCGCTTAACTGAAGTGGGTGCCTGGAGAGTACCAAGGACAGGGCAGTGGTGGTCTTATAATCCACCTCAAAAAGATGAAAAGGCTTCTTATGGAGGGTATTATACGCAACAGGATATCAAAGAAATCATTGCTTATGCAGCTGAAAGACATATCACCATTGTGCCCGAAATTGACGTTCCAGGCCATTCGTTGGCGGCAATAGCAGCCTATCCATATTTGTCTGCAACGGGATACAATTATGCTGTAAATCCCGGGAGTAAATTTTATAATATTGAAGACAATACTTTAAATCCGGCGGATGACCGGGTGTATGCCTTTCTGGATAAAGTTTTTACTGAGGTTGCGGCTTTGTTTCCGGGAGATTATGTCCATATCGGTGGCGATGAGTGTACCAAGAACTTCTGGCAACAATCGGCCATGGTACAGGACTTTATGAAACAACAGGGAATAAAGACGGAGCACGAACTACAAAGTTATTTTATCAAAAGGGTAGAAAAAATCCTGAAAAAAAAGAAGAAAAAAATAATCGGATGGAATGAAATTCTGGAAGGTGGACTGGCTCCTGAGGCCACAGTGATGAGCTGGCAGGGCATGCAGGGGGGGATAGAAGCAGCGAAACAAGGACATCAGGTTATTTTTACACCCAGCAGCAATACCTATCTGGATCTTTACCAGGGTGATCCGTTACTGGAACCTGATACTTACGATATGCTGCGTTTAAAAACAGCCTATCTATGGAACCCTGTTCCTTCAGGGATAGATAGTACTTATGTTTTGGGTGGACAAGGAAATTTATGGTCAGAATCTGTGCCTACTGCACGACACGCTGAGTACATGACATGGCCACGATCTCTGGCGTTATCTGAGGTTTTTTGGTCACCACTAGGAAAACAAAACTGGGCTGATTTTCAAACGAAATTAATGCCTCAGTTTAAGATTTTGGATGCTGCGCAAATCAATTATTCCAGGGCGGCATTTGACGTACTTGCCATTACAAAACTCAATCAGGAAAAACAATTGCTTGTTTCTCTTAGCACAGATGTTGACGGCCTGGATATTTACTATACCCTGGACAATACAAATCCTGATCCATCGAGTGCCCGTTATAATGGAACGCCGATTATTATTCCCAAAGGCATTTACCAAATAAGAGCACAATCATTTAAAGGAAATACTGCTGCAGGAAAATTATTGATTGCACCATGTGGAGAATTAGAAAAAAGAGCCAGGTAATGGAAAAGCAGAGTGTTAACTTTACAAAAAATAGAATCATATAATAACGCTTATGAAATTTTTCAAACTTTCTTCTCTTTTACTGGGCTTTTTATCTTTAACAGGTTGTGTTGGAAGTATGAATCCGACAGGAAATTCTACACCAGATTATCCATATTTTATCACTACAGAACCGTTGGTTGTTAAAAAGATAAAAGTTCCAAAAGGAACAAGATTAGTTTATGAGGAGATGCTTTTCAAAAAAGGAGAACAAGATAAGATAATGAATGAGGGAAAACTCAGTACAATAGCGCTTCCAGACGGCGAAACCATAGAGTGGGGTGGCGTTCCGGTCACTTCGATTACCAAATTTTTCAATTCGGAAATGCATGGATTTACAGTTTATGCAAAATTTGATCAGTTAGCAAAGGACAAGAGGACTAAATTCTCCGAGTTGTGGCAAAGTTGTAGTGATGGTTTAGGAATTACAGTTAAAAACACAGACGATTGGTCCTTTAATACTAAAAATATCTCCGATGTTGAAAGTTGTAGTGTAAACTATCAGCGATATTTCAAGAAAGATGTCAGTCAACAGCTTTTTTTAGATGATGTCTATCACGAATTGATAAATATAGGTTCAAAATAAAAGCAATAGAGTTTTACAAATGCCAAATTGAACTCTAATAAGATCAGTGCGGAGCAGAAAGAGTCTTTAAGCACTAATTTCAAGCTTATATCCTTTTCCGCGTATAACAACAATGTTGATGTTCGGATCAAATTCCAGTTTTTTTCTAAGTTTTGAGATGAACATATCCAGACTGCGGCCCACAATAACCCCTTCGTCTTCCCATATCTCTTTTTGCAGCCGGCTTCTCTCTATGATCTCATTAGGAGACATTGCAAAAATGAGCAATACACGGGTTTCCGTTCCGGTTAAGCCTATTGTTTTTCCGTTTATGATGAGCTTCCGGTTCTTCGCATCAAACAACACTGCGCCTAAAGTTAACCTATCTGCATGCAGGTTGTCGGGTAAGGTCCTTCGCGGCTTAACAGATCTCAAAAAAATAAAACCAACAAATGCTAAAAATGGCAGGCTGCCCAGAAGATATCGATTCTTTGTTGTATTGATCCCTGTCGGTTTGAACTTAATATTGATCATGTAACCTGCTTTGGGTTGTTTTCTTCCTATGCATGCTATAATATCATCTTTCTTGTTTTTGGATATCGCATATCCATAGGCTACGCCAGAGTTGCCACTGTTCAGAACGTTAACAATATAATCAGTTGCGAAGGGGTCTTTGGACAACAAACGCCGGGTCGTATTCACCAGGGAGTCTGGTCGAAAAGTAAGATTCTTCTCAAAGCTGATCTGGTATTCATTTTCGGCGATCTTTTTTACCGGGAGCACTCTTGACGTACTGTCGCCTGACTGCAGGAGGATTTCGTGTCCGATCCGGCGGAGCAAAACTTCCCTTCTGGAGAAATCAAAGTTGTCACTGCCACCCATATTGAAAGCCAGGCAGACTACAGAGATAAACGAGAGTATCATCAATCCGTACAAGTATTTGCGTTTTCCAGACAGGAGATTTTGGCTATTAAGCATAGTGTCAAGATTTTATTTACAAAGTTTACATTTTTCTTTACAATCTAAATTCCCCGAGCCGAAAGATATCAAAGTAATTTCGCTGAATCAACTTAAAATAAGATATGAAGAATAAAAGAAACGTTTTTTACAGCTTGCTGATTATAATAGCAGGAGTAATTTATTCGCCCGTACAGGCTCAGCAAAAAAAGGGCGCTCAAGATGTCGTTGAAACCAAAGACATTGGCACTTCTCCAGGACCTAACCGGATCACTCGTAATATCATACAAGATAAAAAGGGCAACATTTGGATTGCTGCATTTGATGGTGTTTTTCGATATGACGGAAAATCTTTTACCAATATGACAAGTAAAGTAAGTTCGGCCCGGTTTTTTTCTGTTTTAGAAGATAGAAAGGGAAATTTTTGGTTCGCTTCTGTTGGTTCAGGGGTTTACCATTACGATGGGAAATCTTTTCGAAATTTTACAACCAAGGAGGGCCTTGCCAATAATTTGGTTACTAATATCTATGAAGATAAGTCTGGTTATATTTGGTTTGGCACTGAAGGTGGAGCAAGCCGTTACGATGGGAAGTCCTTTCAAAATTTTAAGATGAATGAAGCTCCTCCCGTTACTCAGGCTGATTCTATCCATGTTTCGTTTTACCAACATCCACTTCCAGAAGTTCATTGGACGCATAATGATGTTAATTCTATCATTGAAGACAATACTGGAAAGCTTTGGTTTGGCACAAGGGGCTATGCCCGCGTTTATGATGGAAAGACATTTACCATTATAACCAATAAAGACAGTAAACCTTTTGCGAACGTTCGTTCGATAATCAAAGATAAAAAAGGCAATATTTGGCTCGGTGGTAATGATGGCCTTTGGCGCTATGACGGCAATACATTTACCAATTTTACCAAGAAGTTTGTTGGTTATATCTACGAAGATAAAAAAGGCAATATCTGGACCAGTTCAGTAAGTGCTAACGACCAAAATTGGGTGCTTTCCCGATATGACGAAAAGTCCTTGTCGGATCAAAGGCCCGTTGTAACCGAAATACAGCCAATTGATAAAATGCTTTTTGGAATTTTAGAAGCTAAGGATGGAAGTATCTGGTTTGGCGGTTTAAAAGGGGTGTATCGTTACGATGGAAAGAACATCACGAAGATTTAAACCTTTTTTCTGGGTTTTTTCGGCTTAGGATCAGGAAGTTCATTGACTGTAATCTTTACCAGGCGGGAGATCCAGTCGTGATCTTCCAACTCTTCCTGTATCAAAAAGTAGGATTTCGCTCCGGGATAGGGAGATGCTAAGTTTGGTTTTCCGATAAATACTCGGCCCGCCTCAGTGGGTTTAATCAATAATCGGTTGTCGCAAACTAAAGCAAAGATCCTGACTCCGGCATACAGGCCATATTCGCCGAACATTTTTTTATAGGTGATTCCTGCAGGGTGGTGTATTTGGTCGATGATATAATCTACGTATTTTTGATCAGTTAAATGTATCAGGTTGGTTGTACCCGGTGTGTCTTTACGAATTTGGTTTATATCCATAGTTTTCTGCTTTTTTTCTGATGAGTTCAAGGGTTGGACCCCAGTATAGTTCCAGATGTTTGCGGATTACCTGATCAGGGAAATTGTTGACCGTAAAGTCCAGTCTGGTTTTATGATCTTCTGGTACAAGGTTAAATTCAACAATGCAGTAACTTTCTGCTATGTCGGGTAAATTGGAGAGGGAGCTTAAGAAGCTATAACTGAGTTTAGTATCTGGGTCAAAGGCCAGGATACTACCAGAATTACTGAACGGAATGCCATGCAGGTCTCCACTCATGATTAGAGGGCTGCCGACTTTCCAGTCGGTTTGTATTTCAACAGGGGTATCGTGTGTCCACTGCTGGATGAGCGCAGGCGTAGTAAGAATGTCCCAAACCACCCGTGTTATGGCATTTATCAGGACGGTTTTTTGTATGATTTCCATGGCTTCTATATTGCAAATAGAAGAAATTTATACTTCTACATTGGCTTAAGATTGTTTAGGCCGATGCCTATTCAATATCTGTAAGCATTGTATGGCTAGGGGAAAGTTAGCAGATCAGTTTGTAACCAATACTTCTTAAGTTCATGATTTGGATGCCGGGTTCATCCTTTAGTAACTTTCTTAAATGTGCCATAAACACATCCATACTTCTGGTATTGTAATAATTATCATCGCCCCAGATTTTGATCAGTGCTTCCTGACGCTCCAACACATCATTCTTATGCAGGATCATCATTTCCAGTAATGCGCATTCTTTAAAGGAAAGAGAATGCGCAGCAGAAGAGGTGGTTAGTTTTTGCTGCACTGTATCAAGCTGGCAGTTTGCAAACGAATAAATTTTATTGTTTTCGGTTTCCTGTCCGATGACCTCTTTCCCAAAGCGCTGTAATAAAGCTTCCATCCGTACCAGCAATTCGTCCATGCTGAATGGTTTCTTGAGGTAGTCATTACCCCCTGATTTAAAGCCTTTCACCACATCCTCAGGTAAAAGTTTTGCACTTAAAAAGATAATAGGTAAGTCTGACTGTGCCTTTCTGAGTTCTTTAGCGAGTGTATAACCGTCTTTGGAGGGCAGCATGATGTCCAGAATGCAGA
>NZ_JAELTV010000275.1 GCF_016429005.1 Pedobacter sp. ASV19
CCCCCCCCCCCCCCCCCCCCCCCCCCCCCCCCCCCCCCCCCCCCCCCCCCTTTTAGATGTGTATAAGAGACAGGTTTTCTTTAACAGATCAGGAACTTTTTTGTGATTTCCAACAATCCAAACAATATCATCATTTTCAAAAATTATATTGGAATCAGGATTAAGGATTCGCTCTCCTTTTCTTTCTATCCCGACAACAAGTCCTTGTGTGATATCCCTGATCCCTGAATTTCTGATGCTGTGTCCATAAATTGGAGAGGAGCTGTTTACGACAATCTTTTGCAGGGTCATGTCATTTTTAGGGAAATCTGTGTGTGAAGTTTCATCGACAGCACCCTCAAATAATTCTTTAACAACAGCCAGCTGATCGTCTGTTCCGATAACCAGGATTTTATCATGAGGGTATAACCGTTCGTCGCGACCTGGTGTAGGAATCATGATTTTTCCTCTTTCAATTAAGGCAATGTTGACGCCATATTTTTCCCGGATGGACAGTTCCATTAATGTAAAGCCAACCAGTTTGGATTCTGGTGCAATGGTGAGCTCTGCCAAATGTGTATCCCATGGCAGGATCTCTGGTTGGGCATTTTGTGCTTCACGGGCATTGAGATTGTAAAGAAAGCGATTTTCCAGTCTGTTGTAGAAAGCCTGCAATTTCCTGGAGAAAATGAACATCACCGCAAGGATTAAAGCCAGAGCAATAGCAATGGAGATGAGTGTATTATAAAACTGGAAGATGAGAAAACCTACAAAACAAATGGCCAGGGCAATCCTTAGTATTTCGAGTGCCACTAAAGGACCTCGGGTGTATTTTTTGTTTAACCACAGATTGCTGTAAGCCTTTCTTTCCATTTTTCTTAAAGCAAGAGCCCATAGAAATGGTGTCATGATCATCAGGGTAAGCAGCAGGCTGATCACGGTTCCATTGTGTCCGTTGATGAGATGTTCAGCAATAAATGGTTGTACATATTTTGAGCCCAATACGACAATGGAGATTAAGATCACACTGTGAATAATCGTATTGAATGTATAGGCCTTAAGAAAGACCTTCCAATCGCTGAGGGTCGTAATGCCTGCTGTACTGGAACTGTAACGGTTTAAGCCTTCTATCCATTGCTTAGGTAAAGAACGTTCAATGAACTTGTAAAAGGGTTCAGAGGCTTTAATCAGATAGGGGGTAGTAAATGTAGTGATGGCCGACACTGCAACTGCAATAGGGTACAGAAATTCGCTGGTCACTTTTAAAGATAATCCGAGTGTTGCGATGATAAACGAGAACTCGCCGATCTGTGCAAGGCTCATTCCTGTTTGTACCGAAGTTTTTAAAGGCTGTCCGGAAATTAAAGCACCGAGGCCCGAGCTTAAAAATTTACCCAGGACGGTCGCTATGGTAATGATCAGGATAGGACCGGCATAATCGATCAGGATCTTCGGGTCAATAAGCATACCCACTGAAACAAAGAAAATGGCAGCAAAGAGATCTTTTACCGATTTTGTAAGATGTTCTATACGTTCAGCCTGGGTGGTTTCTGCTAAGATAGAGCCCATGATAAAGGCACCGAGCGCAGGAGAGAAGCCAACCTTAACGGCAAGTAAGACCATAATTAAACATAAGGCGATAGAGACGATCAGCATCGTCTCGTCGTTCATCAGCTTTTTTGTAGCCTTGAGAAAAGTGGGGATCAGGAAGATACCACCGATAAACCAGAGGACCAGAAAGAAACAAAGTTTCAAAATGGAAATGAGCATCTCCGTGCCTGCAAATTGTTGACTGACTGCCAGTGTGGAAAGCAGAACCAGCAGGAGAATAGCCACGAGGTCTTCCACAATCAGGACACCAAAGACCAGCCCTGCGAATTTTTTATGCTTTACGCCAAGTTCTTCGAAAGCACGGATGATGATTGTAGTAGAAGAAACGGAAAGTATACCCCCAAGGAAAATGCTGTCCATAACAGACCAGCTCATCAGCTGTCCGGCTGCAAATCCGATCAGCAGCATAAAAACTACTTCAACAATAGCCGTTATGGAAGCTGATCCTCCCACCTTAACAAGTTTTTTGAAACTGAATTCCAGTCCCAAACTAAACAGTAAAAAAATGACCCCAATCTCGGCCCAGATGTTAATGCTTTCTTTATCGGTTACTGTTGGAATGAATTTAATATGTGGACCTACAAGGAGACCTGCAAGTATATAGCCCAGTACAAGAGGCTGTTTAATTCTTTTAAATAAAAGTGTAGTGACCCCTGCGGCGGCAAGGATAAGACCAAGATCGGTAATCAATACTGGCAAATGTATCATGAAACGCTGTTTTAAAATGGATAAATAATTGTGAACGGATGACTACAAATTATACTTACCAAAAAACATGTTTAGGGTACAGAAAACTAAAAATAATTAAATAATGTGAGAAAATGAAAGCGGGCTTATAGGCTGTATTTGAAACACGCAGAACATGATATGTCCAATATTCCGGAAGCAGGTTGATCTGGGCTTTATACTTTTTGATGGCTTGAGGTACTGTCTGAAAGTCATCGTTAAAAGTATCTGGATCCGCAGTACATGTCTTTCCTGCCGCATAAGCAATTTGTTTACGGTCTAGTCTCATCTTTCCTGAAGCGAATGCAGAGAAAGAATAAAGCTGGAAACAAATGCATAAAACGAGCAAGTAAAGATACCTCATTGAAGTAAATATACTAAAAAAAAGGCCAGTTCTGTGCTTTAAATTAAGTTTTAAGCATTTTGTGACAGTTTTTTGAAAAAATTAAGCGTATTTTCTTTATCCTGTTTAAGTTGCTCTTTCAACGCTTCTAATCCAGTAAATTTAACATCGTGACGCAAAAACTCCAGGAAAGACATTTTTATATCTTGTCCGTAAATTTCTTTGTTAAAATCAAAAATATTGACTTCGATATTTCTGGTCATTCCGTTAATAGTTGGTCGCTGGCCAATATAAGCCATTCCTTTGTAAGAGCCTTCCTCCATATCTACAGTAACGGCATAAATTCCATCCGAAGGAATAAGTTTATAAGATTCTTCAACAAAAAGATTGGCTGTAGGGAAACCAATAGTACGTCCAATTTTATCGCCTTTAATTACCCGGCCCTGTAAAGAAAAATGGTAACCCAGGTACTTTGCAGCCAGGGCCACATCGCCGGTAAGTAATGCTTGTCTTATTTTTGTGGAACTTACTGCAACGTCGTTGATATCCTGCTCGTCGATCACTTCTATGTTGTAATCAAATTTTTTGGCGCAAACTTCCAGTTCGGGCATTCCTCCTTTTCTGTCTTTGCCAAAACGGTGATCATAACCGACAATCAAATGTTTGGTCCCTATTGTCTCTACGAGTACATTTTGAATGTACTCTTCCGGATTTAAATTGGAGAAATCACGTGTGAAAGGGGTAATGATTAAATGATCTACACCTAAATCTGCTAAGATCTGGGCTTTCTCTTTGATGGTGTTGATCATTTTTAAATCCTGATTTTCGGGATCTATGATCAGTCGGGGGTGAGGAAAAAAAGTTAAGATCACGCTTTCTCCACCGGTTGCTCTGGCCAGTTCACATAATCTTCTGATAATTTTCTGATGTCCGTAGTGTACCCCGTCAAAAGTGCCAATGGTTACCACAGCATGGTCCAGTTTTTTGAATTCAGAAAGTTGATTATATATCTTCAATGTAGTAAAATTAATGTAATGGCTGGCGCTTAACTACACCACCTCTAATATCGGCTATTTGTTGCTGGATGACGAAGGCATCCGGGTCTATTTGCCTGATCGCAGTTTGCAGCTTGCTCATCTCTAGCTTTGTGACAACCGTATAAAGAATATCAATATCCTTTTTCTCTCCGTAACCACCTTCGCCTTTATAAATCGTAACGCCACGTTTCATTTGGTGGATGATGAATTTTTTAATATGCTCATTTTTAACGGAAATGACGGTAACTCCAGTGTATTGCTCAATACCATTGACAATATAGTCAACGGTATTTGATGCCGATAAGTATGTTAGAATGGCATAGAGTGCAGTTTCGATGTCCAGAAATATGGCTGCAAAGGCAAAAATGACAATGTTTAAGATCAGGATAATATTCCCTACGGTCAGGGTGCTCTTCTTGCTCAGAAATAAGGCAAGAACCTCCGTACCATCGATCACACAGCCACCACGCATGGCAAGACCTATTCCCCCTCCCAAAAATAAGCCCCCAAAAAATGCAATCAGTAATTTGTCATGGGTGATGGGCTGAAATGGTGCAACGATTAATAAAATAGCTAATAATGCAATAGCTATGGCCGTCTTAATAGCAAAAATCTTCCCGATTTGACGGTATCCAAGAATAACAAAAGGAATATTGATCAGAACAATTAGATAGGAAAGCTTTAGTCCGGTCAATCTGCTGATCAAAAGTGATATACCTGTTACTCCACCATCAATAAAACCACTTGGAAGTAAAAAGCTCTTTAAACCAAAACATGCGGAAGTGATGCCGCAGGCTATTAAAAATAGGTTTTTAGTGAAATTGAGTTTTCCGGATTTTGTCTGACCACGCATGTTATTCCTTCTTGCTTCTAAGATAGCCAACCAGATCCATAACCTCAAATGCATTTTCCAGTAGGAAATCTCCGCTTCTGGTTCTGACAAGTTTAGATAAATATGCTCCGTTGTTCAGGTGTTTGCCGAAATCAGAGATCAGGGACCTGATATAGGTGCCCTTACTGCATACAATTCTGAAATCAATTTCAGGCAATTCAATCCGGGTAATTTCAAATACAGGAACAGAAACATGGCGTATGCGCAATTCTGTTTCTTCGCCTCTTCGGGCTTTCACGTACAAACGCTCTCCATTCACCTTAACCGCGGAATGCGCTGGCGGATACTGCTGTATATCACCTGTAAAAGGTATGGTCGCCGCATGGATTTGTTCTTCTGTAATGCCTTCTATCGAAAATTCCTGATCCACAACGGTTTCCAGGTCGAAAGAAGGTGTTGTTGCACCAAGGACCATAGTACCGGTATACTCTTTTTCCTGTGCCTGGAAAGTGTCAATTTGTTTAGTGAGTTTACCTGTGCAGATAATCAACAGACCGGTAGCAAGCGGATCCAGGGTGCCTGCGTGTCCTACTTTAATTTTGAGCGGTTTTAGAGAGTTTCTTATCTTTCCCACCACATCAAAACTTGTCCACTGATAAGGCTTATTGATGAGCAGGAGCTCACCTTCGGCAAAATTAAAATCCGGAAATTCAATCATTAAAGTTGTATAAGGCCCTGGTAATACAGGACTAAGAAAAATAAACCAAATGCGATTCTGTACCAGCCAAACAGCTTAAAGCCGTACTTCTGTACATAACCTATGAAAAATTTGATGGCAAGTAGTGCAATCACAAAAGCAATTAAATTTCCCACACCTAAAAGCATCAGATTATGTTTGTCCTTTAGGATCTCGGGGGTTTCTTTATAGGCTTTGACCAATTTTAATCCTGTTGCACCAACCATGGTGGGAACAGCGAGGAAGAAAGAGAACTCTGCAGCAACTGACCGGGTTAATTTTTGTTGCATCCCACCGATAATGCTGGCCGCACTTCTGCTGGTACCCGGAACCATAGCAAGACATTGCCAGAAACCAATGATCAGCGCACTCTTGTTAGAAATTTCCGGTTCGGATTTTATTGTTGGTTTATTGAAGAACTTGTCGATAAAAAGCAAGATGATACCCCCAACAACCAGCATTACTGCAACGGTTACGGGACTCTCCAGCAAATGGTCTATTTTTTTTTGAAGTAACATTCCAAATACTGCTGCTGGTAAACAAGCGATGACAAGCTTCAGGTAAAATTTCCAGTGATTTAAAGGGAAAAATTTCTTCCAGTAAAAAACAACAACAGAAAGGATAGCCCCGAGCTGCACTGCAATTTCAAAGAGTTTTACGAATGGATCTTTGTCAATTCCCATTACCGAAGAGGCAATGATCATATGACCAGTTGAAGATACGGGCAAAAACTCCGTTATTCCTTCTATTACAGAAAGGATAAAGGTTTGTAGAAAATCCATGAATCTATTTCTTTAAAACGGCATAAATGCCAAAAGCAAAGCCAAAAAGGACTACCATTGGAGCAAGAAGTGTTTTTCTGAAATCGTAGATATCGGTATCACCTATCATTAAGATGAATCCAAATACAACGATAGCGATGCTGATCAACAGCAGTTGATAATTCTTTTTGGTGAAAACCAATTCTGATTTGTTGTCCTGACTTGCAGGGCTGTGTTTTTTCTGTATCATTATCTGTATAGATCGTAACTTTTTAAACGTAAATATCTGCTTACTGCCATAGCAGTGCTGATGGCAGTGATAAAGATGCCCAGGCCAAGCATAAATAACAATACAAACCCAAATTCTGTGTAGTTTCTTAATATGATGATTTCAGGGATTTGTTTTTGTGCATAATACAGGATGCCCAGTAGAATAATCACAGCAATGATGGCTGAAATTAGACCATGTAAAGCAGCAAGCAGAATAAAAGGCTTGCGGATAAAGTTTTTAGTTGCACCAACCAGTTGCATACTTTTGATCAGAAAACGCTGAGAATAAATGGCCAGTCTGATGGTATTGTTGATCAAAGCAATGGAGATCACCAATAAAATGGCAGCCTGTCTCTTATACACATCTGACGCTGCCGACGAACGTTAGCCGGTGTAGATCTCGGTGGTGGGCGGGGGGTTGAAAAGGGGGGGGGGGGGGGGGGGGGGGGGGGGGGGGGGGGGGGGGGGGGGGGGGGGGGGGGGGGGGGGGGGGGGGGGGGGGGGGGGGGGGGGGGGGGGGGGGGGGGGGGGGGGGGGGGGGGGGG
>NZ_JAELTV010000276.1 GCF_016429005.1 Pedobacter sp. ASV19
CAGATGAAATTAACCGGTTTAACTAAAATTATGCTGCTTGTCGCTTGTTTTCTATTGACCAGACCTGGCCTGGCACAACAAAAGAATCAAGGCTTGCTCGAAAAAGGTTTTGATCTGGCACAGCAGCAATATCATCATATGCTGAAAGTTTCAACGGATCTGAATAAATATCCCCGCACCAGTGCCAAAGACGGATCTTTGAGGTACGTAGACATATGGGATTGGACAGGAGGATTCTGGCCTGGAGATTTATGGTATGTATACGAATATACCAAAGACACGGTGTGGAAACAGCAATCGATCAAATGGACAGAATCCCTGGAAAAAAATAAGTTCAATAGCAGTAATCACGATCTTGGTTTTATGATGTATTGCAGCTATGGAAATGCATATCGCCTAACTGGCAATAAAAGCTACAAAGACATACTGATACAGTCTGCAAAATCCCTTTGTAAAAGATATAATCCAAAAGTTGGCAGTATAGAATCCTGGAATTCGAGATTATCCTGGGACGGGAAAACCATGTGGTATTATCCTGTGATTATAGACAATATGATGAACCTGGAACTCTTATTCTTTGCTTCTAAGGTGACCGGCGACCGGACCTACAGCGATATTGCAGTTAAACATGCAGAGCAAACGATGAAAAACCACATCAGACCAGATTACAGTACTTATCATGTCGTAAATTATGATACACTTAGTGGGAAGGTGCTGAACCGCCAGACTTGCCAGGGTTATTCTGATCATTCTACCTGGGCAAGAGGACAGGCCTGGGCAATTTATGGCTTTACGATGGTTTACCGGGAAACAAAAGACACCAGATTTCTACATACAGCCATGCATCTGGCCGATTTCTATCTGAAAAACAAAAATCTTCCTGAAGACAAAATTCCTTACTGGGATTTCAATGTGAATGAAAAAGGCTATCGCCCGGATTGGAAATATGATTCTTCTTTGTATAAGTTGGTTCCCAGAGATGCCTCCGCTGCGGCAATTGTGAGTTCCGCACTGCTTGAGCTGAGTAAGTATGCCGGTAAAAAAGGTAAAGAATACAAATCGAATGCGATTCAAATGCTGAATTCTTTAAGCTCTTCATCTTATCTTGCGCAACCTGGCACTAATAATAACTTTCTGATCAAACACTGTACCGGAAGCTTTCCACATGGCGAAGAGATCGATGTTCCCCTGGTCTATGCGGATTATTATTATCTCGAAGCCCTGTTAAGGTTAAAAGACTATTGATTGTGAATAGGCCTGCCTATAATTATTGATCCTTCCCCAAAGGAATTATTGAAAGCATTTGCATCTGTGAAGGTTATTTATTTAACTTGTAAAATAAATAACCAAATATGTCAGGACAGTTAAAACCGCCAGTTAATGGTGCCGATCATACCAGGGGAGCAAAAACAGCACAATTGGAGATTGTAGAGTTCGGAGACTTTCAATGCCCTTACTGCGGAGCTGAAGAACCTATCGTTGAAGAAATTATGGACCAATTTGGCGAAGTGATTTCTTTTACCTTTAGAAATTTTCCACTCAGGGATGCACACGAATATGCTTTTGACGCTGCATTAGCTGCTGAAGCAGCAGCTAAACAGGGTAAATACTGGGAAATGCACGATCTGATCTATGCAAACCAGGGTGTGCTTAACCAGCCCAATTTAATTCGTTTTGCTGAACAGCTTGGTTTGGATATAGATGTCTTTCAATCCGATATCAGACAACCAGAACTGAGTCAGAAAGTAGAAGATGACTTCGAAAGTGGCGCGCGCAGCGGCGTAAACGGTACACCAAGTTTTTTTGTAAATGGTACTCGTTTTGACGGAGGTGCAGCAGATCTGTATGGCCTGATTAAGGAAAGCATTTCCTCCGTATAAATACTTACACGCAATTAAGATCATTAAATAATGAATGTAAAAACGCTATTCACCTTACTCTTACTGACCAGCGCTTCTCCGTCCTTTTCTCAGGATATCAATACACCTTATGTGCAAAAAATCGAAGGCACAAAGCTATCGTTCAATATGCAGCCTGTACCTGCCGGTACCTTTATAATGGGCAGTAAAAAAGGAAAACCAGATGAACAACCTTTGCATAAGGTAAAACTGCAAGCCTTCTGGATGTCTGCATTTGAACTGACCTGGGATTTATATGAACCTTTTCTTTATAAAGACTATGAAGTTTCTCATAGTACGGCCCCGGTTCCGCCAGAGGTGGATGCAGTAACCAGGCCCACTAAGCCCTATCTGGATATGACTTTTGGGATGGGGAAAGAAAACCATCCTGCACTGGCGATGACACAATACAATGCAATACAGTATTGCAAGTGGCTATATGCAAGAACAGGTGTTTTTTACCGCCTGCCAACAGAAGCAGAATGGGAATATGCCTGCCGGGCCGGAAGTCTGACAGAGTACGCTTTTGGTGATGACGATAAAGCACTCGGTGACTACGCCTGGTTTAAGGACAATAGCGGTGGGAAAAGTCATCCTGTTGGCTTGAAGAAGCCAAATAAATGGGGAATTTATGATTTGTACGGAAATGTAGGAGAGTGGACTTTTGATCAGTATCTGCCAGATTTTTACAAGGATATGAAAGGAAACCCGGTAGAAAATCCCGTAGCTGTTCCCTCTAAACTATATGCGCATGTGATCCGTGGCGGATCTTACGATGATACTGCCGAACGTTTACGGTCTGCAGCAAGAACTGCTTCAGATCCTGCATGGAAGCAACTGGATCCTCAGATTCCTAAAAGCAACTGGTGGTTTCCAGAAGCACCATTTATAGGAATGAGATTGGTTAGACCTGCTGTTCCTCCTTCAAAGGCAGAAATAGATGCTTATTACGACCGCCCTGTAATTGCAGATTATTGATCTAATACACTAACCCACAAATAAAACCAAACGACTATGAACAAAGAAGAACTTGGCGACAAACGCCGTGAGTTTATTAAAGCCTCGGCACTGCTGGCCGGAGGTGTCTTATTGAACCAATTTGCCTTTGCAGGTGGACATTCCTCTGTAAATGATACCATTAAAATTGCTTTAATTGGTTGCGGCGATCGCGGTACCGGCGCTGCATTTCAGGCTTTAAGTACCACAGCGAACATCAAACTTGTGGCTATGGCCGATGCCTTTCAGGACAGAATAGACAACAGTTATAAAGTGCTTTCTGAAAAATTTAAAGATAAGGTAGATGTGCCGGTAGAACGACGTTTTGTCGGTTTTGATGCTTATCAGAAAGCAATTGCTTTAGCAGATGTTGTTTTATTGGTTACTCCTCCGGGATTCCGGCCAGGCCATTTTGAAGAAGCAGTTAAACAAGGGAAACATGTGTTCATGGAAAAACCCGTAGCTGTTGATGCCCCGGGAATACGAAGGGTATTGGCAGCAGCTGAGCTTGCGAAACAAAAAAAGCTAAATGTTGTGGTAGGTTTGCAACGCAGATATCAGGCCAACTACAGAGAAACCATGAAACGCATACAGGATGGTGCTATAGGTGATATTTACAGCGGACAGGTATATTGGAACAGCGGTGGAGTATGGGTGAAAAAACGCCAACCTCAGCAAACTGAAATGGAGTATCAGATGCGCAACTGGTATTATTTTAACTGGTTGTGTGGAGATCATATTGTAGAGCAACACGTACACAATATTGATATTGCCAACTGGATAAAAGGTTCTTACCCGGTTCTTGTTCAGGGAACCGGAAGCAGAGCATGGAGAACAGGAAAAGACTATGGCGAAATATATGATAACCATGCTGTAGAACTGACCTACGCCGATGGTGCAGTTATTTATAGTCAATGCCGTCATTTTGAGGGTACTGAAAACCGGGTTGACGAATCCTTTCAGGGTACTAAAGGCCGCACCTACTTGTCTGCAGGTAACCATGGTGTCTTATGGGATCATACAGGTAAGGAGATTTTCAGCCATCCGACAAAAG
Organism: Pedobacter sp. ASV19; assembly: GCF_016429005.1. Lineage (GTDB taxonomy): Bacteria > Bacteroidota > Bacteroidia > Sphingobacteriales > Sphingobacteriaceae > Pedobacter. Next base: position 3,949 of record NZ_JAELTV010000276.1, read on the forward strand.
GAAATAAAAACCCCTATCAGACGGAACATGATGAATTATTTGCTGCAATTTCAAAAGGTGAATACAAGTTTAGCGATGCGGAGCGAGCTGCAAAAAGCTGTTTCACGGCAATTATAGGAAGGTATGCTACCTATTCAGGCCAAAGCATTAAATGGGACGAAGCTTTAAAAGCTGACAACAGCCTGTTTCCCGAACAACTTAGCTGGACAGCAAATCCAAGAGTTCTGCCAGATGCAAATGGCCTGTATCCTGTTGCTACGCCTGGAAAGACTAAGGTAATTTAAGGAAGATATAATGGGTTATCTCCATAAAATAGTCCTGCTTTTTTTGCCCTTTCTGCTCTCTTTTCTATTTACAAAAAAAGAGCAGCAACTTTATAGTTTACATGGGTATGCCCAGGGTACGGATTATTCTATTAAGTATTTTGCAGATTCTGCTCTGATCGCAAAAGAGGGAGTGGACAGTATTCTCCTCAAAATAGACTCATCAATGTCTCTGTACAAGCCCTATTCACTGATCAGCAAGTTTAATTCTTCAGAAAATGGAGTAAGTCTGGATCCACATTTTTTGGCCGTGATCAGAAAATCCTTTGAGATCTTCAAAGATACGCAAGGTAAGTTTGATGTAACGGTGGCTCCCTTGGTCCAGGCATGGGGTTTTGGTCCAAAACCAATAAGTGTTTTTCCGGATTCTGCAGAAATTACAGCATTGCTCAAAAATGTAGGTATGGACTATCTGGAGCTTAAAGGCAACAAGCTTTTAAAAAGCAGACCAAACGTACATTTGGATTTGAATGGGATAGCACAAGGATACAGCGTAGATGTAGTTGCAGATTATCTTGAAGGTAAGGGGATACATTGTTATATGGTAGAAATAGGTGGAGAAATCAGATTGAAAGGACGTAAACCAGATGGTACTACTATGAAAGTTGGTATTGAGGGGCCTGCACCGGATGGTGTATCTGAACCTCAAATCAAGCATGTAATTAGTTTTGCTGAAGGTGCTGTAACTACCTCAGGTAATTATAGGAAATTTATCAAGTCGGGCAATAAAAAGGTTTCGCATCTGATCAATCCCAAAACAGGTTATCCATTGAACACTGAACTTATCAGTGTTACTGTTTTTGCAAAAGATGCACTAACGGCGGATGGCTATGATAATGCAATTATGGCCATGGGACTCAAAGAAGCACTTGCATTTGTTTCCGCAAGAAAAAATATGGAAGCCTATATTATTTACCAGCGTAAAGATGGGGTAATAGCAGATACTTTGACAACGGGCTTTAAAAAATTGATCATTAATTAATTCAATAGAGAGGTTTTAAGATGAACAGAACGGAATTTTTAAAAAATAGTGCAATTGCAACAGGTACTCTTTTAGCTGGCACTGCTGTAAATGCGGTTGCGGACCCAATTAATTTATCCAGACATTCTATTGCAGCTGGTAAGACTTTTAATCTTGATTACGCACCTCATGAAGGCATGTTCGCACAGCATGCAGGAAATAACTTTTTAGATCAGATCAGGTATCTGTACGATATGGGATTCAGATCAATAGAAGACAATGGTTTTTTGGGACGCTCAGAAACAGAACAAACCCAAATTGGAGAACTGCTGGCCAAACTGGGTATGAGAATGGGTGTGTTTGTAGTAGATGGTGGTGATAATTGGAAAATTTCGCTAACCACGGGTAAAAAAGAGTTCAAAGACCATTTCAAAGAAACCTGCCGGCGCGCTGTGGAAGCCGCAAAAAGATGTAATGCGAAATGGCTTACCGTTGTACCGGGTTTTTATGAACGTAAATTACCCTATGGAATTCAGGTGTCAAATGTGGTAGATGCCATGAGGGCAGGTGCAGAGATCTTTGAGCCACATGGTTTGATTATGGTGCTTGAAACATTGAGCGATACACCTGAGCTTTTTTTGCAGCATACCCATGAGACTTATAGTGTGTGTAAAGCGGTAAACAGCCCCTCTTGTAAAATTCTTTTTGATATTTACCATATGCAAAGAAATGAAGGAGATCTAATCGTTAACCTGGATCGGTGCTGGGAGGAGATTGCCTATATACAAATAGGAGATAACCCAGGAAGAAAAGAACCAGGTACCGGCGAAATTAATTACAAAAACATATTTAAACACCTATATCAGAAGGGCTATAAAGGCGTCATGGGAATGGAACATGGTAATTCTTTAAAAGGAAAAGAAGGGGAGATGCGTTTAATTCAGGCCTACAGAGAAGCAGATAATTTTTTGTGAAACCAGGAATGTATCTGACACTGATTTCATGGTAACAATAAGAATTTAAATAAAATTCGCAGATCAGATAAAAAATATTTAGATTAGAGTTAACCTAAAAAGAATCAATTGATTGTTTACTTATAAAACTAGATTATGCAAAAATTTAATGAGCTCAAAGAATTGCTAACTTCTGCTGAAAAGGAAGCTGTTGCATTTTATGAAAAGGGAAATAAAGCTGCAGGTACAAGACTGCGCAATGCCCTTCAGCAAAGTAAGGCCCTGGCCCAGGATATCCGCCAGGAAGTAACTGCTAAAAAGAATGCTAAATAACAGTACCCACTGTTTTATACATAAAAAGCCCGGTCAAAATACCGGGCTTTTTATGTAGCTGTTTACAAATTATTCAGCAACTAATTTATCTATTTCTGCATTGAATTCTTTTACATATTCTGTATAGTACCTGTCTCTTATACACATCTGACGCTGCCGACGAACGTGAGCATTAAAAAAGGGGGGGGGGGGGGGGGGGGGGGGGGGGGGGGGGGGGGGGGGGGGGGGGGGGGGGGGGGGGGGGGGGGGGGGGGGGGGGGGGGGGGGGGGGGGGGGGGGGGGGGGGGGGGGG
>NZ_JAELTV010000277.1 GCF_016429005.1 Pedobacter sp. ASV19
CCCCCCCCCCCCCCCCCCCCCCCCCCCCCCCCCCCCCCCCCCCCCCCCCCCCCCCCCCCCCCCCCCCCCCCCCCCCCCCCCCCCCCCCCCCCCCCCCCCTTTTTTAATGACACGGCGACCACCGAGAACTACACCGGCTAACGTTCGTCGGCAGCGTCAGATGTGTATAAGAGACAGCCCTATCAGAAAATAATTTCCGAAAGTATAGTTATGAGTACTATTCGGAGTTGAGGGTGTATGAAACACATTTAAGCTGGAAGCCTGATTACGATAAAAATGAAGGCTGGATACTAAGCCGATAGCTGTTAAATTATAGTTGACTAATAAAAAATAATACTTTATTAAAACTTTATTTATACTGGTGCGTTTATACAGTTGAGAGAGTTAATTTAGATAAGCGGGACACGTTGGACGACGTGTTTCGCTTTTTTATTTTAAACGATCTGCAGATGTGTTTTTGAAATTTATTTGGTGTGATCGCTAAAATATTCTTTAATTACAGCTTCTTAAATCAGGTATGGAACAGGAAATCGACAGCAATTTAATTTTAAAGGTATTTCCTGAAAATATCAAATTCCAACATTCATGGAGAAAATATCAGCAACGGGTTCTGGATAGCCTTGAGGAGCATATAGCTGATGGCCACTTACATGTTATTGCGCCGCCAGGATCAGGAAAAACGGTACTGGGGCTTGAGGTGGCATTAAGATTGAACCAGCCGACACTCATTCTTGCACCAACGATTGCCATAAGAAACCAATGGATTCAAAGATTTTGCGAATTATTTTTGGAGACCAACCTGCCGCCTGAGTGGATATCAACAGATATCCGTAAACCTGGTTTTATGACCGTAGTAACCTATCAGGGGCTTCATGCAGCTTGTAATGGGTTGAAAGTTTTAGAAATTGAACTTGAAGAGGAGGTAGATGATACAGAAAGCAGCAGAAAGACAGTTTCTAATCTGCAAATGGAAGTTATTGTTGCGGGCTTAAAAAAACAGGGACTGAAAACAATTGTGGTAGATGAGGCTCATCATTTAAGGAACGAATGGTGGCAGACATTGATGCAACTGAAGAAGAGCCTAAATCCTGTTATCGTAGGTTTAACCGCAACGCCTCCTTATGATGTGACTCCACAGGAGTGGGAAAGATATCTGGAACTCAATGGGCCTGTTGATGTAGAGATTTCTGTGCCTGAATTGGTTATTGAAGGGGATCTGTGCCCGCACCAGGATTTTGTGTATTTTACTTCACCTACGCAATTGGAAAATGAAGGCATCAGGAAATTCAGAAAGGATATAGAGCTGATCTTTTCTGAAATACGTCATGATGAAGTTTTAATTGCTGCAATAGAAAGCCATCGGTTATGGTTAAGCCCAATAGAAAATTTAGAATGGATTTACAATAATCCCTCATTTTACTCAGCTAGTTTGATCTTTTTGAATGCAAACGGGAGAGTTGTTGCGGATAATTATCTTGAAATTATAGGGAATAAGAAGTATAAGTTACCTGATTTCGATTTGAGCTGGTGCGAAATCCTGCTGGATTTTTATCTTCGTAATGAGGATGGAGCTTTTAAAGCATTTGACAATCATAGAAAAAGTCTGGAGAATAGATTGAAGTGGTGTGGTGCATTGGAAGGGAGGGAGATTAATCTCCATGGAAATAACCAGATCACCAGTTTACTAAGTTCTAGTGTGAGTAAGTTAGATGGGATTAAACAGATTGTCGACTTTGAATCTCAGAAATTGGGAAATACACTGAGGCAGGTCATTTTAACAGATTATATCCGAAAAGAGTTTTATGTAAACTCGCCTGAGAATCATCTGGAACTCCATAAAATTGGTGTGATGCCCATCTTTGAAAAATTGAGGCGAAATAATGCTGCGGGAACAAAGATTGGTGTTCTAACAGGTTCTATGGTGATTATTCCTAAATCTGCTTATGCCGCATTTGAAACATTGGGTGCCGAATTCGGAATAACGGATCTGCAATCTTCCTTAGTTCCTTTTGATCCTGATTATTTGTTGATTGAGCAGAAAGAGCAATTAAAAAATAATATTGTTGATATCGTTACCAGGATTTTTCAAGAGGGTAAAATTGAAGTTTTGATTGGAACAAAATCTCTGCTGGGAGAAGGCTGGGATGCGCCAGCGATTAATTCCCTGATTTTAGCAAGTTTTGTAGGCTCTTTTGTCCTTTCTAACCAAATGCGGGGAAGGGCTATTCGTACGCAAAGAAGAAATGATCATAAGACCGGTCATATATGGCATTTGGCTTGTATAGACCGAACTTCAATTACAGGCGGAGAAGATTTTGATCTACTAAAGAGAAGATTCCGGAGTTTTGTAGGGGTTTCAACCCTTAAAGACGGAGGGATTGAGAATGGAATAGCTCGTTTAAATTTGTCTGGTGATCTTTTGTCACCATTGGCCGTTCAGGAACAGAATACGCAAACTTTTATGGATGCTGCAAATAGAGATTTATTGAAGGCTCAATGGGCAAGCGCACTGCAAACTGGCGTAAATTTGGTGGAGGAAATAAAGATTCCATTCCTGCAAAAGAAAGGTTACCAGGCTATAAAAAAGATGCACCTGGATAAGACCATAGCTAATTTTGCTATAACTTTGGGTTTCAGTGTTGTGTATTACTTTTTTAAATTTCTTTTCCGTGCTTCCAGAGAGATCAGGTCTGTGCAAGATTTTTACGCTTTCTTAGGCGCTTTTGTTGTACTTGGCACTCTTTTATTTGGACGCAGAACGCTAAAAATGCTTACGCTTTATTTTGAATACAGAGATATTTCTAAGGATATGGAGCAAATTGGTCAGGCCTTGTTGAATACACTGGTCCATATGGGGGTGGTTCGTTCAAATATTTCGGCCTTGAAAGTGGTTTCCTCTCAGGATCACCTTGGGACTGTATATTGCCATTTAGAGGGCGGGACTAATTTTGAACGGTCAACTTTTATTCATACGTTGACGGAGCTGGTCAGGCCAGTTAACAATCCAAGGTATATTATGATCAGGAAAAGTGTTTTTATGTCTTTTGCAAAACAGAAGGATTATCATGCAGTTCCGGAACTTATTGGCAGAAATAAAGCATTGGTTACTTTTTTTGCTCAGCAATGGACAAAGCTGGTTGGGCCATGTGAGTTTGTGTTTACCAAGACCATTGAGGGACGTAAATTGATTTTGAAATCGAGAATAGATTCTTTGGCATCCCAGCTCGAAGAAAGGGTACAGCAGGTGAGTATATGGAAGTAATAAATTGTGTGAATTGATCTGCTTGATTTATATTGAATTAGCTTTATTTTAGGTCAGGTTGGCTTATTATATTTAATTTTTTTTCATAAAAAGTTTTGTTTTTCAATTTCAAACATTACTTTTGCAGTCCGTTAACGAAACGGAAATGCATTTGTAGCTCAATTGGATAGAGCATCTCACTACGGATGAGAAGGTTTGGGGTTCGAATCCCTACAAGTGCACGGAAAGCCTTAGATTTCTCTAAGGCTTTTTGCATTTAAATGCTTTTCTTAATCATTGTTCTATCGAACGGTTAATTTGGTTAATCTACTTAATTCTGAGTATTTTTGTTTTAATGTGCTTCCTAAATAAACATTCTACCTGATGGAGTCTATTGCCCTTACCATGCCACAAGCACGCAAGATCATTCTTGCCGCTGCCGGACTCGCCCAAAAGGCACAGTTCGGGACGGGAATTGAGGCTGTTTACCGGGTGATTGACCATCTGGGTTTTGTGCAGCTGGACACGAATTACGTTGTGGAGCGTGCTCATCACCATGTTATGGCCGCACGTGTACCAGATTATCAAACAGAGTGGCTGGCTGACCTTTGTGAAGAAGGCCGGATCTATGAGTATTTCACTTCCGATGCCGGTTATCTCCCTATGGGCGATTTTCGCTTTTCCTTACCCGTAAAAAAAGCTTTTGAGACACAAGGTAAACCCCTCACCAAACCGGAAATCATTTTAATGAAGCAGATTTTGGACCGGGTGGAAAGAGAAGGGCCGCTCATGGTTGGAGATTTTGAGAACGACCGTCAGGAAGCGAGTTCAGGCTGGTGGGACTGGCGGCCTGCCAAGGTTGCGCTCGAAAGGCTTTACCTCAATGGAGACCTGATGATCAGTCGTACCAAAGCCTTCCAGAAAGTTTATGACCTGCCACTCAACTTAGTGCCTCAGGAAACAGACTTAAGTATGCCTACAGAGGAAGAATATGCGAGTTTTGTCATTCACCGGACCTTAGGGGCGCTTGGTATTGCATCTGTTAAGGAAATGGCCTGGCGGGCCCGTCGTGTGAAAGGCAACCTAATAAAAAAGGAACTGGAAAAAATGGTTCAGACTGGAGAAATAAAGAAGGTCGCTGTTGAGGGTCTGAAAGGTTTGTTCTATATGCTCCACGACCAGGAAGTTGATATTGAGTTATCCAACGAGGTCTTTATTCTGTCACCCTTCGATATCCTTAACGTCTTCCGTCACCGCTTAAAAGACTTTTTCAATTTTGACTATCAGATCGAATGTTTTGTACCTGCACCCAAACGTCTGTACGGTTATTTTTCACTACCTGTACTCGCCGGAGAAACCTTTATTGCAAGGATGGATGCTAAAGCTGACCGCAAACAAAAAGTCCTGATCGTTTATAACATTCATTTTGAACCTATTGATATCGAGCCAGTCCTTATTGAAAAGTTTATCCAAACCTTAAAAGAATTTGTTCAATTTAACCGGTGCCAGGACATTGTCTTCAAGCGATCCAATAATGATATTTATCTGGAAGCCATCAGCAAAAATTTTTTATAATCAGAACATCCTTATTGTCTTTTATAAACAGATTTTCCTTCCTTAATCGTTTCCAGGACTTGAATATCTTTTATCTTTTCTGGGTCAATTGTTAAAGGATTCTTGTCCAAAATAACCAGATCTGCAAGTTTACCTGCTTTAAGTGAGCCTTTACGGTCTTCTTCGTGATATTGGTATGCCGCATTAATTGTTATGGCTTTCAGGGCATTCAGAGGCTTGATTCTTTGATCAGGGCCGAGTATTCTTCCTGACCGTGTTTTTCTGTTTACAGCAGAATAGACTGCTGTCAATAAGTCTGGTGGGGTTACGGGTGAATCATGGTGCATGGTGAAAATAATGCCGGCCTTTAACGCTGCATTTGCGGGGCTGATAAAAGCTGCCCTTTCCGGACCGAAAACACTGGAATAATGCCAGTCTCCCCATAGGTAAACATGGGTAGAAAAATAAGAAGGTATGAGGCCGAGATCTTTGATTTTTTGAATATGATCCGGACGACTGTTTTGAACATGAATGAGTGTAGCCCGCAGTTCGGGTTTGTAAATTCCCTCGTCTTTTAAGCGTTTGATGACTCTGATGGCCTGATCAATTGCGGCATCTCCATTCACATGAAGCTGTGCAGTGATGTGGTTTTCAAATAAGGTTTTCAGGTCATTATATAATACAGAGTCTGTAAATATTGGAAACCCTTTATAATCTGGTCCCTGGCCTTCAGGAGGAACGACATAGGGCAGGGTAAGCCATGCCGTTTTACCCTGCGGAGAACCATCATCAGAAAATTTAAAACCACCCAGTTTAAGCCGGTTGGTGTATTTCATGTATTCTGGTTTAAATTGATCCAGCTGTTTCTTGAACTGTTCGTAATCTGGAAAATAAACGACATCTGCTTTGAATAAGTGTTTGGCTGCAGCTTCTTTTAACAGCGAAACACTTTCACCCATTGTCCTCCCATCGCAGATGGTGGTTTGACCATAACTTAACCATTCATCCTGTGCTTTCATCAGATTTTTCATGGATTGGGAAGGGTCGGTATCCTTTGTCATTTTTTTAGTCAGCGTAAGTAAAGCGGCGAAACTGGCATTCTCTTCTAATTTTCCATTTAGTTTTTTTGTTGTTTTATCGCGGCCATAGTGGCCTCCTTCAGGATCTTTCGCGGTTTCAGTAATGCCTGCAAATTTTAACATAGCTGTATTGGCTACACTGGCATGGCCTGAAGCATGAATAACAATAATTGGATTGGTCGTACTGATGGCATCCAGTTCGTCTCGTGTGGGGTGCCTGTGTTCTATCATGATGGCGTCGTCATAGCCATTACCTATAATAGGAAGTCCGGCAGGTATTTTATGCTCTTGTATGTATTTTCTTATGGTGGTTTGTAAACCTTTGATAGAGTTTACCGTACCGTAAGGAGAAGGGGAAAGATCTACCGTCTGCATCATTCCTGCTCTGGAGGTCAAGTGACCATGAGCGTCTATAAAACCTGGTAGTAAGGTTTTGCCTTTGAGATCGTATAGTTTTGTTTGGTCATTGGTATAGGTATCAGCATCCGTTTTTTTTCCAGTGAATAGGATTTTACCGTCTTTTACGGCAATGGCTTCAACAGAAGGGCTGGAGTCCTCCATAGTGAGGATCGTACCACCAAAATAAATAGCGTCAGCATTATCTTTGGTCGCCTTGTTTTTGCAGCTGAATAAGAAGATTGTGGTAAGCAACAGGAGAGAGGAGAGAGTTTTCATAGTGCTAATGTTCTGTAAATTAGTGTAATATAATATAAACACTTTATTCTCCTCATTTGTTTAAATAAAAAACCGCCTCACTTGAAGTGATGGCGGTCGTTTTGGCCGGTTAGCTGTCGGAATTAATTTGGCATTAATACGGTATCCACTACATGGATTACTCCGTTTTTCTGGTAAACATCTGCTATCGTCACCATGCTTGTTCCACCTTTTTCTTCTTTCAACATTAATTTCTTTCCTTCCATCCAGGCCCAAAGTTT
>NZ_JAELTV010000278.1 GCF_016429005.1 Pedobacter sp. ASV19
CCCCCCCCCCCCCCCCCCCCCCCCCCCCCCCCCCCCCCCCCCCCCCCCCCCCCCCCCCCCCCCCCCCCCCCCCCCCCCCCCCCCCCCCCCCCCCCTTTTTAGATGTGTATAAGAGACAGGTCGTAGTTTGATTCTGTGTAAGGAATCTTTTTACGGATGTTTACGCTCATGCCTATAGAGTGCAGTACAAAATCTATTTTACCGCCTAAAATTTCTTGTGATTGGGTAAACAGGTTGGTCAGCTCATCAACACTGGTTGCATCTGCAGGAATAATCTGTGAACCAGTTTTTTCTGCCAAAGCATTGATCTCTCCCATGCGCATAGCAATTGGAGCATTGGTTAATACAAATGAAGCACCTTCTTCGTGCGCTTTTTCGGCAACTTTCCATGCAATGGAGTTTTGATCTAATGCGCCGGTAATGATACCACGTTTCCCTTTTAATAGATTATACATATTTATATCTGTTTTAAAATGAGCCAAAGGTAGTATTTTTCTTTTTGGTCGCAAATAGCCCGTTAAATTGTCTTATTTGGCCTCCGTCAGAATCGGATTTTCCTTACATCTTTGTAATGCTGAGGTTAATCATAAAAAATTAAGCAGCGAAAAGGGAGCAGAAACCAATTGAAACGGGCGAAACCGAAAAGCCATACGAGTAGGAAAATAGAAAAATGAATTTTATGTCAGACAATAGTGTTTCTTTACACAGGGTTCTTAAAGCGACTCCGGAGAAGGTATACCGCGCATTTACTGAAGCCCTGGCAATTGCCTCTTGGTTACCTCCATATGGCTTTCTTTGTACCGTCCATGAAATGAATGCAGAGAAAGGCGGTTCTTTTAGAATGTCTTTTCAAAATTTTTCAACCGGTCATGGCCATTCATTCGGGGGACAATATCTTGAATTGAAACCCAACGAGTTTCTGAAATACACCGATAAATTTGATGACCCTAATCTTCCTGGGGAAATGATTACTTCTGTTTCGCTTCGGAAAACAATAGTGGGTACAGAAATAAAAATCACACAGGAAAATATTCCTTCAGTTATACCTGCAGAAATGTGCTATTTAGGCTGGCAGGAATCACTGGAGAAGCTGGCTAAGCTGGTTGAGCCTGAGATACCGGATGCTTAATCGAATAAACAGTTATAGTGGATGGCTTATATCAGCCGTCCACACTGTTTTGCAGCCATTCTTTATGTAAAAGCTGGGTCTGATTAGATTTTATTAATCTCATTCTAATGAAATTCTAATTTAAACTAAATGAAATTATTTAGATCCTATAGTCATGAAATTTAAAACTCATGCTTATGAAAAAGAATGCAAAAATTGGTCTTTTGGTTGCAGCAATGACTTTTGGTGGGAGCACTTTATTTGCTCAGGTCAGTGTAGGGATTAACATATCTGCAAGGATAGCACCACCGGCACTTCCGGTGTACACGCAGCCTGCCTGTCCTGGTGAAGGATATTTATGGACACCTGGTTATTGGGCATATAATGATGCTGGTGGATATTATTGGGTACCTGGTGTTTGGGTACGGCCTCCTCGTGTTGGTGTTTTGTGGACGCCTGCCTATTGGGGCTTTGTTGACGGAATCTATAGTTTCCACTCCGGTTACTGGGGCCCTCATATTGGCTTCTATGGCGGGATCAATTATGGTTATGGCTATAGTGGTTCTGGTTTTTATGGTGGAAGATGGGAGGGGGGATCCTACAGGTACAATACAGCCGTTACGAATGTAAACACCACCGTGATCCATAATACCTATGTCAACAAAACTGTAATCAACAATAATGTTGTAAACAACAGGACCAGTTTTAATGGTCCGGGAGGGGTCAATGTTCAGCCAAGAGCAGAAGAACTGAGGGCGATGCATGAAGAACATATACAGCCAACAACATCTCAGTTAAACCATGAGCAAACTGCAGGCCGCAACCGCAGTCAGTTTGCAAATGTAAATCATGGCATGCCAGCAAATGCGGCAATGGAGCGGGTTGGTACTCATCAGGACGCGAACCATGGCGCAAAGCCAGGTCAGATGAATATGAACGGAAACAATGGGCGACAGGCCAATATAAATAATCATATGAGAAATAACAGGATGGCCAACATGGACAGACCTCCACAGCAAAGATTTACTAATATGAACAGGCCACATGCCTCAAGGCCTCATAATGAACAGCCACATCCGATACCGCATGGTGATCCTCACCGGTCCGAACATGTACGCAGAGGATAGATTTGTGCCAATAAGTCCGTTTATTTGATTATAAACGGACTTATTATAATATAATGGTTCTCGCCTGCTTATTCGTGATTATATGTAAAAAAATCACGGAATTATGTAAATTCATCTCCGCATCTTTAAACTAACTTTGTATAATTGATTAGGTTTTAACCTGGATTTTCAGATGCCAAAATGACTGAACGAATGGTAAGAAAAGGGTGTCCTCGCTATTCATAGCTTCGGTATCTTAATCGTGTTTTATTCTAGACCAAACACTTTTATGAAAAATTTAAGAACGGCCCTGCTTCTCTGCATTTTTGCTTTCTCATTTCCCGTTTTTTCTCAAACAAAATCATTGTTGGGAGAAACGCCGGCTCAAAAGTCCCACCGCATGCAGTGGTGGACAGATGCACGTTTCGGGATGTTTATCCACTGGGGATTATATTCTTTGCCAGCAAGGCATGAATGGGTGAGAAACTATGAAAGAATCACGAATGATCAATATCAAAAATACTTCGATAACTTCAATCCTGATGAATTTAATCCAAAGGAGTGGGCAAAAAAAGCTAAGGCTGCCGGAATGAAATATGCGGTGCTGACGACCAAACATCACGAAGGTTTTTGTCTGTTTGATTCAAAATATACGGATTACAAATCTACCAAAACGCAGGCTAAGCGTGATTTGGTGAAAGAGTTTGTAGAGGCTTTTCGTGCGGAGGGAATTAAAATTGGATTTTATTATTCTTTAATCGATTGGCACCACCCTGATTTTACAGTTGATGATACGCATCCACTTAGGGTAGATGGAAATGAGGCGAGTAAAGAAGCGGCTTATGCGCGATTAAACAAAGGGAAGGATATGGGGCGTTATAGAGCATATCTTAAAAATCAAATTACAGAATTATTGACCAACTACGGGAAAATTGATATCCTTTGGCTTGATTTTTCTTATCCGGGAAAATTTGGCAAAGGGCATGAAGATTGGGGTTCTGTTGACCTTGTAAAAACGATAAGAAAACTACAACCCAATATTATCCTGGACGATAGAGCAGATTTGAAGGATTATAGCGATGGTTATGATTTTGTGACACCAGAACAGGTAAAGCCTGCAGAACTTCTAAAATATAAGGGTAAATATTGGGAAACCTGCCAAACTTTTTCAGGCTCGTGGGGCTATTTCAGAGATGAAAACACCTGGAAAAGTCAGTACCAACTGCTAGATCTGCTGACCACCTCTGTAGCAAATGGTGGTAATCTGATCTTAAACGTAGGGCCAACTGCACGCGGCGAGTTTGACTATAGAGCCAACAAAGCACTGGATAGTCTGGGTTATTGGATGCATGCCAATAATCAGGCGATATATGATTGTACTTTTCCTCCTGATGCATACGATTTACCAAAGGAAATGAATGTACGGGTTACTTACAATCCATCTAAGAAGAAATTATATCTGCATCTTTTTGATTATCCGAGCGATGGCAAAATCAGTTTACCTAATTATAACGGTAAAATCAGCTATGCACAATTTTTGAATGACGACTCGGAAATTTTGTTTAAGTCTGAGGGAAATGGCTTGGTTTTAAGTCTTCCTAAATCAAAACCACCTTATGAAATTCCTGTAATAGAATTAAGTTTGAAGTAGGTCCATTCTTATCCTTGCCTCTGTTTGACCAAAGGCAAGGATAAACTTCATCACATGAATTTAGTCAGCATTTTCAATACCCATCCTTTCTTTGCGTAAGGCGGGTAAATGATTTCAGACATATTTAGGGAGGATTGAAAGACAACGGCTCTTTCATGTGAAAATGTTTTGAAGCCAAAAATTCCATGGCAACTGCCCACTCCGCTTCCGTTTACTCCGCCAAAGGGTAAATTGGGATTTGAAATATGAATCAAGACATCGTTGATGCATGCACCGCCGGAGCTGGTACCAGTTAGTAAACGTTTAATATTGGTCTTGCTTTCGCTGAAGATATAAAGGGCCAGGGGCTTGTTTTTTTCGTTGATCCAATCCATCGGATCCTCCAAAGTATCATAAGGTATCACAGGAAGTATGGGGCCGAAAATCTCTTCTCCCATAATTTTGGCGTCGGCAGAGAGGTTGTAAAGGAGCGTGGGTTGAATGCTGAGTTCGTCTAAAACGGCTTCTCCTCCCCAGGCAACATTGGCACCTTTATCCACAGCATCATTAATTAGGTCCATTAAACGGTCAGCATGCCTTCTATTGATGATCTTCGCATAGGATAATTCATTGCTTTGTCCGTTGTCCTTCAAAAACATAGCCGCGGCTGCAGTTTTATAGTGTGTTATAAACTCCTCCAGTTTAGATCGGTGTACAAATACATGATCAGGTGCGATACAGGTTTGCCCGGCGTTGATCAGTTTACCCCAGGCAATTTTAGTTGCCGCATTTTTTATTTTTGCTGTTTCGTCAACTACTACTGGCGACTTTCCACCGAGCTCCAGAGTTACTGAACTGAGGTTTTCTGCTGCGGCCTTCATCACAACCTTTCCTACGGCAGTACTTCCAGTAAAGAAAATATGGTCAAAGGGTAGTTTGAGTAGGACCTCTGAAACGGATTGATCGCCTTCGAAACAAGCTATTTCATCTTTGCTGAATGTTTTTTCAATGATTTTAGTAATGACTGCACTGGTAGCAGTACTGAATTCAGATGGTTTTAAAATTGCACAATTGCCTGCTGCTATTGCAGAAAGTAAGGGGCTCATCATGAGCTGAAATGGATAATTCCATGGTGAAATGATCAGGCAAACGCCTTTTGGTTCATAATAGATTCTGTTTTTAGCAAATAAACTCGCAATATTTTTGGCTGCATAGGCTGGTCTCATCCACTTTTTAAGCTTTTTAATGGCGAAATCTATCTCACTATAGATAAAGATGAGCTCAGTAACAGCAGATTCAAATCTGCTTTTTCTTAAATCGGTTTGTAAAGAAGTATAGATCTCTTCTTCAAACGTCTGAATGCTTGATTTTAATGCCTGCAACTTATTGATCCGCTGCCGGGCAGTACTGTACCTAAGTGCGTATTTGTTCTTTTGCTGGAGCTCAAAAACTGTGGTAATGGAATCTATCATTATTCTTAGAATGATTAGTTTATGGTAAGTTATTAAATTCTTTCAAAGAATATTAGCCATTATCTGAAAAATGATTAAATTAAGGGTATTTAATTCTTAATTTAACCTCATGCAAGGAATCACATCTTTTAAGGTTAGTCCGACGATTAAAATGGCATTGGAAAGCCGTTTTTCCTTGCTGAACACCACCAGAGACAAAAATATATTTATTCTGATCATTTTTGTTTTTAGCCTTTCTTTCACCTATATTTTTATTCCTTTTAACATCAACAAATGGTATAGTGTAACCAATTTATCTTTTTTTGAGATCATCAGTGTTTTTTCAATCCTCGGTGCTGCAACCCTTGCGCTTACTCAATTTGGTTTAAGAAAATGGTTTCATCTGGAAATGCTGACCTGTGTGAAGTATGTGCTCTGGGGGATTGGTGAAATGATGATTTTATCTGCAGTGGTTCTCGCAGTAGACTGGCAGTTCAATAACCACCCCGATCTCACCATAAGTTATTATCTCGATACGTTTAAATATACTTTACTGATCGCCATCATTCCTTACATCATTTCCCTGCTCGTTTTATTTGCCTCGCATAAGCATCAGCTGGCCTGTGTTCTTTCGAAAATGAATGCATCGAAAATGCATCTGGATAATTTACCCATTGAAGATGAAAATGGAAAGGTGGTGTTTACCTTGCATACCGATCATTTGTTGTTTTTTAAATCAGAGGACAATTATGTAGAAATATATTATCTGCTTGGGGGTGTAGTTAAAAAAGAACTGGTTCGGACTACGTTGAAAAAAATAGAGGAAAAGTGCAGCCATTTAGGATTTGTGAGGGTTCACCGTTCTTATGCGGTCAATATAAAACATGTTTCTTCTTCGCGAAAAACGGCTAAAGGCTATTTGCTGCAGTTTAATGTTTTTCCAGATGTCCAGGTTCCGGTATCAGCCTCCTATCAAAATCAATTTAAGAGTTTTCTATTCACCCCATAATTGCGGTATTTCACCCCAAAATAGGTTTTAAGAGACTGTATTGAGGTTTATGCGATTTATATTGCACTAACCAAATCAACTAAAACCTATCGGGCATGAAAAAAAACATACTATGCTTTTTGCTATTTCCTGTTTTTATGATGGCAAGTCTCCAGGCGCAAACCATTAGGGGGACACTGAAAAATGAGGCTACAATGGAACCGGTTTACGCGGTGTCTATTCATGTAGAAAACTCAAATGAGGGTACCTATTCAGATGATCGTGGAAAATTTCAGTTGACGGTGAAGAAGGCCCTGCCGCTTACCCTCATTATTTCTTCTATTGGTTTTGAAACTCAAAAGGTCACCGTTCAGAATTTCACAAGTCCAATAGAAATCATCCTTAAGCCTACCTCTATACCTGTCTCTTATACACATCTGACGCTGCCGACGAACGTTAGCCGGTGTAGATAT
>NZ_JAELTV010000279.1 GCF_016429005.1 Pedobacter sp. ASV19
CCCCCCCCCCCCCCCCCCCCCCCCCCCCCCCCCCCCCCCCCCCCCCCCCCCCCCCCCCCCCCCTCTCTCCTCACACCCCGACCACCGAGACCTACACCGGCTAACGTTCGTCGGCAGCGTCAGATGTGTATAAGAGACAGCAGATATGCAAAATATAAGAAAGTCCGTAATCAGAAGATCATTAAATACAGTGACGATCCAAGATATTATGTTGTAAAAGGACATCCACACGGAATGCCTCCAGGACAAGCTAAAAAATATTATTCAGACGACCGAGGCAACGGAAAGTGGAAAGATAAAGACAAAGGAAACGATCGTGGACATGGAAAAGATAAATGGAACAAACACGACGATCATTAAAAAACGATTATTAAAAAGTGGTGGTATTTATGACCACCACTTTAACGGATACTCGATCTGATCAACAGAACTTACAATTAAATCCGGCTTAAAAGCATATTGACTTAAATGTTCCTTTTGTGCAATACCAGATAATACCAGGATTGTTTTATATCCCATTTGAACTCCACCCTGAATATCTGTTTCCATGGTATCTCCTACCACAGTAGTCTCGGCAGTTTCCAACCCTAAATATTTTCTTGCAGACCTCATCATTACCGGACTTGGTTTTCCAATAACAAAAGCCTTACGGCCTGTAGCCTCCTCAATCATAGCTGTTGTAGCAGCGATACCCAAATTGTTCCATCCAGGTTTTTTAGGCGAAGGGTCACGGTTGGTGGTAATAAATTTTGCACCGGCTAAAATCATATCTACAGCACGCTGCACCATTTCCAAAGTAAAGTTTCTACCCTCACCTAACACTACAAATTCAGGATCGCTGTTTACCAGGCTAATCCCATTTTCATGTAAACTGGTTAACAAACCACCCTCTCCCAACACATACGCTGTACCATTTTTTCCCTGATCGCCAAGAAACTTTCCCGTCGCCATGGCACTGGTATATACATGATTTTCTGTCACCTCAATCCCAAGCAATTTCAATTTCCGAACCACATCAAGCCTGGTACGCTGGCTATTGTTGGTCATAAAAGTAAATGGAATGTCGTTTTTAAGCAGATCGGCGATAAATTTATCTGCCCCCTCAATTAAAGTTTCACCGCTATAAATAACGCCATCCATGTCTATTAAAAGTCCGTGTTTCATCTATTATTATAATTGTTTTTAAGTTGTTTTAATCAATTGCTGATAACCAGCCATATATTCTTTATAATCTCTTTTTACCTGATTGGCATAACCACTTGCATAAGCAGACACCTGCTTTCTCCAATCCTTAGCACTTGCCGCGAAAGCCCTTAGATCGTCATTAATAGCCGAGCCCTGAATCCCGCTACTGCGCAATTGTGCCGAAGCAGTCAAAATTGCCATATCCTTTAATACACTTTTAAACTCTTTGAGATCTTTAGCTAAAAGCGTTAAGTTGATCTTATCTGCTGTAGGTTGCATTTCCTGAAGTACGTAAGCATCCCCTTTAAAGACACTTGTACTGAGCAAGGCCGGCGATATATTTTGCATTCGATATTTAGCCATAATCATTCGTTCTGCCTCCGAAGTCCATTTAGGCTGGGCAACAGAATTATAAGGCGCCATAGAAGACCGGGTTCCCTGCTTAAGTTCCACCAGCAAAAATTTATCTTTATTCTTTTTCCCCTGCAGCAGGAACATATACCTTTTAAGGCCAATACTACCTGTACCCGCTACACGGAATGCAGCATCGACAACTTCATATCTATTGGGCCATGCAGATGTGTTTTTTAACCAGCCGGCGATATGAGCCATCAGCTCCTTTTTTAATTCCCGATCCAATTTAAAATGCAGTACATTATCTATCTTGATGGTTATTTTCTTACCATTAACATTGGCTGCCTTTTTCAGCAACTCTTTTTCTGTCCGCTTCCTTACATTGTTCAGAAAATAGCTCACCACACCATCTGCAGTTCTCGGATCCATATAATAAGCCTTACCAGACCCCAATACTTCAACATACTTATCCAAAAAAATAGCAGCCATTTTATGGGCTGCTGCTTTTTCTAATTTGAGAGTATCAAATGCAATATAAATACTGGTTAAAACCCTCGCCAATTCCCAGTTTACAGGACTCAGCATCGATTCATCAAAGTCATTCAGATCAAAATAAACGAGCCTGTTGTTCCCTTTAAAACTTCCAAAATTCTCCAGGTGCAGGTCACCACAAATCCATCCCAGAGGTGAAGAAGGAAACGCTTTTGCTGTACTAAGGTCCTCATAGAACAGATGGCATGTCCCTCTAAAGAAGCGAAATGCACTCTCTGCCATCGCTTTATATTTCAACTGAACCTTATCTGGTAGCAATCCAGCATTAAACTTTGCTATTCTGTCAATGATGTTATCCATAACCTTCTCGATTATTACCAGTTAAAGGATTGGATAGATTCCTGTTCCAGCAACCAGTCATTAAACACATTTAATTTTTCACCCCTTCCGGAAGCCTGAAATTCCACAATAACCTGCTCATCAGACCTTGATGTCCGGATAAATCTGGCTTGCAGTTTCAAACCTTTGACCTGGGCCCGAAGCGGCCCTAAAGCCGCCTTATCTTTAAAAACCAGCCTGTAGTCCCGGTGTTGAAAACGATCATCTATCCAAAACTGGATGTAATCCATTACAAACAATATGAAGATAGAAAGTAGGAGGGAAATACCGGCCAGTAAAAATTCACCAATACCAATAAACATACCCAGAGCAGCCGCAATCCATATGGATGCAGCCGTAGTAATACCGGAAACGCTAAAATTATTTCTAAAAATAACACCTGCCCCAAGAAAGCCAACACCAGTAATGATATTGGCCGCTATACGGTCGCGGTTATCTTCTACGCCCAAAAGATAAGAGCAGATGGTAAAAATTGTTGAACCAAAACAGATCAGGGCAAGCGTTCTGAAACCAGCAGACTTACCCCTGATCTCCCGTTCCAGACCAAGGATACTACCACACAGCACAGACAGGAATATTTTCAATATTTCATCACCATACATAGTAGTGGGAATATGATCACCCAGTCCGACAACCATATAATTAGTTATTAGGCAATTTTAACCCGGAAATACCTGTTACCACTTCCTCCTCTTCTTTATCGTGTTTTCCTTTTTTCTTCTTTTTCTGTCCGCCACGCGCCTGTTCTTCCAGAAACTCATCATACTGTTCCTGTTGATCCCCTTTCAGGATATTCCTGATGCTGGCATTCGTAGCATTCTGGCCTTTATAAAAGCGCGTAATGTCATCCTCCCCTGCAGTACCAGCCTGTTGTTTTTTTGAAAGCTCCAGCTGATCTTTACACATATCCACCATGTAATTATAAATCACGTTCTTTTGGGTTGGATTGAGTTTCACCTTTTTATCTAAGGCTTCTATGCTTTTTGTTGCCATTTCAGTTGCTGTAGGCAACTTTTGTTGCGCCTCAGCCAAAATTACTGTACCCAAAATCACCAACAGAGTTAAAACAGATTTTTTCATTGTTATTCTTATCATTAATTAATCCTAAACTATAAATGTTTGCCCATGCAATCTATAAAATTATCCGCAGAAAACCGCCTACGGCGCGATGCTGATTAGTTTATTTTCATCATTTGCCTTAAGCCATCCAAATGAAACAGCAGGCAATCCATGCTCCTGCAGCAATTGTTCAAATTCCAGCGACCCGTCTTCTTCTACCGCCACCAATAGGCCACCACTGGTTTGAGGATCAGCAAGAATGAATTTCTGCAACTCATTAAGAACACCAATTTTCTCCCCGTAACTGTTCCAATTGCGCTGAGTTCCTCCCGGAAAACAGTTTTGACTCAGGTAGAAAGGAAGAGAAGAAATCACCGGCACCTTATCAAACTCAATTACAGCCGATAAGCCGCTTCCTTCGCACATTTCTGCAAGGTGGCCCAGCAAACCAAACCCGGTCACATCTGTCATGGCTTTAACACTCTTCATTCTGCCAAAAAGTTCACCAGGTTTATTTAAAGTGACCATACTTTTCAGCGCTATTGCCGCATCCTCAGGGCGAAGGATCCCTTTCTTTTGAGCGGTAGACAGGATACCAACGCCTAATGCTTTTGTTAAATACAATCTGCAGCCTGCTGTAGCAGTAGAATTCTGTTTCAAATGACCGGTATCTAACATACCGTTAACAGCCAGTCCAAATACCGGTTCCGGACAATCGATACTATGCCCTCCGGCCAGTGTAATTCCAGCTTCAGCACAAATGGCCCTGGCGCCTTCAAGTACCTTCTGTGCTACTTCCGGGGCAAGCTTTTCAATCGGCCAGCCCAGAATTGCAATCGCCAGGACAGGCTTTCCTCCCATAGCATAGATATCACTAATGGCATTCGCCGAAGCAATACGCCCAAAGTCATAAGGATCATCTACAATAGGCATAAAAAAATCCGTAGTAGATATCAGTGCTGTACCATTTCCTAAATCCAGTACCGCCGCGTCGTCCCTTTTGTCATTACCCACCAGTAATCGGGCATCCGGTACTGCAGGAACAGCACTATGCAATATTTTATCCAAAACCGAGGGGCTTATTTTGCAACCGCAACCCGCTCCATGAGAGTATTGTGTGAGTTTTATATCGTTTAAATTCATTTTTATTTCCTTATACAGCCCTTTTAACGCCAATGCTTTTTGTAAACGCCAGTATCTTCTTTGCATTGACTTCCGGAGCATCTTGTTCTAAAGCCAGTGAGAATACCCGTGCCACGTCCCTTTTACCCAAGCCGGTACGATAAGTTTTATCATAATAAACCAATACCAACCTTACAAAATCCTCCATTCGGTTTTCCAGGATCGCTTGAACAGCCTGTTTAGTTTGTTCCGGACCAAGCCGTTTATGTATCCTTTCGGTGCATTCCACCAGAAAATCTTTATCCAGCTGTCCATATTCCAGAGCCAGCTTCTGAATACGCTGTTCCAGTGGTACCTCCAGATTAATCAATCCCGAGCTTCTCATTTGATTCCAGAAAGATTTAGGTATACATCTCTTTCCAATCGTTAAACTCTCATCCTCTACCCATATTTCCTTCCGGATATTCAAATGCGAAAGCTCAAAAGCAAAGTTATTCTCAAATTGTTCCTGACTCGGCTGTACCATATGGTTCATTGTACCATAAGAAGAGCCTTGATGTTGTGCAAGGTCCTCAAGGTCTACCACCTGTTCATTTAAACCCTTGAGCTGATGCAATATATTGGTTTTATTTGAACCCGTCATACCACCCAAGATCTTCAGATCGTATTCCTTTTCAAATTGTTTATGCGCCCATCTCCTGTAACTTTTATAGCCACCAATAATAACATACACTTCAAATCCATAAAGGTCCAATGCCCATGCCATGGCTCCGCTTCTCATTCCCCCGCGCCAGCAATGAACCGCGATTTTTTTCTCCGGAGCAATCTTTAAAGCCTCCTGAATAAAGCCAGACCATTTATTTCCTGTCAGATCAAAACCGAGTAAAATGGCTTGCTCACGTCCAACCTGTTTATATGTTGTGCCCACTGAAACCCTTTCTTCATTGGTAAACAGAGGAATATTAAAAGCATCCGGAATATGTCCATGTAAAAATTCAGCAGGTGTACGTACATCGACAAGAGGAATTGAAGCGTATAAACTTAGAAAATCGCCAATCGCAATTTGCTGGATCATTTTTTAAAGGAATTAGATAAAATCAAAGATACCTAATTCTATACAATCTTAATTACTCAGAGAAATTGTAAATTTATTTTTGAGGCCCAACAGGAAAATAAACTACCTCTGTTTAAAACTCTTTAAAGTGCCGTTTGTATTAAATTCTATTAAATAACGCTCGCGGCTTCCAGAAATAGTGTTCGGAAACCACTGAATTATATTGTTCCATATATTAACATAGATATGGGTTACCGGTGTTGCTCCTTCAATTTCTGAAGCTTTCTTATTATAAATCCGGCCTATCCTGCAAACATTTATAAAACTCATCTGCGAAAGCGGTACAAGTCTATTCTTAATATCCTCCTTTACTGATAACTGCTCAGGTCTTGGCCCAGTCCACTTTCCCTTTTCATATTGATAATTGTCTACATACTTTGGGTTTGTGGGGTGCTGAAGTGCAATAAAGATCCGCCCATCATCAAAAAAAGAAGCACTGGAGTAAACATATATTTCTTTACCTGCATATTGAGGCAGTTTCCGTAATAAGTCTGCTGCCTGCAAAAGTTTCAGCGTATCTGTCAAAAAACCTGTACTTTCTCCCTCCTGGTGCGTTACAGAATGAGTTGTACTTGTTGTAGTACTAACGGTAGTGACCGGTTTCTGTTTATCTGCAACCGAATCAATAGGATTAATGGTTTCATCAATACTTTTTGAGATTTGCCGGCAACTCAAAACCATAAAGCCACCCATTATAAATACACTCCATTTTCTCATAGTATACGATTTATTTTGTCCAGATCACTTGCAATTGAAATTTGTTCCGGAGCCTCGCTCAAATAAAAGATCTCGATATATTCTTGTTTAGTCATATCCAGCTCCAACAAATTAATCAATTTTTTCAAACTAGATCGATGAAACCGCCCCTTATCATCCGTATATTCCAGATTAAATTCCACTTCGGGCTGTTGATTGATAAACACACCAGTCTGGCGTACACCTGTCTCTTATACACATCTAAAAAGGGGGGGGGGGGGGGGGGGGGGGGGGGGGGGGGGGGGGGGGGGGGGGGGG